>JBBSSG010000061.1:0-18654 GCA_038242295.1 Mycobacteriales bacterium | reverse complement strand
GATGCTTCCGCCGATTCCGCCATCTCTTGGGCGTCGAGTTGCTCGACGTCCTCGGTCAACTTTCGCGTGAGCCTGCGAAAGTATCCTGCGGCAACGGGTGCCATGGGTCGCTCCTGGAGCACTCTGCGGCGAATACGCCGCGTGAAAAC
Organism: Mycobacteriales bacterium; assembly: GCA_038242295.1. Taxonomy (GTDB): domain Bacteria; phylum Actinomycetota; class Actinomycetes; order Mycobacteriales; family Mycobacteriaceae; genus Rhodococcoides. The sequence continues at coordinate 18,505 of JBBSSG010000061.1, read as the reverse complement.
GTGTACCGGGCCGACTGTAGACCCGAAAATGCAATGCAGCCAGCCGCCCCGGCATCGTGCAAATCGAGGTCAGGCACAATCGTTCGCGTGACGAAGACGAAGTGGGCCGAACATGCCGTGATTCTGCCCGGGACAGGCTCTGACGCACAGTTCGTCACTGATGCATTCGCGCTGGCACTGGCCGAGCTGGGCACCGACATCGAGGCCGTGGACCCCGATCCGAACGCGGTAGTCGAAAGCTACGAGGCGGCGATGTCCGCTGCAGCCCGCGTCCACGGACGCATCATCGTGGGCGGGGTTTCGATCGGCGCTGCCGTGGCCGCTTCTTGGGCTCTTCGCAACCGCGAGTCGGTGTTCGGAATCCTCGCAGCGCTACCTCCCTGGATCGGTGCTGCAGGCGACTCCCCCGCAGCGATGAGCGCACGATTCACATCGCTCCAGTTGACGACCAAGGGCCTCGCCGAGGTGACTGCCACGATGGAAGCATCGAGCCCAGCGTGGCTCGCGAAAACGCTGCGGCGATCCTGGGCCTCACAGTGGCCGCTTCTTCCAGCGGCGCTGGAAGAAGCGGCGGCCTACACAGCACCAACCCGTGAGGAATTACGCCGACTGACCGTCCCGACAGCCATAGTGGGGGCCGTCGACGATCCAATTCACCCGTTCGGTGTGGCCGAAAGCTGGCACGCCGACATACCCGGGTCGCGATTGTCGGGAGTTGCACTCGGCGAAATCGGAAAGGATCCGGGCATTCTCGGCGCTCGGACCGTCGCGGGATTGAAGGCCGTTATCGGCTGAGTGCGCCCCTGCTGATCAACCGCCGAGTTGCTGCATGGCCGATCCCGACGATCCCCGACGTGGGGTTTCGTTCGGCCCTGACTGCGTCGGGGCCGGTGTGATACCAGCCTGTTGCGTTGACTCGGGCTGTTGCTGCGCCTGGTATGCGACTTGCTCTGCCTGTTGTTGCTGCTGCTGCGCAGCCTGCTGCTCTTGCGCAGCCGCGAGTTGCTCGACGAGTACAGCAGGGAGGACAACCGGTAGCGGAGTGCGCACAGGGTGGGGGTCGGTACCTCTGTCCACCACCGTCTGAGAGAGGACCTCACGCGCGATCTGTACCAAAGGAGCGTCATTGTTCACCGCTCCCGCAGGACCCGCAAGGACGCACCGAACCATCCACCGGTACCCATCGATTCCGATGAAACGGAGATCTGCGTTGGCGGTGACTCCGTGCAGCTCGCGTCCCCACGGTCCGTCTTCGACGCTGACCTCGGAACTGTCGTTGCGCAGCGACGACGCCAGATCCGCGGCTACTTCACGCCACTGGCCTGGTGACTTCGGGGCTGCGTAGGCGGCAATTGTGATCCGACCGTATTGGGTGACAACGTGCACTGCCTGCGGAGCGCCGGCCGGGGTCATCTCGACCTGGAGTTGCCCTCCGGCTGGGAGTGGGACCAGAACCGATCCGAGGTCCAGACGAGACTCAGCCAGCGCTTCACGATCGTCGTCCAGCTCAGTCAGATCGAATGGACCCGAATCTGCTTCACTCGACTCGTGCACTTCGGGTGTCTCGTCCCCGAAGAATCCGCCATCCTGTTCGTCTCGGCGGCCATCAATGCGTCCTCGGTTTTCCTTGCGACGTCCGAACATGTTCAGTTCACTTCCTCTCGGGTCGGCGTGTGCCTCGCAGAAGGGGTCAGACTGGCATGACCGCCACTGGATCCGTATCCACCGCTGCCACGCGATGTGTCGTCGAGAGAATCTACTTCGACGAACGTGACTAGTTCCACCCTCTGGACCAACAACTGCGCGATCCGGTCACCGCGAACGAGTTCGATCGAGTCGTGCGGATCGAGATTGATCAAGCACACCTTGATCTCACCTCGGTATCCCGCATCGATCGTCCCTGGGGCGTTGACTATGGACAGACCCGATCTCGCAGCCAACCCTGAACGTGGGTGCACCAGCCCCACTGTTCCCAGTGGGAGAGCTACCGCGATACCGGTACCGACAACGAGTCGCTCGCCCGGCGCAATCGATGCATCGGCTGTGATGTGTAGATCGACGCCCGCGTCACCCTCATGCGCGCGCTGCGGGAGCGGTAGCGCCGCGTCCAATCGAGTCAACAGAACTCGATTGGAAGGAGGCGCCGTTGTGCTGAGAGAAACCGTATTGCCTGCGTCACTTGTGGGATCGTCGCTCACGTGGTCCGAGACTACGCTGCCCTCACCCTGACGTCTGACATCTCAGCTGCCAGCCTCCTGCGGGGACTGTAGTGCGGGCAAGGATGACTACCCCGGTTACGCTGGATCACGTGCCACAGGACTCAGACCAAAACCTCGACCCCATTCCCGACGCGAACGCCGGGGAGATCTCGCCCCTTCGAACTGTTGTTCACTCGGAGAAGATGTGGGTGCCGTTGTGGTGGTGGCCCGCTGGTCTTGCCGTCGCCGTGCTCTTCGCCGCTGAAGTGCATATGGGTGCACCGGGCGTGCGCGCGTGGCTTCCGTACCTGCTGCTCCTTCCACTTCCGGTGTGGGCTTTGTATTGGCTGAGCCGGATGCGTGTCCAGGTGGTCCGAGACTCGAACGGCAGCGGTGCGCTCCGAGTTGGACAGGCTCATTTACCTCTCGATGTGATCGCCAAGGCCGCCGTCGTACCCGCGACAGCGAAAAGTGCGGCGCTGGGAAGGCAGCTGGATCCCCTTGCCTTCGTTCAGCACCGCACCTGGGTCAAACAGATGGTTCTCATTGTTCTCGATGATCCCGACGACCCCACCCCCTACTGGTTGGTCAGTACCAAGCGCCCGGACGATCTCGTTTCAGCTCTGGCTGGACCCACTCCAGAGAACGGTCTGTAGGTCACAGGCGTCGTTGATGCGTACTGCTCGACTCGACGCAGGCGCTCGATCAAGCAGCGCAATCGCGGCAGACAAGCACCCCGCTCGCGTCGCTCGCCAACCTGCTCCGGTGATGCACCAGGAAGCAACTGGAGCAGGTGAATTCGTCCGCCTGCTTCGGGACGACACGTACGGATAGTTCTTCGCCGGACAAATCAGCGCCCGGAAGTTCGAACGACTCGGCTGTGTCCGCCTCGTCCACGTCGACCACCGCGGACTGCGCCTCGTTGCGACGTGCCTTCAGCTCCTCGAGGGAATCCTCCGACACATCGTCGGATTCTGTTCTTCTCGGTGCGTCGTAGTCGGTTGCCATTGTTTTCTAACCCCTCGTCCTCTTACGTGTTTTCCGGTGGAAAGCCGCTGACACTCGTCCTAGCGAGATCGCCAGCTGTGAGGAGGGCGCGCGTGCTGTGCTCCCACCGTCATCGTGTGCCTGGTTCAGCTTGTGTGTTCAACGAACGACAGCTCCGTGAAGTGTCCGAAAACCATCCGGGGGTCATTCCCGAAACTCGCGGGTTGAAACCCGATGTACACCTCACGGTCGCTCTCGGCCGCCACGGATTCGTCTCACTTTCGAAACCACCGGGGCCGCCAGACAATAGCCGAACCATTGCGCTTTGGCGAAACCGAACCGCAGAGAAGCTCTGGCAAACGCTGACAATCCAACAGAACAACGCAGCCGCTGCAGACATTCCGCGGCCTCCGCGGCCTTTCTGAGATGGTCTTCTCACCCGTCGCCGGCCATCGCCGACAACGCGAGAAGACAGCGGACGAGGCTGAACCGAACACGGCCTACTACAGTGGGCGGGCACCGAGCCATCCTGCTGCTCGGCGCGATTACTACTCTGCCTAAGGAAAGGCGCGTCCACACAGTGGTTTCTCTGATCACCGAGGGCACATCGTCAGACGATCACGGTCGCCCGTTTCGTCGCAGGCGAGCTCTTCCGATTATTGCCGTTCTCGTGGTCCTCGCGCTTCTTGGCGTGTTCACCTGGATTCGGGTCTTCACTGCGGGCGAGGCCATGACCGCCACAGCAGAATGCAATGCGCCGTCCTCTGCTCCCGCGAGTGATGGAACGTTGCCTGCGCCGCTCGGCGAGCGCATCGACGGCTCGGAGTTGCTGGACATCGAACCTGCGGCTCTGTCCGCAACCAAAGTGAGGGTCTACAACGCCAACGGCGAACGTGGCCAAGCCGCAACCGTCGCAGCAGATTTGAGTGAGTACGGCTTCGCGAGCGCACCTGACGTGCAGGTCGGAAATGATCCCGTTTATCTGGATCAGAACATGCAGTGCCAAGGCCAGATTCGCTTCGGTGTCAACGGTACGGCTGCCGCCAGCACGGTGTGGCTTGCGGCTCCTTGCTCAGAGCTCATCCGGGACGCACGCACCGACGACACCGTCGATCTCGCCCTGGGTACCTATTTCAAGTCCCTTCAGCCCAATTCAGATGCAGAGTCTGTGCTGGCGTCACTGGCAGGCGTTACACCGGGTGCGGCGCCTGCAGCACTCGATATCGATCTTCTCCAAGCGGCTCGTCAAGCTCGCTGCTGATTGCGGGCCTCAACCGGCCGGAATCGGCTCGAGAGCATCCGCCTCGAGGAGAATCTTCCGAAACGAGGCATAAATTCCGGGTGCGGCTGCGATGGTGATGGCTCCTTCCGAACTTGTCGATGTGGCCGTCGGTAGCACTACGACGGCGCCCGCTTCCTCGGCGATCAGAGAGCCTGCCGCCCAGTCCCACGGGCTCAAACCATGCTCGAAATGTGCATCGACGGCACCGGAAGCGACCATGCAGAGATCCAGCGCAGCTGAACCGACTCGTCTGATGTCACGTATTTGTGGCAGCAACTCACCGATGATGCGTCCTTGAATCGCGCGGCGCTCCGCTCCATAGCCGAATCCGGTAGCCACCAAGGCCAGTGACTCGTCCACTACGGCGTTACATGTCAACCCCGCAGCGTTACCGCCCGATTCGGTCGCCGTCGCCCCCATGCCCCGTACAGCGCTGTAGACAACGTCCCGGACAACGTCCACAACCACCCCGACGATGCTGACTCCGTCGACCTGTGCAGCTACCGAGATCGCATACGCTGGAATCCCGTACAGGAAGTTGACTGTCCCGTCGATCGGGTCGAGTACCCAGCGGACACCGTCGATAGATGTCGCCGCCCCGCCACCTTCTTCGCCGAGAATCCGATCTTTCGGCCGCCGTTGGGCTAGGAGATCACGCAGAAGCTGCTCGGTTTCGGTATCGACGACAGTGACCGGATCCGTCGGCGTGCTCTTGGTTTGTACCGACGATTCCGCCGCGGTGCTGTTCGCGGGCGCGTCCGGCCCGAACACCTGTGGCCGACGGGCACGCACGTGCACCGCGGCCGCACGGGCTACCTCGTTCGCGACGATAGACAACTCGGAGGCAAGGTCTCGGCGGGAATCCTCGGACGACCGCTCGGAATCAGTTCGTGGGTTCGACACCGGATCATCGGATCACACCCCGTGCGAGAGCACCACTCGCGAACTTACGGCTGTAATCGTCGTGCTCGGCATTGCAGGGCGGGACACTATCGTTGATACGCACCGTGAACACGATCAGGTGTCTCGACCCCAGGAGCGCGATATGACACAGGCAGGCCCGGAAGGACACGTCACCGACGCATGGCATGGATTCGGTGTCGACGTCGGTGGTAGCGGAATCAAGGGCGGGATGGTCGACCTCGCCACCGGTGAACTCGTCGGAGACAGATACAAAATCGGAACGCCCCAGCCCTCGACACCCGAGGCAGTAGCGGCAGTCGTTGCCGAGATCGTCCGACACTTCGAGTGGACCGGACCAGTAGGAGTCACACTGCCTGCTGTAGTCACTGCAGGGGTCGCACGGTCGGCAGCAAACATCGACAAATCCTGGATAGACACCGATGCGAAGGCTCTGTTCGCACAAGCGCTCGGACACGAGAACATCACCGTTCTCAACGATGCCGACGCCGCCGGTATCGCCGAAGACCGGTACGGCGCGGGCAAGAACAGAGGCGGCGTGGTCGTACTGCTCACCTTCGGCACCGGGATCGGTTCCGCGGTCTTGCACGATGGCGTGTTGCTTCCCAACACGGAGTTCGGCCATATGGAGGTCGATGGGAAAGAAGCCGAGCATCGAGCAGCGGCGTCGGTGAAGGAGAACCACGACCTCTCCTACAAGGATTGGGCAAAAGAAGTGTCGAAGGTTCTGAAGACATTCGAGGCTCTTCTTTGGCCGGATCTGTTCATTGCCGGCGGAGGAATCAGTCGCAAGGGTGAGAAGTGGATTCCGCTCCTCACCAGCAGAACACCGGTGGTGGCAGCGACTTTGAAGAACTCGGCTGGCATCGTTGGAGCGGCGTTCTCGGCCGACACAGCAGCCCGTACGGACCACGTCCGGTAACAAACTTTTTTATGGTCGTTACAATGGGTAGGAGCCGGTCTGCGTGCCGGCACAATCGACAAGACCTCTCCGCCGGAAACAACTCTGGCGTGACGCCGCACGACACCGTCACGAAAGGGCGTACGTGGCAGCCACCGAAATCCGTCAGACCGTAGATTCAGCAACAGAGTCTGCGTCCACTGCACCTGCTGCGGAGGCACCGAACGGCGCGATCCGAGAAGTCGACGCTGCCGCCGCGGCCAAGACCGCCACAGCACCAGCCAAGAAGGCAGCTGCCAAAAAGGCTCCTGCCAAGCGCGCGGCGGCGAAGAAGACTCCAGCCAAGAAGGCAGCGGCACCGAAAGCTACTGACGTGTCGTCTTCGAACGATGGCGCTTCGGGCGCAGACGACGTCGACGTTTCCGATGTCGACAGCAACGCCGCTGCTAGCGACGTAGTAAAGGTCGTACCTGCGGGCGATGACACCGAGGAAGATTCCACTTCAGAGCCCACAGCCGAGGACAAGGCCTCGGGTGACTTCGTCTGGGACGAAGAGGAGTCCGAAGCACTTCGACAGGCCCGCAAGGACGCGGAACTCACAGCGTCGGCGGACTCGGTCCGTGCCTACCTCAAGCAAATCGGCAAAGTCGCCCTCCTCAATGCCGAGGAAGAGGTCGAGCTGGCCAAGCGTATCGAGGCTGGTCTGTTCGCAACCGAAAAGATGCGGGAGTTCGCCGAAAAGGGCGAGAAGCTTCCTGTTGCCGCGCGTCGCGACTTCACCTGGATCTGTCGCGACGGCAATCGAGCGAAGAATCACCTCCTCGAAGCCAACCTGCGGCTCGTCGTCTCGCTAGCCAAGCGCTACACCGGCCGCGGCATGGCATTCCTGGATCTCATTCAGGAGGGGAACCTCGGCTTGATCCGTGCAGTCGAGAAGTTCGACTACACCAAGGGCTACAAGTTCTCCACTTACGCGACCTGGTGGATCCGCCAGGCAATTACGCGTGCGATGGCCGACCAAGCCCGTACGATTCGTATCCCCGTACACATGGTCGAGGTCATCAACAAACTCGGTCGTATTCAACGCGAACTCCTCCAGGACTTGGGCCGCGAGCCCACCCCCGAAGAGCTCGCGAAGGAAATGGACATCACGCCGGAGAAGGTGCTGGAGATCCAGCAGTACGCGCGTGAGCCGATCTCGCTCGACCAGACAATTGGCGACGAGGGCGACAGCCAGCTCGGTGACTTCATCGAAGACTCCGAAGCAGTGGTCGCTGTCGACGCGGTGTCGTTCACGCTGTTGCAGGATCAGCTTCAGTCGGTCCTCGACACGCTCTCCGAACGCGAGGCCGGTGTGGTCAGACTCCGCTTCGGCCTGACGGACGGCCAACCGCGCACCTTGGATGAGATCGGCCAGGTCTACGGCGTCACTCGCGAACGTATCCGTCAGATCGAGTCGAAGACCATGTCCAAGTTGCGGCATCCGTCACGTTCGCAGGTTCTGCGCGACTACCTGGACTAAACAACATGTGTACAAGCCGAAGGTCGCTCGCTAGCGGCGGCCTTCGGCTTGTGTGCTATCACCGGTTTGCTTCTTTTCACAGAGAAGGCGGCGAGAACTGTCCTGCAGTATCGGGTGGATATTCGACGACCGCAGCAACGGCGGAAATCGGTATCGGCCCGTACAGATGCGGAAATAGCATCGACTCCGGGTCCGTCGGAACACCTGGCTCCCAGCGGACAGGAGCGTCGAGGTGGTCCATCGCCAACACCAGCAGCACTAGGTCTAGGCGCCCGCCGAACAGTCGGTTGGCAGGCAGGTGCACCTGTGCGTCTGTCGACAGGTGCACGAAACCCCCACTCGCGAGCGACTCGGGCCGAAGCTCACCGACTGTTTGCGCAGACTGCCATTCCTCGATGGTGCAAATATGAAGCAGCGCCGCAGAGGATTCGTTCACTGGTGTGGCTCCCTTCCATTCTCATGTCGCTCGCGTCGCTAGTCGGATCGCTGCAACGACGAGTGTGCAGAAACTTTTGCTCATGACACCGATCGAGACGCGGCTCGATCAAGGCTTCGTACTGCCGTCGACGAGAACTCTCTCATCCTCCGACGGCGCCGCCTGAGAAATCCGTAGATGGCCCCCGCGATTTCTCGCGGCCAAACTCGACTTCTGAGCCGACTGGAGTGGTTGAAGAATCAGCTTTGAGCGAACACGTTTTCGCTGCACACGCCCTGCCAGCAGGTTCCGCAGTGTTTCTTGTTAGTGACAACACTCAGAAACGCCCTCGGGAACAACGCGTGACCGCCGAACGTCTGAAAGAGTGTACGGACCGCGCCATACCGACGCGGCGGACCGGCCCCAGGCGATCGGGCGACCGAAAGCCAGTACGGAGGAGTCATGCCCGGAACATTGACCAGCCCACAGTTGACAGCTGCCGACCGGTGCGACCGGTGCGGGGCAGGGGCTCGTGCACGTGTTGTGCTCTCGACCGGTGGAGAACTTATGTTCTGTGGCCACCACGCCAAAGAGCACGAGGACCGGTTGCGTGAAGTGAACGCAACGGTGATGACCGAATCGGGCTCTGCAGTGTAGTCGGCTCGCTAGCGTCGGGCGGCGCGCTCGTGGCCCGACACCCGGCAGTAAAGAGACACGCAAGTTAGTACGACCTGAAGAAGGGGTCAGCCATTCGATGGCCGACCCCTTCTTTGTGTCTCACATCTTCCGCAGCTGAGTAATCCGTTCACTCAGCTGATCAGTCGTGGCCATCGCAGTCGGCGGGCCGCCGCACACACGTCGTAGATCCCCATGGATCACACCGTGCGGCTTCCCGGTGCGATGGTGATAGACCGCGACCAAACTGTTCAATTCACGCCGTAGAGAGGCAAGCTGACCGGCTGTGGAAATACGCTCAGCCGCTGCCGGCGCGGGGACGCTCGGTTCTGCAGCCGACGGCTTGTCCAGCTGTTCCTGCTGGCGCTGACGAAGCAGATCTCTCATCTGCTTCGCATCGAGCAGCCCCGGCAAGCCGAGATAGTCCGCCTCCTCGTCGCTACCCGAAAATGTAGCCGTGCCGAACGAGGAGCCGTCGTAGATTACCTGGTCGAGCTCAGCGTCGGCGCCGAGCGAGGTGTATGCCTTTTCTTCCTCGCCCAGCTCGTCCTTCTGCTTGTTTGCATCAGTGAGAAGCTCGTCGTCGAAGCCGTCCTTCTCGCGATGCGGCTTACCCAAAATATGATCTCGCTGCGCCTCGAGTTGGCTGGCCAGATCGAGAAGCACCGGCACCGATGGCAGGAATACGCTCGCCGTCTCCCCCGGTCGACGCGAGCGGACGAATCGGCCGATGGCCTGAGAAAAGTACAGCGGCGTCGAGGCACTCGTGGCGTAGACACCGACTGCCAGCCGCGGCACGTCGACGCCCTCGGACACCATCCTGACGGCGACCATCCATTTCTGAGTACTTTTGCCGAACTCGGCGATGCGAGAGGAAGACGTCGGATCATCCGAGAGTACGACGCAGGGTGGTTCGCCCGTAATGACCTCGATCAGCTTCGCGTAAGCCCGTGCCACTGTTTGATCGGTCGCGATGACCAGTCCTCCGGCGTCGGGTACACCGCCGCTTCGCAACTGCCCCAGTCGAGTGTTCGCAGCCAAGAGCACAGCAGGCATCCAGTCGCCCTGTGGGTCCAGCGCTGTCCGCCATGCACGAGCTGTCTGTTCGGCGTTCAGCGGTTCACCCAGGCGTGCTGAATACTCCTCCCCCGCACTGTCACGCCAACGAGCCTCCCCGGAGTACGCAAGGAAGACGACGGGTCGAACGACGCCGTCGGCCAGCGCCTCCGAATACCCGTATGAGTGGTCGGCGCGAGAGCGCATCAGGCCCTCTTCGTCCGGTTCATAGTTCACGAACGGAATAGGGCTGTCGTCGCTTCGGAACGGAGTTCCGGTCAGAGCCAGCCGGCGGGTTGCGTCCCCGAAGGCCTCACGAATCCCCTCGCCCCAGCTCTTGGCATCGCCACCGTGATGAATCTCATCGAGGATGACGAGTGTTTTTCTGGCTTCCGTCCGGACTCGGTGCCGGAACGGGTGAGACGCGATCTGCGCGTACGTCACCACTACACCGTGATAATCGCTCGACGTCTGTCCGGTGGAGTTCGAGAAACGCGGGTCGAGCGCAATGCCGACGCGCGTAGCCGCTTCCGCCCACTGATGTTTCAGATGCTCTGTCGGCGCGACCACAGTGATCTGATCAACCGTGCGGTGTGCAAGAAGTTCTGAGGCAACACGCAGGGCGAAGGTCGTTTTTCCTGCACCTGGCGTTGCCACCGCGAGAAAGTCCTTCGGCGACGCGACGAGGTATTTGGTCAATGCTCGTCGCTGCCATGCACGCAGGGGTGCACCCCCCGCAGGACTCGCCGCGGGCGGTCTTGTCTGGTCTGTCGTATCGGTCATGTCAGCGCTCACTGGCCGCCGGTTCCTGGCATCGATCGAATTCCTCGCGCTCTCGGTAGCCCTGCAGTGTCCGCCGTGGAGCCTATCTCTCCGCACCGATCGATCCCGAATTCGACGCGACACGAGCAAGGGCAACGAGCGTGGGCGGTCGGCGTCAGGAATGCTGGAGGAACAATGAGTGATCTGCCAGACAAACCGGAACGACGAGAGCAGTTGTCCGCGCGACAACCGTTCCGTCTCGCCTGGGCCGTGACGCTACGCACATTGGGTAAAGCCTGGGACGATTCCATCTTCAGTAAAGCCGCGACTGCAGCCTTCTGGCAGACGTTGTCACTTCCACCACTCCTGCTCGGAGTCCTCGGCAGTCTCGGGTTCGTGGCCGGATGGTTCGGTCCCAACACCATCAACATCATCGAGTCGAAGATCATCACGTTCAGCAACAACGTGTTCAGTGAGAGCGTCGTCGACGGGATAATCGAACCCACCATGCGGGACATACTGCAGCAAGGACGTGGTGAAGTAGTGTCCGCCGGATTCGTCTTGTCATTGTGGGCGGGCTCGTCGGCAATCTCGACATTCGTTGATTCCATTGTCGAAGCACATGGTCAGCAGGACGCTCGCCATCCTGTCTGGCAGCGTATTTTCGCACTGTTGCTGTACGTCGTCTTTCTGGTGATCGCTGTGTTCGTGCTGCCTCTGGTCGCTCTCGGGCCCACCTTCGTGCAGCAGATTCTTCCGGGATCGTGGTTCGAAATCGGCAGCGAGGTGCTCCAGCTGATCTATTACCCCGCTGTGGGCATACTGCTCATTGTGGGATTGACCACGCTCTACAAGGTCGCTTTGTACAAGTCGTTGCCCTGGCACCGACTGCTGGGCGGCGCATTGCTGGCCGGTGTGTTCTTCATGATCGCCAGTGCGTTGTTGCGCCGATACCTGACGTGGATCACCGGAACCGGATACACCTACGGTGCATTGGCAACGCCCATCGCGTTTCTTCTGTTCACGTTTTTTCTGGGCTTCGCAGTGGTGCTCGGAGCCGAGTTCAACGCCGCGGTTCAGGAATTTTGGCCTGCGCGGGCGACCCGTATCGAGCAAATGAAGGGGTGGCTTGCGGCGCAGGCCGAGTTCGAGGAGTCCGGTCCGGTCACCGCAGTGACGTGGCGACTCGCGACCGGCCCTATCCGAAGTTCTGTTGAGCGACAACGCAATACGCCCCCGAGCACTCGGACGAAATCGCCCGGGACGCCCACCACGGACACTGAAGGGTTCTCGGATCCTCGAAACTCGACATCGAAACCCTGAACTCAATCGCCCTTTTTCATGCCCTCGTAGACTTTTTTGCAGTCGGGGCAGACCGGAGAACCCGGTTTCGCTGATTTGGTGACGGGAAACACCTCGCCGCACAACGCGACGACATGTGTACCCATGACCGCACTCTCGGTGATCTTGTTCTTTTTCACGTAGTGAAAGAACTTGGGCCTGTCCTCGTCGGTAGTCTCGTCCGGCGCTATCTCGGGGCGGTCCTTGGTCTGTGTGCTCATGGCAAAAGATTATTCCGCATCCAAGCCCACACGACCAACGAAGGCGTCAAATGCACGAAACGCCGGGTAGTGACACAGTGGAGGAATGACGAGAACTCAGGGGTTCTCCGGGCCGGCCGATAGCGGTTCGACGCGCCACCCCGCATTGATCACCGAGGCGCAGAGTTCGATCGAGGAGCAGCACAAAGCGCGTGTACGCAAGTACCTGTTCATCATGTCCTTCCGGATCCCGGCGCTCGTATTCGCTGCAATTTCCTACAGTATCTGGGCGAACCCATGGATTGCTATGGCAATAATCGGAATTTCGATCCCCCTCCCCTGGATGGCGGTTCTGGTCGCCAATGACCGGCCACCTCGGACCAAAAACGAGGTCAGTAGGTACGACTGGCGACGCGAGGATCCAGCGGTGATCGAGGCTCAGCCTCATTTTGTGATAGATCAAGTCGACGACTGAAAGCTTGCCCAGGCAACTGCCACCGTCCTTTCGGCTTGGCCCACTTCGCATCCTCTTGCTCTGGAACGCTCACGATGCCGACTCTCGCTGTTTTGACGCGGCAGGACGAACTTCCATGCCTTGCCGAACTGGTGGCTCCGACGCGAGACCGAAAAAAACAGAACTGCTCGGCGGCGCTGAGGGCCGATCTGCCTTGCGGTGGACCGCTCTGCCCGGCACAAACAGGTTCCCCGACGAGTTGGAGCTCGTTAAAGCTTCTCAGCAACTTCTCAGGACGACGAACGGATAGACCCTGGTCAAGCGGGTATCAGCGGATGGAGCTTAGGAACTATTTTTACTCGCCCGGACGTTGATCCCTGTGAGACACCACCGATCAGGAGGCAAGTCATGACCAGCCCCAGTACTACGATTCGTCCGCGTCCCACCGATGCCGATCTCGACGCTCAGAGCCCAGCCGCGGACCTTGTACGCGTCTATCTCAACGGTATCGGCCGGACGGCACTGTTGACTGCCGATGAAGAAGTGGACCTCGCAAAGCGCATCGAAGCCGGGTTGTACGCCAAGAACGTGCTGGAGAACACTAAGCGCCTGACCGCCGTGAAGAAGCGGAAGTTAGCCATTATCGTCCGTGACGGCAGTGCAGCGAGAAGTCATTTGCTCGAGGCCAACCTGCGTCTCGTCGTGTCTCTCGCCAAGCGATACACCGGACGCGGCATGCCGCTCCTGGATCTGATTCAAGAAGGCAACCTCGGCTTGATCCGCGCGATGGAAAAGTTCGACTACGCCAAGGGTTTCAAGTTCTCCACCTACGCCACCTGGTGGATCCGACAAGCCATCACTCGCGGGATGGCAGATCAGAGCCGCACCATTCGCCTCCCTGTCCACCTGGTCGAGCAAGTCAACAAGCTTGCTCGGATCAAGCGGGAACTGCATCAGCAGCTCGGCCGGGAAGCAACCGATGATGAATTATCGAGCGAGACTGGAATTCCGGCGGAGAAGATAGCGGACCTGCTCGATCACAGCCGCGATCCCGTGAGCTTGGATATGCCAGTGGGCAGCGACGAGGAAGCGCCCCTGGGCGATTTTATCGAGGATGCCGAGGCCACATCCGCTGAGAATGCTGTTATCGCAGGGCTGTTGCACACCGACGTTCGGACGGTTCTCTCAACTCTGGATGAGCGCGAACAACAGGTCATTCGTTTCCGTTACGGCTTGGACGACGGCCAACCACGCACGCTGGATCAGATCGGAAAGATTTTCGGTCTCTCACGTGAGAGAGTTCGCCAGATCGAGCGTGAGGTCATGGTCAAGCTACGTCAAGGCGACCGCGCGGAGAAGCTTCGCTCCTATGCCAGCTGATTTCGACCTCGGTGAGCCAAAGGGGGCTCGCTCCCGCGTTACCGACTGAAACCACGTATGGACCGATCTTCTCCACTGAAATGGAGATGTCGGTCCATACGCATTCAGCTAGCGAAGTCGCCTGGGCCCGACGTCGTTCTTACTCGGCTGCGAGCCCACACGTACGCGGGCGTCAGTGATCTCAGCTCCGCCAGCCGAGGCCAGAACAGGCTCACACGCCAGTTCTCTGATCTCCGGCATGTCGTGCGCCAGGGTGGAAACCCGCTGCACCAGATCCACCAGCGCACTCTTGCTGACGGGAACCGCGTTGCGGTAGCCGGACAGAAGCGGCGCGGCTTTCGGCGCATCGATCAACTGCACGGCTTCGTCCTCGGTGAGAGGTAACACGCGGTACGCACGGTCCCTGAGTAGATCCGAGATGACCCCGGCAAGACCGAACGAGATCAGCGATCCGAATGATGGGTCGTCTTGTACTCGAACGACACAGCCGATTCCTTTCGTTGCCATCTTCTGAACATGAAGCAGCGGCTCCCCGGAATCGGCCGCGAGAGTCCGATACGCACCACGTACCGCCTCAGCTCCCGCGAGGTCGAGACGCACCCCTCCGAGATCTGGGCGGTGCCGCCACTGCTCGCCTGTTGCCTTCAAAGCAACTGGATAACCCAATTCATCTGCAGCGCTGACGGCTTCGTCCTCGTCGGTCGCTGCTCGAAAGTCGACGATGCAGATCCCGTAGCACGAGAGCAGCTCCGCAGCTTCGAAATCCGAGAGCCATCTGGCGTGTTCGTTTGCGGAGAACTCACGAATCAGCGCCGTCGCCCGCTCCGAATCGATGCCGTTCGGCCGCACAGGCTGTGATGCGGGCCTACTTCGCCACGCCGCATACCGCCACGCCTTCGCGAGCGCGGTGACAGCTCGCTCCGGACTCGAATACGAGGGAACCGATCCTCGGATCGGCTGACCCAGATCCCCCAGTACGGCCAACACGTCGGGAATTCCCTCGGTGGCAAGAAAGGTCGTCAGGACGGGTTTGTCCGCACCTCGAACCGCGTTACCGAGGGCCGCAGCAAAGGGTTCGACGGTGACAGCGACGGGGGGTACGAAAACCACGATCACTGCATCGACGTCGTTGGACTTCAGTGCCTCGGCTACCGCGGCAGCAAATTCGTCCGGACCCGAATGCGGGCCGATATCGATCGGCACGCCCGCATGCAGTCCCTCGGCGCGAGCCGCATCGACGGCAAGTACACCGAGTGCGGTCGAGTTACCGACGACAGCCACCCGAGGCCCGGCAGGAAGCGGCTGATATCCGAACAGGATGGCACAATCGAACAATTGAGCAATCGTGTCGACCTGAATTACACCTGCCTGCTCGAACAGCGCCTTGATGACGGAGTCGTCTATCTCCGGTCCGGTCGCCAGAGCCGGCGGGACAGCGCCCCGGCCACTCTTGACTGCAATGATCGGCTTCTTGCGCGCTACCCTCCGAGCGATTCGCGTGAACTTGCGCGGATTGCCGAAACTTTCGAGATACAGCAGCACGACCTCGGTCTCAGGGTCCGAATCCCAATACTGCAGTAAGTCGTTGCCCGAGACGTCGGCTCGGTTACCTGCCGAAACGAAAGTCGACAATCCGAGTTTGCGCTTCGCGGCCTGATCGAGAATAGCGATTCCCAACGCTCCCGACTGACAGAAGAAACCAACGTGTCCCGGCAGGGGTAGACGAGGAGCGAGCGTCGCATTCAATCCGATGTCAGGAGCGGTGTTCGCGACACCCAAAGCGTTCGGGCCGATCAGTCGCATACCGTGGGCGCGTGCCGCATGCACCAGGCGTCGTTCATTTTCTTGTCCTGCAGCACCGGTCTCGCCGAAACCACCGGACACCACCACGAGTGCCTTGACGCCCTTGTGCAGGCAGTCGTCGAGAACCTCGTCGATCGATTCCGCAGGTACCGCGGCGATTGCGAGATCGACGGAGTCGGGGATGTCGCGCACTGTGGGGTAGGCGCGGACGCCTCGGACCGATCGGTGATCGGCATTGACCGGATATACCGGCCCGGTGAACCCCGCCGCAAGAAGATTGGCGAGCACAGCGTTGCCAACCTTGGAACTGTCCGTGGACGCACCGATAACGGCTACCGAAGACGGACTCAGGACGTTTCGGACGCTGCGTGCTTCAGCGGCCCGCTCACGAGAGTTTCGAACCGACAGCAGCGCTTCGGTCGGATCGATGGCGAATTCGAGGTGCAGGACACTGCCCTCGAAAGTGCGGCTGACCTGATATCCGGCTTCACGGAATACAGAAACCATGTGCCGGTTTTCCGACAGCACCTCGGCCACGAACGGCCCGACGCCGTTCTCGGCGGCGGCCCCCGCGAGATGCTCCAGAAGGATCGGTCCAAGTCCTCGCCCCTGGTGTGCATCGGCGACGACGAAGGCAACCTCGGCCGAGTTGCCATCACCGACTGGTAATCGTTCGTATCGCCCGACGGCGATGATGTCGTCGCCGAGGATCGCTACGAAAGCGACTCGTGAACGGTGGTCGACCGTTGTGAAGTTCAGCACGTCTCGCTGCGGCATCGTGGGATACGGCCCGAAATAACGCAAGTATCGGGTTCGCTCGGACAGTTGACTGTGGAACTCGATGAGCGCATCCGCATCCGAGGGCACGATCGGCCGAAGGTGAACCACTCCCCCGTCGGACGCGAGTACGTCGACGACCCAGTGTTTCGGGAAGGACGTCTCGGCATTTTGTCGAGCGCGGTCCTTGGCGGTCAGTTCAGTCACGTGGGTCCTCCGGATCGAGCCCTAGAAGCGGGAAACTTGCACGCCGGGTCGCGATGATCGCAGAGTCGACTCGCTCGAGGGCCCGGTCGGCGGCCTCGACCGAACCTTCGACAGCTCCACCAGGACCGTCCCACGCGGGATAGTCCACGTCGCCGCCATCTCCCATGGCATGGGGTAGGTCGATACTGGGAGCCATCGCTCGAACCCGGTCACGCCACAGTTCGGGAAGTGGAACGAGTGGATCGACCGTGCGGCCGAGAGCGGCTGCGATGAGGTGGGTCCACGCGCGAGGTACGACACGAACGAGCCCGTATCCACCTCCGCCGACGGCGAGCCATCGCCCCTCCGCATGTTCGTCGGCCAAGTCCCTCATCGCGAGAAACGATGCGTTCTGTCCGTCCACCGTCAACGCAAGGTCTGCCAGCGGGTCTTCACGGTGACTGTCCACGCCGCACTGGCTGACGATGATCTGCGGCCGGAACGCCGCGATGGCACCGGGCACGATCGCATGAAATGCACGTAGCCAGAGCCGGTCTCCGGTGCCGGGCAGCAGCGGGACGTTGATCGAGGTGCCCTCGGCGGCACCTGATCCCACTTCGCTCGACCAGCCGGTGTTCGGCCACAGAGTGGCCGGATGCTGATGCAGAGAGACCGTCAGTACCCGCGGATCATCGAGGAACGCATGCTGGACTCCGTCCCCATGGTGGGCATCGACGTCGATATACGCAATTCGATCGAACCCATTGTCCAGCAACCAGGAAATTGCTACTGCCGCGTCGTTGTAGACGCAGAATCCCGACGCCCAGTCGGCCATGGCGTGGTGCATTCCGCCGCCGATGCTCACAGCGCGCCGCGCTCGTCCGGATGCGATCTCGCGCGCTGCCGTCAGGGAGCCACCGGCAAGTATCGCGCTCGCTTCGTGCATGTGCTCGAAGATCGGGTTGTCATCCGATCCGAGACCGTGTTCGACCTTGTCGGGATGCAGAATCGACTGCCCTTTTTCGGGAGCGCGTTTGACCGCCTCGATGTACGCGGGGGTGTGGATTCTCAGCAACTCCTCGTCGGAGGCCGCAGTCGGCTCGACGACTTCGATCCCGTCTAGAACACCGATCTGCCGCGCCAACGACATAGTCAGGTCGAGGCGCGTCGGATTCATCGGGTGGTCCTCACTCCACCGGTACGAGAGGTAATCGGAGCTCCAGACAACTACGTCTTCGGCCGCCGGTGTGGATGTAGATGCCGATTGCACCGCCCGCTCTGCCATGAACAGCAACGCTACTTGGCGCATCGGAACTGTGCGAGGACTCTTCACCGTTACGTACGGTTACCGGTGAGTAGCCCTTGGCGGCACGCGGACCGAATAGCTGGAACGCCCATCTGCGCCGATCAACGGTAGAATCCGCTGTGACGAAGGGGTTTACTGTGAAGGATCTGGTCGACACCACGGAGATGTACCTCCGGACGATCTACGATTTGGAAGAAGAAGGCGTCATACCCCTGCGGGCACGCATCGCAGAGCGACTCGAGCAGAGTGGTCCCACTGTCAGTCAGACCGTGGCCAGAATGGAACGCGATGGTCTGCTGTCGGTGGCCGGCGATCGCCATCTCGAGCTGACCGAGAAGG
>JBBSSG010000060.1:0-18804 GCA_038242295.1 Mycobacteriales bacterium | reverse complement strand
CAACGCATAGAAGCTACCCGGCTGCAGACGAGCAGGCACCAAGAAGTCGCGCGCACCCTCAGGTGTCGAACGAGTCAGCGTCGGCGTTTCCACCTCGACGAATTCATGGTGCGCGAGAACTCCGCGCGCCGCGGCGTTGACCTGCGAGCGAAGTCGAATCGCGTTACCAGGCCCTTCGCGGCGAAGATCGAGGTAGCGATACTTCAGTCGTGCTTCCTCGCCGGGCTGGTCGTCGAGCTGGAACGGCAGCGGAGCGCTCTCCGACAGAACTTCGATCTCTGTGGCGTTGACCTCGATCGCACCCGTCGGGATTTCGTAGTTCTGGTTTCCGTCCGGGCGTTGTTCGACCTTGCCCGTGACCTTGACTACGTACTCGGCGCGCAGACGGTGCGCCTGCTCGGCGACATCGCTCTCGCGGAACACGACCTGGGCAACACCGGATGCGTCGCGAACATCGATGAAGATGACACCGCCGTGATCACGGCGACGTGCAACCCAACCCGTCAGAGTGACAGTTCGGTCGACGTGCTCGGATCGCAGTGAGCCGGCGAGGTGGGTGCGCAGCACGGGTTTCCTTTCACAAAAATTCCAAAATGCTTGTTCGTCGGTCACCGATCCTACGGAGCGCACTCAGAGACCGGAAACGCGCCGCCACCACGACGTGCGAAGCTATTGCACGACTATGCATTCAGGCCTTCATCCCACTCGGGACGGCGCGAGAGGAATTACAGGCGATGACGTTCAACGAGGGCGCACGCATGCCGGCAGGGCGAGTCTCGACCGGCGGCGGTGGCGGACGCGGCGGTGGCGGACGCGGCGGAAGAATGGCTCTCGGGGGCGGTGCCGGCGGTTTGATTATTATCGTGCTCGCGTTGTTCTTCGGTGGAGATCCTGGGTCTGTTCTCGGCCAGCTCAGCGGAGCAGCCGATAGTTCTGGTCAGTCCGAGGCAACTGGGTCTCTGGAAGGTTGCGAATTCAGCCAGTCTGCGAATGTCGATGTGAAATGCCGTGTCGGTTTCACCGTCGTCAGTCTCGACAACGTCTGGGGTTCGGAGCTCGAGCCTCAGACCGGCGTCGCGTACGTGCAGCCCGAAGTCAATATCTTTTCCGGCTCGACCAACACGGGCTGCGGGAACGCGACCAGCGCGGTCGGTCCGTTCTATTGCCCGGCGGACTCCACTGGATACTTCGACACCAGCTTCTTCCAGGTCCTCGTCGAGCACTTCGGCTCGAGCGGTGGACCGCTCGCTCAGGAATACGTGGTCGCGCACGAAGTCGGCCATCACATCCAGAATCAGCTGGGTGATATCGGCCGAGCACAAGCTGATCCTCGAGGCGCTCAGTCCGGAGCTGTTCGGGTCGAACTTCAGGCCGATTGCTATGCAGGCATTTGGGCGCACTTTGCAAGTACCGTGCCAGCCGACGACACGGGAGAACCGCTACTGACCCCGCTCACCGACACCGACATCCAGGACGCGCTGTCTGCCGCCTCGTCGGTCGGCGACGATCGAATCCAGCAGGCTTCGACCGGTTCCGTCAATCCTGAGGGTTGGACGCACGGTTCGTCGGAGCAGCGTCAGAAGTGGTTTTCGACGGGTTACCAGACGGGCCAGGTGTCCGCGTGCGACACCTTCTCGGCGCGTGACCTGAATAATCCAGCGGCATTCACTCGATAGCGATCAGAACAGAGTGAGCGACGGGACACGGTCCTGTTGCACCACTTCGGGCTCCGCCGGAGCATCGCCATGCAACGACCTCGTTTCGTCCGCGCCGAACCCATGCCGGTCCAGCAGCGGATCGATCCGGTCGCGGAGCCACCGTTTGTATTCTGGAGTGACATAGGCGCCCTGGCCGTACAACGTTCGGTAGCGACGCAGGAGTGCTGGATGATTCTCTGCCAACCATGACATGAACCAATCTTTCGTCGATGATCTCAGGTGCATCGGGAATGCCGTTGCAGAGGTTGCTCCGGCGTCGGCCAGCGCTTCCAGTAGGCCGTCCAATTGCCGCGCTCCATCAGTGAGGAACGGAATGACCGGCGCTACCATCACTTCGCACGGCAGGCCCGCGTCTCGTACGGCGCGAACGAGATCGAGCCGTGCTCGTGGGCTCGGGGTTCCCGGTTCTATCTGCTTCTGAAGTTCTTCGTCGTGGATCGCAAGACTCACGCTGATGTGTACATCTACTTGTTGCGCCGCGAGCGTGAGTAACGGGAGATCTCGTCGGAGAAGCGTCCCCTTCGTCAGGATGGAGAACGGTGTACCGGATTCAGCCAGCGCCCGGATAATTCCAGGCATCAACCTATAGCGGCCCTCAGCGCGTTGGTACGGATCGGTGTTGGTGCCCAATGCGACCGCTTCACGTTTCCAAGACCGGCGGGCAAGTTCTTTTCGCAGTACCGCAGCGATATTGGTCTTCACTACGATCTGCGAATCGAAGTCATTGCCCGGGTCCAGATCCAGATATTCATGCGTGGGACGTGCAAAGCAGTAGCGGCAGGCATGCGAGCACCCTCGCGCCGGGTTGATCGTCCACGTGAACGGCAGCGACGCATCTCCGGAAATCTTGTTCAGTGCGCTCTTGCAGAGAACCTCGTGGAAAACCATGCCCTCGAACTCAGGAGTCCGTACCGTACGAACCAGCCCAGAACGCTCCAATCCGGGCAACGCACCCTCGTCGGCGGCATCGAGTGTTTGACCGGCCCATCGCATGAGCACAGTCGAACATGCGTTCTATGGCATGTCAAGACGAGGCGGCCGATGTGCCGACGCCGACGCGAGTGGCATTGTGACGAAGCAACTTATCCGACAGCAGCCAAGCTGAGCGGCTCGCGATAGCGTATGAGAAGAGTCCGATTACACAAGGAGCGTTTCTCACGTGACTGCCCCCACCACTCCCACTCTCGAACCGATCCTCCGCCTCGGATTGGCCCTCGGTGTCCCGATCGATGTCGGCGAAGTCCCCTCCGGCGAGCGAGTAGTGACACCGATCCTCGGCGGCGCCGCCCCGGGTCCGGATATCGAAGGCACGATAGCGGGACAAACATCGATGGTCGCCGTGACACGGGCCGACGGAGGCACCGAAATAGCCACCGAACTGACGCTGGAATTGACGGTCGGCGGTTATCTTTCGCTCACCTACCGTGGATTTCAGTTCGGACCCGCCGACGTCATCGAATCACTGAGCGGCACTGAGGAAGTCGACCCGGCAACCTACTACTTCCGCGGCACGCTCGAGGTCGCGACTTCAGTTCCACAGTTCACATACCTCAACCGCGCGTTACTCGTGGCATCCGGGGCACGGTCAGCGGATTCAGTTGTGCTCGACGCTTTTCTGGTGACCTGACGCGCTCAGGAAATCAGTGCGGCGATCTCCCGATCGGTCAACGTAGCCAACGGTGTTCGACCCGCATCTCTGACCAGTTCGACCGCGCGGTACAGCGGACGCTCATCCAGGCCCGCGTCGCGCGCTTCTGCTTTGAGCTGATCGACCAGCACCGAGGCGATCGCTGCGGCCGGAACCAACTCACTCGTCCACAACGCGTCGGCAAGCTTTCGAAGCGACAGAATAGGGAGCTCGCGTCCCCCGCCCCGCGTGTAGAGCGCAAGTGCGACGGTGACGCGAGAGTTGCCGTCGTACAAGCGAAGTGAAATCTGGTCGATTCGTGCGGTCCGCACCTGCACCTCGGCCGTTATCACCTTCGGTACCGACAGCTGCTTTGTTCGGAAACCTCCGCGCGCGTGTATAACGTTGCCGTTCAACCATGTTCGGCGTCTCGACCCAACCCAGGCCGAGGCCACCGTCGGCACAGCAACCACGACGCCGAGGACGACAGCCAGAGCAAGGGGAAGCAACAAGCTGGCAACGATCGCGAGTAGCGCCCCGGCCGCCACTGAGCCGGCCGCTACCTTTCTCAGACGCGGTCTGATCAACTCGACCGGAACCAGATCGAGTTCGACGTGGTCCGGTCCGTCACTCGGCAAGGCCGGCCTCCAGGTGCGAGACGACCTCGGCAAAAGAAGCTTCGCGCTGCTGACCGTCTCTGAGGTCCTTCACCACAACGTTGCCCTCGGCCAATTCTTTGTCACCGAGCACCAGGGCGAAACGCGCACCCGACCGATCGGCCGCCTTCATCGCGCCCTTCACACCGCGGTTCCCGTAGGCCATGTCGACGCTGATACCTTTGCCGCGCAGTTCACCGGCGATAGCAACCATCTTCGCTTTGGCATCGGCGCCCAGGGGCACCCCGAACACCGCACACCGTGCGACCGAGCCAGCGGACTTTCCTTCGGCGGCCAACGCGAGCATCGTCCGATCGACACCGAGCCCGAACCCGATACCGGAGAGTTCCTGTCCGCCGAGCTGAGCCATCAAACCGTCGTAGCGCCCACCGCCGCCGATACCGGACTGCGCACCGAGACCGTCGTGGACGAACTCGAACGTTGTCTTCGTGTAGTAGTCGAGGCCCCGCACCATGCGTGGATTCACGACGTACGGAACCTTCAATGCGTCAAGGTGCCGGCGAACCTCATCGAAGTGCGCTGCGGCTGTCTCGGACAGGTGATCGAGCATCAGCGGCGCTTCCGCTGTCATCTCGCGGACCTCGGGGCGCTTGTCGTCGAGCACCCTGAGGGGGTTGATCTCGGCACGCTTTTTGGTCTCGGAATCGAGCGGCAACGCAAACAGAAACTGCTGGAGCAACTCGCGGTACTGGGGACGGCACGTGTCGTCACCGAGGGAAGTGATCTCGAGGCGAAAGTCACTCAAGCCGAGACTGCGGAACCCAGTGTCCGCGACGGCGATCACTTCGGCATCGAGGGCTGGGTCGTCGATACCGATCGCTTCGATACCGACTTGCTGCAACTGGCGGTAGCGGCCCGCCTGCGGACGTTCGTACCGGAAGAACGGACCTGCGTACGCCAGTTTCACCGGCAATGCGCCACGGTCGAGGCCGTGTTCGATCACCGCGCGCATCACCCCCGCGGTTCCCTCTGGACGCAAGGTCACCGATCGATCACCGCGATCGGAGAAGGTGTACATCTCCTTGCTCACGACGTCGGTCGACTCTCCGACGCCGCGTGCAAACAGACCCGTGTCCTCGAAGATCGGAAGTTCGATGTGCCCGTACCCGGCGTTGCGGGCTGCAGTTAGAAGCCCTTCGCGGACGGCAACGAATTCCGCCGAGTTCGGGGGGACGTAGTCAGGAACGCCTTTGGGCGCAGAAAAGGTGCTCGGCTTGCTCACGGTCACAGTTTTCCTTATTCGGGGCCCGGCAGTCCAACGAGAAAGGGATTGGCTGCCCGTTCCTGGCCGATCGAGCTCTGCCCTCCATGCCCGGGCAGGATCACAGTGTCGTCGGCGAGCGGGAGCAACGACGTAGCGATGGAGCTGAGTAGCTGCTCGTGGTTTCCTCCGGGCAGATCGGTCCGGCCGATGGAACCCGCAAACAACGTATCGCCGGTGAGCGCGACGGCAACGGTGCCATCAGGAGTGTCGACGTCGATAGTGAACACCACTGAACCTTGGGTGTGACCGGGGGTGTGCACGACGCCAACCGTGATCCCCGCGAGATCGAGTTCTACTCCGTCGACCAGATCGATTACCACTTCAGGCTCGCGAAACTCGGTATCTCCCAGTATCGCCGCGAGCGCGGGCCCGGTTCCTCGCACCGGATCGGCGAGCATGTAGCGATCTTCGGGATGGATGTATGCCGGGATGCCGAACTTCTCACACACCGGCTCGACCGACCATGTGTGATCGAGATGACCATGGGTCAGCAGGACGGCAACCGGCCTCGTGTTCGATTCGTTCAGGAACTTCAGCAGCGGTTCGGTCGCGTCCTGACCAGGATCGACGACGACACACTCGTCGGACCCGTCCTGCGCAATCACATAGCAATTGGTCTGAAACATTCCCGCCGGGAATCCGGTGACGAGCACAGCTGCAGCTCCTTTATCGGTACGGACAGGTCGGCTTCAAGACTAGTTGCTCTTAGTTGAACCGCTCATCGCCAGTGCCTCACCGCGAAAAACCAGCGGCACCCGTCAAAGCGCTCTCAGGATGTAATGGCACACTCACTGACGGCCGGTTACGGCTGCACAGCAGGCCGTTCGACGACGTTTGCGTCGATTTCAGGACAAGCAGGAGGATACGTCAATTGCCCAGCAACGAGCAGCGGCGCGAAACAGCGAAGCGGAAACTCGAGCGTCAACTCGAACGCCGCGCCGAGCGAGCGAAGAAGAGCAAGCAGATGACAATCGCCGGCTCCGTGCTCGGCGTTGTCGTTCTCGTCGGCGCCATAGCCGTCGTGTTTGCACTCACACGAGGTGACGATTCTGAAGGCACTGCCTCCGACACCAGCACCTCCGAATCGTCCGGAGCCGACAGTGTCGTCGCCGACGGCCGCACAGAGGCACTGCCCGAGACGGTCGATTGCGCGTATCCCGCGGCCGCCCAGCCGGCGGCGAAGCCGAACACTCCCCCGCGTACCGACGGCGTGCCGACGAGCGAAGAGGCGCTCAGCTTCAGCATGGAGACGACGCAGGGAAACATCGGTCTGACCCTGAACAATCCGCAATCACCGTGCACGGTGAACAGCTTCGTATCCCTCGCCAACCAGGGTTACTTCGACGGCACCATGTGCCACCGACTCACCACCGGCGCCGGATTGAAGGTTCTCCAGTGCGGCGACCCTGCCGGCACAGGCAGGGGAGGGCCCGGCTATCAGTTCGCCGACGAGTTCCCCGCAGACCAGTACGCCGCCGGTGACCCTGCTGCCAGTGAGCCGATCGCTTACCCCCGTGGCACCATAGCGATGGCCAACGCTGGCCCCAGCACCAACGGTAGTCAGTTTTTCCTCGTCTACGGTGACTCGACGCTACCTCCGGCCTACACGGTGTTCGGCACCATCGACGACACAGGACTAGAGACCTTGGACAAGATCGCAGCGGGCGGCGCCGAGGGCGGCGGCGCGGACGGAAAGCCGGCACTGCCGGTCGACATCACCCGCATCGTGAGCGACCTGTGATGCGCCGAGCGGTCGTGTTCGCGGCAGCTGGTGCAGTGGTTCTGCTCGCCGCCGGCTGCTCGTCCGATTCCGGAGACGACGCGGCATCGACTACAACGCAGGCTTCCAGCACCACCGCAGCCGCGACCGCGACGCAGCAGCCGTTGGATATGAGCCAGTACGGGGTTCTTCCGCCGGTTCCTGCGCCCACGGCATCGACGACAACATGTAGCTATCCCGAGGCAACTGCCGCGATCAAGAGCAACACCCCTCCGGCCACCGATGACGTGTCCACGGACGGCACGGTGGAGGTCGCGATCGCCACCAACGTAGGCCTCGTCGACGTGACGCTCGACCGGGCAGAGGCCCCCTGCACGGTCAACAGCTTCACCAGTTTGGCGTCACAGGGCTTCTACAACGACACGCCTTGCCATCGCCTGACCACTACGCCGGGTCTGCAGGTTCTGCAGTGCGGCGATCCATCCGGTCAAGGCAAACGAGGACCGGGCTACGAATACGCCAACGAGTACCCGACAACGGCGTACCCGGCGGGCGATCCAGCTCTGTCCAGCCCGGTCGTCTATCCGCGTGGAACTCTTGCGATGGCCAATGCCGGTCCGGACACGAACGGTAGCCAATTCTTCCTGGTGTACGCCGATTCCGTATTGCCTCCGCAGTACACAGTGTTCGGCACCATCTCCGAGAGCGGTCTCGCGACTCTGGACGCCGTCGCCGCGCAGGGTGTCTCGTCGCCGGGTGGGGACGGTGCCCCGACCACCGAGGTGACGCTGGAGACCGTCAGCTCGTAGCTCTGCCTCGGCCGCACGAATCTTGTAGCGGCATGGATAAGTGCACGACCGTGCACTTATCCATGCCGTTGATCAAGCCGCCGTTCATCAAGCCGCCGTTCATCAAGCCGCCGTTCATCAAGCTGCCGTTCATCAAGCTGCGGACGTCAGGCGGTAGACGTCGTACACACCTTCGACATTGCGAACGACATTGAGCACATGGCCCAGATGCTTCGGGTCGCCCATCTCGAACGTGAACTTGCTGATCGCCACGCGATCTCCTGACGTTGCCACCGACGCGGACAGGATGTTCACTTTCTCATCGGCCAGTGCCTTGGTGACGTCGGAGAGCAATCGGTGCCGATCGAGCGCCTCGATTTGAATGGCGACCAAGAAAACCGACGATCCGGATGGCTCCCACGAGACGTCGACGAATCGTTCGGACTGCTCTCCCAGCGACAGTGCATTGGTGCAGTCTGTGCGGTGCACGCTGACCGATCCGCCGCGCGTGACGAATCCGAGGATCTCGTCGCCCGGCACCGGAGTACAGCACTTCGCCAACTTGGCGACGACACCCTCGATTCCGGAAACGAGCACACCCGCATCCCCGACATGACGCGGACGCGTCGGAATAGTCGAGGGCGTAGAGCGCTCGGCCAACTCTTCCTCGACGTCCCCGACGCCGCCGAGATGCGCGACCAGTCTCTGGACGACGTGCTGAGCGGAGACATGCCGCTCGCCCACAGCCGTGTACAGAGCCGACACATCGACGTAGCGCAATTCATGCGCAATGGTCGACATCGATTCGGCATTCAGCAGTCGCTGCAGTGGGAGCCCACCGCGGCGAACTTCCTTGGCGATCGCGTCCTTGCCGGCTTCGAGGGCTTCCTCGCGCCGCTCTTTCGCGAACCATTGGCGAATCTTCGTCTTGGCGCGGGGTGAAACAACGAATCCCTGCCAGTCACGACTCGGACCTGCGGTAGCAGCCTTCGACGTGAATACTTCGACCACTTCACCGTTCTCCAGCGTTCGCTCCAACGCGACGAGTCGGCCGTTGACGCGAGCACCGATACACCGGTGGCCGACCTCGGTGTGTACCGCGTAGGCGAAATCGACCGGGCACGATCCGGCTGGCAGGGTAATGACGTCGCCCTTGGGAGTGAAGACAAAAATCTCTTTGACCGCTAGGTCGTAACGCAGCGACTCAAGGAACTCACCTGGATCCGCAGCTTCACGCTGCCAATCGAGCAGTTGACGCATCCACGCCATATCGTCGACTTCGGCGTTGTCGTTGCCGTGCTTGCCGCGCGTTTCCTTGTAGCGCCAATGCGCCGCGATTCCGAACTCCGCAGTGCGGTGCATCTCCCGGGTCCGAATCTGGACTTCCAGCGGCTTGCCTTCGGGCCCAACGACGGTGGTGTGCAGCGACTGGTACACCGCATATCGCGGCTGAGCGATGTAGTCCTTGAACCGGCCAGCCATTGGCTGCCAGAGAGAATGCACGACGCCGACGGCGGCATAGCAGTCCCGAATCTCGTCGCACAGGATCCGGACGCCGACAAGATCGTGGATGTCATCGAAGTCCCGGCCCTTGACGATCATCTTCTGATAGATCGACCAGTAGTGCTTCGGACGTCCTTCGACCTTGGCGCTGATGCGCGACGCCGATAGTGACGCGTTGATCTGTGCGCGGACCTTCTCGAGGTAAGTGTCACGAGACGGGGCACGATCTGCGACCAATCGGACGATCTCGTCGTACTTCTTCGGGTGGAGGATAGCGAACGCGAGATCCTCCAGTTCCCACTTCACTGTCGCCATCCCCAGGCGGTGTGCGAGGGGCGCGATGACCTCGAGGGTCTCCTTGGCTTTTCGGGCTTGTTTCTCGGGTGGGAGGAAACGCATCGTGCGCATGTTGTGCAGGCGGTCGGCAACTTTGATGACCAGAACGCGTGGGTCACGGGCCATCGCGATGATCATCTTGCGGATCGTTTCGCCCTCGGCTGCGGTGCCGAGAGCTACCTTGTCCAACTTGGTCACGCCGTCGACCAGATGCGCGACTTCGTCGCCGAAATCCTCGGTGAGCTGCGTCAGCGAATAACCCGTGTCTTCCACGGTGTCATGCAGAAGTGCAGCAACGAGTGTCGTCGTATCCATGCCGAGTTCGGCAAGAATACTCGCGACAGCCAATGGATGCGTGATGTAGGGATCGCCGGACTTGCGCATCTGGGTCGAATGGCGCTCCTCGGCGACGTCGTAGGCGCGTTGCAGGAGAGCAAGGTCGGCCTTCGGATACAGCTCGCGATGAAGACTGACGAGCGGTTCGAGTACCGGCTTGACCGACGCATTTCTGCCTGCGGTGATTCGACGTGCAAGCCGGGCACGAACCCGCCTCGATGCCGACGTCGGGACGAACGTTGCGGGCCCCCGGGGGGCGACGATGGGACCCGGTTCGGCCACCTCGTCTGATGAAATCACTTTCCCTGGCGATGCTCGCTGGTTCGGGATGGCCGGCTGCTGTGGGGAGACCCGCCGCGCTGTGGAGGCTGACTGCTCCGGGGATGCTAGTTGGTCCGCAGACGCTGAAGTCTCCCCACCGGGGTTCGACGCGGGCCGCTCCGGCAAGGGTTGGTCGACGTAATTGGTCACTGGGATCGCCTCCTGCCGCGTTGTCTGCTCTCGTGTCCGTCGTTGGGAGTGTTCAGGTAGCCCACACGCTGGTTACGAGCGCAGTAACGCAACTTTAGTCCCTACACCTGGCGCAGCGCGGTGACCGGGTATCCCTGGCAATTCTCGCGTCCACCGAGGGCGGCTATTTCGAGGACGACAGCCGCCGCGATGACATCGGCGCCGCGTGACCGAAGCAGTTGGGCCGTTGCCTCGATGGTCCCACCGGTGGCGAGTACGTCGTCGACGACGAACACTTTTCTGCCCGATAAGTCGATCGCCTCGGGGATTTCCAATTCTGCTGATCCGTACTCGAGTTGATACCTCTGAGATGCAACTGGCGGCGGAAGCTTCCCTGCTTTGCGGACTGCAAGGACCCCGGTTCCGAGGGCAAGGGCGACACCTGCGCCGAGCAGGAACCCTCGCGCATCGATGCCGGCGACAAGATCCGCCTCTGCTCCCGCGACTGCCAACGCTGAGATCACGGTCGCCAACCCGTCAGGGTCGGCGAACACTGGGGTCAGATCGGCGAATCGAACCCCGGCGACAGGAAAGTCGTCGGCCCACCGAATCAATCGGTCGACGTTTACGGTGGCAGCAGTTAACGGATCATCTGCGCTCTGCGCTGAGTCCGGTGCGTAGTGTTTGCTCACCGAAGCAGTATCCACCGATCCATGTTCCATCCCACGCCCGCAGCCGTCGGATTGACGGTGACGTTGCTCATTCCATCAGCCACCAGCAAAGTGCGCGGCTGATTGAACAGCGGCAACGTCGGCATTTCGTTCCATAAAATATTCTCGCCCTCGATGGCGAGCGACAATTTCGTACCGTCGGCCTTCTCGACTGCCAGTTGATCGACGATCGCGTCGATGCGGCCATTGGTATAGCCTCCGACATTGCTGCCGATCCGGCTGTGAAGGCTGTACCTCGACGCTTCGTCCGACACGGCCCCCGCAGCACCGGACGCCGATGCAGTCGAGCCGAGCACGACATCGACTGCGCCGGCGCGAAGCGCGGACGGCGCAAACTGAGGCGATCCAGCATCCTCGACGTTGATACCTGCTGGGGCGCACGCCGCAGCGATCTCCGCGACTATGTCCGCCCGCCGCGGATCCGGCGTGAGGTAGCCGATCCGAACGGTGAGGCTGCCGTCGGGCAATTCGCCCGCAGCAGCCGCAGCGTCAGCTTGCCGGTATCGACCGCCGGCCGTCGCGGATACCGCCCCGTAGAGGAGGGTGTCGGACTGCACCAAACGAGCATCGACAAGGTCTGAACCGGGTCCGGCAGGCAGGTCGTAACCGGCGTGCCCGACGCTGTCGAACAGTTGCTGGCGTGGGGTGCACAGAGCCAGAGCACGCCGAGCAGCCGACGAAGCCAACACGCCACTGGTGGCAAACGTCAGTTGTTCGACACCATGCGACGGGTAGTCGATTCTGTCGAATCCATCTTCTGGAAGATCGCCTCCTGCGCCCTGCTCGATCACTTCCAGATCTGAGGCTTCCGACAGGGCTGGACCTTCGATACCCCTGGGCCGCACGACTACGCGTTCGGTCTCCGGCGGAATCCCCCACCACTTGTCGTTGGCGACCAGGACGAGTCCGTCCTCCGCGGTGTACGAGTCGACTCGGTACGGCCCGTTCGACGGCAGCAGCGTCGTATCGATCGATCCCGGCGTCAGATTCCACCCTGAGTTCCAGAAGTCCGCGATGCGTTGAACAGAATCGAGGTCGCCCGACAGAATCGGATCCACCACATTGGGAACGTTGGCCATCCGCGACGCGATGTGGGCAGGAAGGAGAACCGTGGCGCCGAAGAGGCTTCGCCACGCCTGATAACCACGGCCGGCACGGAAGGTGACCGTGGCGTCCTTGCTACCGGTGATGCAGTCCACTTTTTCGATGTCGGAGTATCCGGCAGTCGAGGCGGCATCGAACAACGGCAGGTTGTTCTCTCCCGCCATGAAACGACCACTGTTGGCCGCCCAGGTCAGAACCAGATCGTCGCAGGTCATCGGCACGCCATCCGAGTAAATCGCCTGTGGGGCAATCATGTACTTGATTGTCAGCACATCTGCAGGAACGACGGACACTCCCCCGACATCGTTGTCCGCAAGCGACTCCCCCTCAGGGCCGAGGTAGCTGAAGCCGGTCTGTACTCGTGGGAACGCCTGGCGAGCGCCGGAAGCCGCGCCGTCAACGGTCTGCGCGTTGTACGTCGTCAGCGTGTTGTCCAGGGCGTACCCGATCGCAGGCACCGCATCTTCGCGAGACGAGCATCCAGTCACGACCCCCGTGAGGACGACGGCAGCAAAAACCGCTGCCGTCGTCCTCGAGTTACCGAACCGCACGTTCATCAATGCCTCTTCTTGGTGCGCTTCCCGGTCGGTCTGGAGCCCACCTGCGGGGTTTCCGGAGCAAGCAGCACAGGGGCGCCGCTACCGGCGCCAGCGTTGACGAGGTTTGCCGAGCCAGCGCGAGAGGCCGCCTCGGCTCGCTTGGCCAGCACCTTCTTGGTGTGCACCGCGACAGGGCCCCACTTCTCCTTGAGGGTCACAAGCAGCGGCGTCGCGAAGAAGACCGACGAATACGAGCCCACGATCATGCCGACCAACTGGACTACAGCGAGGTCCTTCAGAGTGCCGACCCCCAGCAGCCATACCGCGACCACCAACAATGCCAGCACCGGCAGCACGCCGATGACAGTCGTATTGATCGACCGCATGAGAGTCTGATTGACCGCGAGATTCGCCTGTTCGGCGTAGGTCTTCCGATGCAGGTGCAGTACGCCGCGTGTGTTCTCTTCGACCTTGTCGAACACCACCACGGAGTCGTAGAGCGAGAACCCGAGAATTGTCAGTAGTCCGATGACAGTTGCGGGCGTCACCTCGAACCCGACTAAGGCGTAGACACCGGCCGTGACAAGCAGATCGAAGAACAAAGCGACCAATGCGGCGATCGCCATATCGCGCTCATACCTGATCGCGATGTAAATGGTGACGATCACCAGGAAGACCAGCAGCGCGATCAATGCCTTCTGGGTGATCTGGCCCCCCCAGGTCTCACTCACGTCGGAGATGGTGATGGCGTTCGGCGACACCACTCCTTCGATGTCGGTCGGGGAGAACGCATCGAACAGCGCGGTTTTCACTTGATCGACCTGGCTTACATCGAGCGCCTCCGATCGCACCTGAACAGTGGCCGCGGCTCCCGAACCGACCGTCTGCGTCGCCTCTGGCGCGAAACCAAGTGTGTCCGTGAACACGTTCTCGACCTGCGAGGACGTGACGTTGTCGGCATTCGGCAGCTGAATCTTCGTGCCGCCCTCGAAGTCGATACCGAGGGTGAACCCACGAAAGAACATGCTCAGCAGGCAGATCAATACGATTACACCGGTAATCGCATAATAGAAGCGGCGCCGACCGACGACCTGAAAAGCCCCGGTTCCGGTGTACAGCCGATTGAGCAGACTGTGTTTCGGCTGCTCGTTCTGCTCGACACCGCGGTCTTGGAGAAGCGTGGGACCACCGGCGGTGGAGGCGTCGTTCTGTCTGGCGTCTGACATGTCATGCCCCTTTCGTCGGTGCATCGGCAGCGACTTTGCTCGCCGTCGATCGTGCTGCGGCATGCTTCCGCTCGAATGCGACCTGCGCGACCGCCCCCAGGCCGTTCACTCCGGGCTTGGACCAGAACTTCGACCTCGACGCCAAGAGAACCAGCGGCCACGTCACCAAGAAGACCACCAATACGTCGATCAACGTCGTCAACCCGAGCGTGAAGGCAAAGCCTTGAACCTGACCGGCGGCCAACACATACAACACGGCCGCAGCGATGAAGCTGACGGCATTGCCGGATAGGACCGTTTTCCTGGCTCGTGTCCAGCCCCGCGGCACTGCCGATCGGAAACTCCGACCCTCACGCATCTCGTCCTTGATCCGTTCGAAGAACACTACGAACGAGTCGGCAGTCATACCGATACCGATGATCAGGCCGGCAATTCCTGCGAGGTCGAGCGTGAATCCGATCCAGCGGCCGAGCAGGACGATCAAGCCGTACACCATCGCACCAGCCAGAACGAGTGAGAGCGCGGTCAGCACGCCGAGCGCACGGTAATAGAGGAGGCAGTACCCAAGAACGAGCACCAGGCCGATCGCACCCGCGATCAAGCCTGCCTCCAAAGACGCGAGACCGAGCGTCGCCGACACGGTCTCGGCTTCGGATGCTTCGAACGACAGCGGGAGTGAACCGTATTTCAGGGTGTTGGCAAGCTCGGAGGCTCCCTGCGCGGTGAACTGACCGGTGATCGAAGTAGCGCTACCGGCGGGAGTGGCACCTTGAATCTGCGGGGCACTGACCACCTTGGAGTCGAGAGTGAAAGCTGCTTGCTTGCCGATGTTGTTGCCGGTGAACTGAGCCCACGTGTTGCTGCCTTCCGAGTCGAAGCTCAGGCTAACTTCGTGGCGGGACTGCTGCGTATTGAACCCGGACGTCGCGTCAACAATCTGCTGACCATCGATAATGCTCGGCGCGAGCACGTACACAGATGTTCCGTCGGTCGAACACGCTACGAGCGGCAGTTTGGGATCATCGTTTCCGCGAAGCGGATCAGGTGCATTGCAGTCGATCGTCGCTAGCGCAGCCTGCTGAACCTGCGGGTCGGTGCTCTGACGCAGCGCCTTCGCTTCGGTAATTTGCTCTGCGGTCCGCTCAGCCTCAGAAACCCCGGGCGATGCATCCGGTGCATCGGTCGCCGCCGGGGCTTCGGTGGTTCTCGGGTCTACAGGAGCAGGCTCGACCGCACTGGGATCCTGCGCCGGGAACGGACGGCTCTGCGGGGGCGCGTCGCCGGGGGGAGCCACCGGAGCTGTCGCAGGTGTCTCCGCGGCGGGAGCTTCTTGACCGCCGGTGGGCTGTCCCGTTGCGGGTTGTGCTGCCGAAATCACGGGACGAATGAACAGGCGTGCGGTCTGACCGAGCGTCCGGGCTTGAGAGCTGTCGTTTCCGGGAACTGTGATGACGAGGTTGTCGCCGTCGATGAGCACCTCGGATCCGGCGACGCCGAGTCCGTCGACTCGGGTGGTAATGATCTGCTGTGCTTGTTTCAGGCTGTCCTGACTGGGTGCGCTGCCGTCGGGGGTCCTCGCCGTCAAGGTGACGCGGGTACCACCCTCCAGGTCGATGCCCAGCTTTGCGTCAGGCGATTTGTTACCGGTGAAGAAGACCAGTACATACACAAGAGCCATCAAGACCCCGAACAGGGCGAGATAGCGAGATGGATGCACCGATCCGCTTGAAGATGCCACGGTGTGTGATTCTCCTCTGGACATTGAATGAACAGGCGATCGAGTCGGCGGCGTCCGCTACTTTTCGATGGGAACTACCGCAACTCGGAAATTCAGACGAACCGGACAGCTCTCTCCCCGGCACGCGAAACCGCTGCCGGAACAAAGCCGGCAGCGGTCGATGTCATCGTTGAATCAATCTTTTTCGAGACGACGCGCGCTCTCTTCCACAGTCTCGTCCGAGACTGTTTCATCGACATGCTTCTCGAGCGATGGCGATGCGCCCTCGATTCCGGACAAGTCATCCGGCGCGGTGAATTCGTCCTCGGACTCGAGTGGGAGTACTTCGCGAACTACCGCGCGCGACCAGGTCGTGATGATTCCGTCAGCGATCTCGAGGTCGATCGTTTCGTCCTCGACCAGCACAACACGCGCATACAGTCCGGAGGTGGTGACAACCTCGTCACCGATCTTCAGCGAGTCCTGCAGGGCCTGCGTGTTGGCGAGCACCTTCTTCTGTTTGCGCACATTCAGAAACATTGGCACGAGCAGAGCCACGATCAGCAGCGGAAATAACAGTTCCATCGTTTACGTCAGTCCTAAGAAGTGTCGGTTATCGATCGGTGTAGGCGGCGTTCACCTGCGTATGTCTTTGCGGGCACAAGTTTAGACACCACGCGTGCGCCTCAGTGTGCCATTACCGATCGGTAATCTGCTCCGCTCCCACCGATTATCAGCAAATTATTCGAATTGGTCGGGGTGAGCCTCGTTGGTTCGTACCGAAATCCCACCGATCGCCAGATCTGGCGGCGGCACCAATCCAAGGTGCCGCCAGGCGCTGGCCGTTGCCACTCGTCCACGTGGGGTGCGCGCGAGCATCCCCGCTCGCACCAGGAACGGCTCACAGACCTCCTCGACAGTGGCCGGTTCCTCCCCGACCGCAACGGCCAGAGTCGACACGCCGACGGGCCCCCCGCCGAAACTCCGAATGAGAGCGCTGAGCACGGCCCGGTCCAATCGGTCCAGTCCTAGCTGGTCGACGTCGTACACCACCAGCGCCTCTCGCGCAGTCTGTCTGGTGACCGTGCCATCGCCGCGAACCTCGGCGTAGTCGCGAACACGCCGCAGTAGACGGTTGGCGATACGCGGTGTTCCGCGCGATCGCCCTGCAATTTCGGCGCAGCCGTCGCTGTCGATGGGCACCCCCAGGATCCCGGCTGATCGCCGAAGGATCTGCTCCAACTCACTGGGTTCGTAAAAATCCATGTGCGCCACAAACCCGAAACGGTCACGGAGCGGGCCGGTCAGAGCTCCGGACCTGGTGGTTGCCCCGACAAGCGTGAATGGTGCGACTTCGAGCGGAATTGACGTCGCCCCGGGTCCCTTCCCGACGACGACATCGACCCGGAAGTCCTCCATTGCCAGATACAGCATTTCTTCGGCAGGCCGCGCAATGCGGTGGATCTCGTCGATGAACAGCACATCGCCCTCGACGAGATTACTCAGCATGGCCGCCAAGTCGCCTGCCCGCTCCAGCGCGGGGCCCGACGTCAGGCGAAGCGAAGTGTTCAGTTCTTGCGCGATGATCATCGCCATCGAGGTCTTACCGAGGCCGGGCGGGCCGGACATCAGAATGTGATCGGGAGTGCTGCCGCGCAGTTTCGCGCCGGTCAGCACGAGCTGCAGCTGCTCACGAACCCGAGGCTGGCCGATGAAATCGGTCAGATTTTTAGGGCGCAGACTTGTCTCGACGTCGACATCGTCTGCTCTCAGCCCAGCAGTGACTTGTGATTCCTCGAGCTCTTGCGAGCCTTCTTCGGTCATCTGCTGTTACCCAGATCGGCCAGCGCCGACCGAAGAACCACCGCTGTCGACGCGTCGGGCTGAGCCGCCAATACCGAATCGGTGACGCTCTCGGCTTGTTTGGTACTGAACCCGAGTCCGGTCAACGCGTCGACAACTTGATCACGAACCGAGTCTGCGCCGCCGGTTCCAGGCACAGTCGCGGCGCCTGCGCCGCTACCGACGATAGCGTCGACCTTGTCTCGAAGTTCGACGACCATTCGCTCGGCCCCGCGCTTACCGATGCCCGGTACGCGAGTCAACGCGCTGATGTTGCTCTCCGTCAACGCGGTTCGAAGTGAATTCGGGTCGAGAACCGCTAACGTCGCCATCGCGATACGGGGGCCGACCCCGGACACCGTCAGCAGCAGCGAGAACAGGTCCCGAGACTCGCTCTCCGAGAACCCGTACAGCGTCATCGAATCTTCGCGCACGATCATCGTTGTCAGCAATCTCGACTCCACGCCTCGACTGAGCGTACCGAGAGTCGCGGGGGTGGCGTTCACCCGATAGCCCACGCCCGCAGCCTCCAGAACAGCGTGGTCCAGCGCCACATCGAGGACCTCACCTCGTATCGATGCGATCATCGAGCTCCCGCCTCCTTCTTTGCGCGTTCGAGTTTCTTGGCCGCAGCCGCTCTCGATTTGCGTTCGGCGATGAGGCGCAACTCGTACTTGCGCTTCTGCTGTGCAGCCATGGCCTCGGCCTGCGCCATCCTGGCGATCATCGGCGCGCGCCAGCAATGGCAGATCCCCAAAGCCAGCGCGTCAGCGGCGTCTGCGGGTGTCGGTGCCGTCTGAAGCCCGAGGATCCGCATTACCATCGCTGTGACCTGAGCTTTGTCTGCTCTTCCGTTACCGGTGACCGCAGCCTTGACCTCGCTGGGGGTGTGAAAGCACACTTCGATACCACGACGCGCGGCCGCGAGTGCGATTACTCCCCCGGCCTGCGCGGTACCCATGGCGGTTGGAACGTTGTGCTGCGCGAACACTCGTTCGATCGCAACCACGGTCGGCTTGTGGGTGTCGAGCCAATACTCCGCAGCCTCGGAGATCCGCAACAATCTTTTCGCAAGGTCCATGTCGGCCGGAGTGCGCACAACGTCGACGTCGAGAGCAACGACGCTGCGACCTGCTCCGCCTTCGATCAAGCTGAGCCCACACCGGGTCAGACCGGGATCGACGCCCATCACTCGCACACTGACACCCTTCGCTTACGAACTGTTG
>JBBSSG010000059.1:0-19170 GCA_038242295.1 Mycobacteriales bacterium | reverse complement strand
ATGGTCGAGAGCTCGACCTGCTCCGGGTCGCCGGGATCAAACGAATCCTGGTAATACGCCGACAAGGCGTTCACCGCGCTCGACAGCACCGGCATCGGGTGCGCGTTGCGAGGGAAGCCGTCGAAAAACCTCTTGAGGTCCTCGTGCAGCAGCGTGTGCCGACGGACCCTATCGGTGGATTCCTCGAGCTGAACCTCGGAGGGGAGCTCACCGTAGATCAGCAAATAGCTGACCTCGATGAACGAAGACTTACCGGCAAGCTGTTCGATCGGGTACCCGCGATAACGCAAGATTCCCTTTTCACCATCGATGTAGGTGATCGCAGACTTCGTCGAGGCGGTGTTGACGAACCCACCGTCGAGCGTCGTGTAGCCGGTCTCAGCGAGCAGCTTCCCCAGCTCGATGCCGTCATTGCCCTCGGAAGCTGTGGCAATCGACATGCTGTGTTCGCCACCGGGATAGGTGAGGGTGGCTTTTGCGTCATTCTCAGCGGGCACGAATGGTCCCTCTCGAACTAATGTAACGGACATTTTTCTTCAGTCGATAGAGAAACTAGTCGCTCGGCGCCTCCCATGCCCACGGAGGGTCAGCACCCGGCCGAGAAACGGTGATGGCAGCTGCCCGTGCGGCGAAGCTCAGCGCTCGCTTCCAGTCCGGCTCGCTCATCTCGGCCAAGGCCTGCGAGGTGACAATCGTCTCGGCGTCGAAGAAGGCTAAAAGCGCGCCGTGCACGGTGTCACCTGCACCGATGCTGTCGACGACGTCTACCTGCACCCCGGACACCGAGACCTCGCCGGCCTCGGTGAACACCGAAACACCGTCGCCGCCACGCGTCAGAACCACCGCAGTTACTCCAGCCACCAGCCAATCGTCGACGCTCGTCCCCTCCGAACCCAAACCCAACCAGTGGGAATCTTCCTCGGACACCTTCAGGACGTCCACAGCAGGCAACCAGGTCCGGAATCTTCGACGAAAGCCGTCGGCAGTGATGTCGCCGCTTGTGCTGTCGATCGCTGCGGGCCTGATATTCGGGTCGAGCATCGTCAACTTTCCTGCCGCGTGCGCACGTTGCAGCAACGCCGCGTACATCGACGCTCCCGGCTCGTAGAGCAGCGACAGCGTCCCGAACGACAGCACGCTGACGTCCTGCGGCAGATCACCAGGATCCTTCACCAGACGATCGGCCGTGCCGTCGGCATAGAACGAGTATCGAGCACCGCCATCGTCGGCGAGCGTTGTCATCGCCAGCGTCGTCGGCTCGTCACCGCGCTGAACCAAGGCCGTGTCGACGCCCGCATCTCGGAGGTTCGCCAGAATCTGTTCCCCGAAGCGATCACTGGAGACGCGCGACAGAAAAGCAACCTCGGCGCCGAGACGACCGAGGGCGACAGCGACGTTGAAGGGGCCGCCGCCGAGACTCGGCGACAGCAACGGCCCCTCGTGCACCGGCACCAAATCGACGAGCGCCTCACCGCATACGAGAATCGTCATCTCCGAAGATGCTCCATTCCCCATGTGCCGGTCCAGGATTCGCCTGGCTTCAAGACGAGAAGGTCGATCTCCGAATTCAACGCATCGGGCGGACACGTCATCGGCTCGATCGCGAGCGCACGTCCACGATCAGGATAGGCCTGATCCTTCGCCGGATCGGCAGTGAAGACCTGCACCCAGTCGAACTCTCGATCGGTCCAGAGCACCGTGCCCGTTCCATCTGGTGCGCGAAGAATATGACGGACTCTGCCGTCGGAGTCGGGCACCTCCGCGCTGAAAGGTGTATCGAGCCAGACGTTTTTCATGAGTTTGGGCTCGGTGAAATCGAACCCGGAGCCTCCCGTCGGCACCGACGGGCCGTTGGGCAAATTCCGCACCGGATCCAGTTGCAGGCGCGTACCCGCCGAGAACTCGAGGGTGCATTCATCGAGCGGCACATTGCCCACACGCACGAAAGCGTGAAATCCCATCCCGTAAGGCGCGTCCGTATCGCCGGTGTTCTTCGCAGAAGCGGTGACGAGAAGACCGTCGTCGCTGAGCTCGTGCGCCACAGTGACCGTCAACTTGTACGGCCATCCATCGTGCACACCGACATCCACCGACTGTTCGACACGAGTGGACGAACGATCGACGAGAGTCCAGTCGACCCGTCGGACAAATCCGTGACTCGCGTTGTTGCGAGAGGGTTCGGTTATCTCGAGTTGATGTTCGACACCACCGAACGTGAACCTCCCATCGGCCACACGATTAGGCCAGGGCGCCAGCACCAACCCCGCCGACAGCGGCGGCTTCGTGCCCACCGCCCACGTCTCGGTCAACGGCGAGCCGTCGAACTCGAGCATGCGCAGCCCCGCGCCCGCTGAAACGACCTCAGCTCGATACTTGCCACTGACCAGAAGATAGCTCTGCGCGTGCGCCATGGACATCATTGTCCACCAGAGACCGAATGATCGCCGCACGCGCAGTAGCAACGCTCACCACGAGAGCGCCGCCGGGAGTTGCAGCTACGAAACTGCACAGACAGCAGCGAATCGAACAACCAGAACTTCGTGACCGACGCCAACGCGGCCGACACGGCAACCGCACAGCCGGTTCACGGCTGTAGACGCTCCACCGTCGAGGTAGCGATGGTGAGCCGAAACCTGTTGTGCAAACGGTTGGTTCGTCCCTGCCAGAACTCGACGGTATCGGGCTGCACCCGAAAACCACCCCAGTTCGGCGGCACCGGCACATCCAAGCCGTCGAATCGCTCGGTCACCTCGCTGAGTGCACGCTCCAACTCCGCACGCGACTCGACTGGACGAGACTGCTGCGACGCCCACGCACCCAACTGCGACCCGCGCGGACGCGTCGCGAAGTAATCGGCCGTCATCTCTGCTGACACCCGCTCGACGACGCCGCGGATCGTGAGCTGACGGGCAATCCCGATCCACGGAAAAGTTGCCGAGGCATACGGCGTCTCCGTGAGCTGGACGCCCTTGTCGGAGTGGTAATTGGTGTAGAAGACAAGGCCGTCGGCTTCGAGACCCTTGCACAGAACAGTCCTGGTAGACGGGTGACCGGCTCGATCGACTGTCGCGAGAACTATCGCGTTCGGCTCGGGAAGCTCGGCGGCCACGGCGGCGGAAAGCCAGTCCTCGGCTACCTGAAGCCAACCGTCACGCAGGCGATCTGGATCGAGGTCCGCTTCATTCCCGTA
The DNA here is from genome assembly GCA_038242295.1 of Mycobacteriales bacterium. Classification (GTDB taxonomy): domain Bacteria; phylum Actinomycetota; class Actinomycetes; order Mycobacteriales; family Mycobacteriaceae; genus Rhodococcoides. The sequence goes on along the minus strand of JBBSSG010000059.1, from coordinate 15,980 downwards.
GTCGACGCGCATATCGGCGAGAGACTGTTCATCGTTCGGCACAAGCCCCGACGCTACTGGAGAGTACGACCGGCTAAAGTTCTGACCAGAGAACAGCCCAGACACCGCTCGTGTCGGGCAGTTGTGGCAAGACAAAGCAGTACGGCTACAGGGAGAGTCCACAGGCAATGGCTGATCAACAGATACCCGAAGACTTCGTCAGCGGACTCGAGGGCGTCGTCGCCTTCACCACGGACATCGCCGAACCAGACAAGGACGGCGGTGCACTGCGGTACCGCGGAGTCGACATCGAGGATCTCGTCTCCAAGCGCGTCACCTTCGGAAACGTATGGGCACTGCTGGTGGACGGGAAGTTCGGGGCCGGACTACCTCCGGCCGAGCCGTTCCCGTTGCCGGTCCACACCGGCGACGTACGCGTCGACGTCCAGGCGGGCCTGGCGATGCTGGCACCGATCTGGGGATACCAGCCCATTCTCGATATCGACGACGAAACCGCCCGCGACCAGCTCGCTCGCGCATCCGTCATGGCCCTCTCGTACGTCGCTCAGTCCGCTCGCGGCATCCACCAGCCCGCCGTGACACAGAAGACGATCGACCAGTGCGACACCGTCACCGCGCGGTTCATGACCAGGTGGAAGGGCGATCCAGACCCCGCGCACACCGAAGCCATCGACGCCTACTGGGTCTCCGCCGCCGAACACGGCATGAACGCCTCGACGTTCACCGCCCGCGTCATCACCTCCACCGGCGCAGACGTTGCAGCCTCGCTCTCCGGCGCCATCGGCGCAATGTCGGGCCCACTGCACGGCGGCGCACCCGCGCGCGTCCTGCCGATGATCGAAGAAGTCGAGAAGACCGACGACCCCCGCGGACTGGTCAAGGGCATCCTCGATCGCAAAGAAAAGCTCATGGGCTTCGGACACCGTGTCTACCGCGCCGAAGATCCCCGCGCCCGCGTGCTCCGCGCAACCGCCAAGAGACTCAACGCCCCTCGCTACGAGGTGGCTGCCGCCCTGGAGCAGGCTGCACTGGCCGAACTGCGAGAGCGTCGCCCCGACCGCGCCATCGAAACCAACGTCGAATTCTGGGCTGCCGTCATCCTCGACTTCGCTGAAGTTCCCGCGCACATGATGCCCGCGATGTTCACCTGTGGCCGCACCGCCGGCTGGTGTGCACACATCCTCGAACAAAAACGTCTCGGCAAGCTCGTGCGTCCGGCCGCCATATACACCGGGCCGGCACCCCGCTCGCCCGAATCAGTCGACGGCTGGAGCCAGATCGGTTGAGTTCACGATTTCCCGACCGCCGCTGCCGCTATCGGTAGCGGCGGTCGGCGTTTCACGGCCCTAGCGCACGTTCACACCGCACCTCCGTGTGCACATTCCAGTCCGGGCGTTTTCGAACGCGCACATTCCAGGCCGTGCCGCACCTCAGCGCGCACCTTGCAGCTGTTGCGCACGTTGCAACCCGCGCAACCGTTGGAACCTGCGCGAAGGTCCGCACAATACACAAATTTCATCTATCCACAGGATCGTTATCCACAACTATCGCTTCACGCAGCCAGAGGTCAGCATGAGTGCATGCACACTGGAAGCGATCCACTGTTGCTGCGCGGCGAACTCCTTCGTCAGGGTTCCACGGACAGCGAAATCAGGACTGCGAAAGCGGACGGGATCATCACATCCCTCAGACGGGGCGCCTACGTGTCAACGGCGGCACTTTCCGGAATGCGCCCCGAGGACGAACACTTGTTGGCCGTTCGAGCGCACCTTGCCGCAGCCCGAAGTGAGCTTGTGGTGAGTCATCAATCTGCAGCCGTCGTACACGGACTCCCGATGTGGGCTCCGGATCTGACGAAGGTGCACGCGACGATCGACAGAACTTCTGGTGGTCGGACGACGAAAACTCGTCATGTGCACGCCGCCCATCTCGCTGCGGCTGATGTGACGGACATCCGCAGCGTACGAGTCACCACGCCGAATCGAACCGTCGCAGACCTGTTGCGACTTTTGCCGTTCGAGGCTGGAGTGTGTATCGCCGACGCCGCGCTACGAACCGGCTCAGCGAGGATCGCCGGAATCGAAGAAGCCCTCAGGCGAACAAATTGTCGCGGCGCCCTGTCCGCCCAGCGAACACTCGAATTCTGCGATCCTGGCAGTGAAAGCGTCGGCGAATCGCGGAGCCGCGTACACCTGAATCGACTGGGGTTTCCTAGTCCGGAATTACAGGTGAACCTGTACAGCCCGGCAGGACGGTTCCTCGGTCGCCCTGACTTTCTGTTCCGAAACGAAGGTGTCCTGGGCGAGTTCGACGGCTCCAGCAAATACTTGAAGTATCTCAAGCCTGGTCAGACGCCGTCCGATGCGGTCGTCGCCGAGAAGAAACGCGAGGACACACTGCGTTCGTACGGATGGATCGTCTCGCGATGGACGTGGTCCGACCTGGAGAATCCGAACCAGCTCGCGGCGACGCTGCAGCGCGCATTCGACGTGGCACGAACACTGCCGACCCCGCGCACGGTCACACCGCTTTGAACGCGCACATTCCACCCAACGCACACGCTGCAACCCGCGCAACCACCAGAACCCGCGCGCACCACCCCGGCCGCCGCCAAACCTGCGCGTCGCTACCCGCCGTGCAGCGACTACCCTGTAAGGGCCTATTCCCTCGACCCTAGGATGCGCTACTCAATGGCCGATTTGCCGATCATTCCCGCTGACCTCCTGCCCGCCGACGGACGTTTCGGCTGCGGACCCTCCAAGGTCCGTCCCGAGCAGCTGCAGTACCTGGTCGACGTCGGTGCATCCGTGTTCGGCACGAGCCATCGGCAGAAGCCCGTCAAAGATGTCGTCGCGCGTGTACGCAGCGGTCTGAGGGACTTGTTCGATCTTCCCGACGGCTACGAGGTTGTGCTCGGCAACGGCGGTACCACTGCATTTTGGGATGCCTCAGCTTTCGGCCTGATCCGTGAGAAGTCGCTGCACCTGGTCAACGGCGAGTTCAGCTCCAAGTTCGCTTCTGTTGCCAAGAACAATCCGTTCATCGGTGATCCGATTGTCGTGAAGGCAGAGCCTGGCAGCGCGCCCGTGCCGACGTCGGATCCCTCTGTCGATCTCATCGGTTGGGCCCACAACGAGACCTCGACTGGTGTTGTTATTCCGGTGAGCCGTCCGGCCGGTTCCGAGAATGCACTCATTGCGATCGACGCCACGTCCGGCGCTGGTGGGCTCCCGGTGAATGTCGCCGACTCCGACGTGTACTACTTCGCCCCGCAGAAGAATTTCGCTGCAGACGGCGGACTGTGGATCGCACTCATGAGCCCCGCTGCACTCGAGCGGGTCAATGAGATCGCCGCTACCAAGCGCTGGGTTCCGGATTCCCTGTCGTTGCCGATTGCGATCGACAACAGCAGCAAGGATCAGACGTACAACACTCCGGCAGTGGCAACGCTGTTGCTGTTGGCAAATCAGATCGAATGGTTGAATGGCAAGGGCGGGCTGGACTGGGCGACCAAGCGAACGGCCGAATCGTCGTCGCGCCTGTACAGCTGGGCCGAGGCAAGTGATGTGGCAACGCCTTTCGTCACTGATCCTGCGAACCGCAGCCAGGTCGTCGGAACGATCGACTTCGACGACAAGATCGATGCGGCTCAGATCGCCAAAATCCTTCGCTCCAATGGCGTCGTCGATACCGAGCCGTACCGCAAGCTCGGACGCAATCAGTTGCGCGTCGGGATGTTCCCGGCGATCGAGCCCGACGACATCACAGCGTTGACCAAGAGCATCGACTGGGTCGTTTCTCAGCTCGGCTGATCGAGCTAGCGGAGAAGTGCTCAGCCAGGGCGCCCCCACGAGGAAAAGACGCGCAGACAAGCGCATCGACCTCGAGGGGGCGGCGCCCGACGCTTGTTCTGACGTTCGTACCGAGGTCGGCTACCTCGCGGTTGTACCGTCGACGTGATGGAAGCAATTGCTTCCCAACCGCTCTCATCGAACCGGGCGGAATGCGTGCAACCTGCTCACTCGGTGGCTAGTCTTTGACTTCAAGCGCGGATGGTCGCGTGTCGCAAACCCGTAGTCGGTTATTCGTGGATTACTCTCGTCACGAGACGATATCGCGAGTCGGCGCGATAAGGAGGTCAAGGTGCGAGATCTACGGGTGGTCGGTCTCGAGCCCGATAGGCAGTTCGTTATCTGCGCAGATCCCAATACCGGCGACAAATTCCGGCTTCCAGCCGACGACAAGCTCCGCGCGGCCTCCCGTGGTGACATCGCTCGACTAGGACAGATTGAGATCGAAATGGACAGTGTGCTCAGGCCCAAGGAGATTCAGGCTCGTATCCGCGCAGGCGCTACCGTCGAACAGGTCGCGAACGACTCCGGAATGACGCTGAGTCGTGTGGAGGTCTTCGCTCATCCCGTCCTGTTGGAGCGTTCACAGGCGGCGTCGATGGCGCAGCAGGGCCACCCACTTCGCCAGGATGGGCCGTCAGTTCAGACGCTTTCCGAAATAGTGGCAATCGCATTCCGCGAGAGGGGCCACCACCTCGATGAGGCGACCTGGGACGCGTGGCGTGACGAGGACCGCAAGTGGGTCGCGCAGCTCGAGTGGCAGGCGGGCCGGACCACCAACAAGGCACATTGGCAGTTTCTGCCCGACGGCCATGGCGGAACTATCACTGCCCTCGACGATGCCGCCGCCGAGCTCATCGACCCCGACTTCGGACGCCAGTTGCGCGGCCTTGCTCCAGTTCGCGCTCTCGAAGTAGCCACCCCCGACGAATCGCAGGAATCGTCTGACGAGTACTACGGCACTACTGCGGACAGTGAGCTCGAGATAGAAGAGGACACGCCCCCGGTACCGGACGAACCCAAACAAGAGGCTGCGACCCCAGCACCAAAAAAGGACAAGAAGGGCAAGCCCGCAATGCCGTCGTGGGAGGATGTGCTGCTGGGTGTCCGCAGCAGCGGGCACAGCTGAAAAACGTTGATCGGAAAGGGTGCCTGACGTGGGGGCCAAAGCATCGACCATCTGGTATGTCGATTCACCTGATCCGATTCAGCTGTTGCGTAGGGTCGAGTCTTCGGACTGGGATGCAGCAGCGGTTCTGGTAAAGAAGTTATTTCCCGATAAGACTGCTGTGCCTACTAGGCAGGCGTCGATCGGTGACTCGGCTGGAGTCGCCGAGAACGAAGTATTTGTCGGCTGCTACTCGGGGATCACTGTGGTCTGCAACGCAGAGCTTGCGGTCGCGGCACCGTCGACTCTGCCTGAATCCTGGACTGGGCCTACTTCGCCGGAGCGCACCTATCTCCTGACCACCAATCCGGCGAACGCGTGGGGCGCGTTCGCGTATTGGGAACGCGGCTCACTTCGTCGCTCGTTCAGCGCGTCGCCGATCTACATCTACGAGGACATCGGACTCCCGCTCGTGTGGGAACGGCCGTTTTGGGCGGGCGATCGTCCGTTGATCTACCCGCCGGGGGTCATGCCCGATCCGCAATCGCTCCCGTTCCATCCGCAGGAATTCGCGGAGACCGCCAACGCCGAATGGCTGGGTTTTAGATATACGGGCGCTCCGCGTGGCAGTGAATTCGATCCGAGCACTTTGCCTGTATGCGGATTCACACTTCACATTCCAGGACAAGAACCGGTTCCCGCTGCAGTGCCCACGGCACCGGCAACCCCCGAACCTTCGGTCAAGCGGTGGTTCAGACGGAGAGCACCAGAACCCCGAAGCTGAGTACTGCGCCGACGCACGCTCCGTAGACCGGCCACCGCCACACCGGGGCGCTGCGCCACCTCAGCACCGTCGGCGCGGCTCCCCCCACCACTACAAGATTGATTCCTACGGCAAGGAACACATTGATATGGGCGAGTTCGTGGCCGAAAGCAGTCAACGCCAATCCAACGAGTGCTGCTGTGAACACGGCAACCGGAATACCGGTGTAGCGGACATCCTGTTCGGTCACTGCAGGCGCACGCGCTCGTAGAACGCCATCGCCGCCGCAGTCGCTACGTTGAGCGAATCGGTGCCTGGTGCCATCGGAATCCGCGCGCGGACGTCGGTTGCTCGCATTGCATGCTCGGTCAGCCCTGGCCCCTCCGCACCGAGGAGCAATGCCACCTTCTCCCCCGTCATCGCCTCAGCGAGCGGCATCGCCGACGAATGTGGCGTCAACGAAATCGTTTGAAAACCGTTCTCTCGCAATATGTTCAATCCGCGTGGCCAATCCGGCACGCGCGCGAACGGCACGCGCAACACGTGCCCCATCGACACACGAACCGCGCGACGGTAGAGGGGGTCGGCGCAGGCCGAGCCGAAAAGCACGGCGTCGGCTCCGAGGCCCGCGGCATTGCGAAACATCGATCCGAGATTCTCGTGATCGTTGATGCCCTCCAGCACAACGACGGTGCGGGCGTCCTTCAGCACGTCGGCGAGTTCCAGTTCCGGGGCCCGATGTGCGGCCGCGAGCACCCCGCGATTGAGGTGAAATCCGATTACTGCGGTCATGACCTCGGGCGTCGTCCGGTAGAACGGTACATCCACCTCGTCCAGACGGGGTCCGAGCTCGATCAGCCGCCGCTCGACTCCGAGCAGACTGATCGTGGGGAACCTTGAGGAGATAAGCCGATCCGCCACTAGAACACCCTCGGCGATAACTAGGCCTTTGCCGCTGAGGAGGTCGGGACGACGGTCGGAGGAGTTCAAATCACGGAAGTCGTCGAGCCGCGGATCGGCCGGGTCTTCGATATCGATTACATGTACCACGTGACCATCTTGGCATCCGTATGGAAAGGTCGACTGTGATGACTACCGATGACGCAATCACCATCCGGTCCGCTACCGACGACGACTGGGATGCCGTCGCGCTTCTGGACGCGCATGCTTTCGGCGAGCACCAGAACTCCGAGGACCTCGCCGAGACGAAGATCCTGACGAGCTCTGAACACGTGGTGATGGCTTGGGACGGAAGCACGCCTGTCGGCGTCGCGATGCATTTTCCGATGTCGGTAACAGTGCCTGGTGGCGCACAGGTCGAGGTGTCAGGTGTGTCGTGGGTATCGGTGGCGCCGACGCATCGCCGACGCGGAATTCTGCGGCGCATGTTCACCGAACAGCACCGCAAACTCGACGCGGCAGGCGCCTCCCTGTCTCTGTTGACCGCCAGCGAGGCCACGATCTACGGGCGTTTCGGTTACGGGCCGGCCACCGAGGAGCATCGGATAACGCTCGATCGCCGATTCGCACAATTCCACAAGGACGTGCCCGCGGTGACGGGTGTCCGACTGGTGGAGTCCGCTGAGGCCTCGACGCTGCTCCCGGAGATCTATCATCGCTGGCAGCTCGAGACGGCAGGCGCCCAGCCGAAGCCGCCGATCCGCTGGGAGCGCTTCTTCGCCGACCGTGAAAACCGGCGACAAGGCCTCACCGCGCTCTACTTCATCGTCCATCCGGACGGTTACGTCGCCTATCGTCGTAACACTGACGGCGACAGCAAGGTCGTCGTCCAGGAGTTCATCGCTGTCACCGACGACGCTTATGCCCAGTTGTGGCAAGTGCTCGTCGGTATAGATCTGGTCGATACCATCGAGGTCAGCCAGGCCCCCGATGAGGCGCTGCCGTTCCTTCTGACGAGCAATCGCCTACCGAAGATCTCCGGTCATCACGACGCGCTGTGGTGCCGTGTCATGGACGTGAAGGCCGCCCTCGAGGCCCGTACGTATGCCGTCGACGCACAATTCGTGCTCGACGTCGAAGACCCGTTCCTCGACGCCGGTGGGATCTTCGACGTCACGATCAGCGCCGGCCGAGCCACCGTCGTTCGGACCGACGCTCCCGCCGACGCCGCGATGAAGCTCGACGTACTGAGCAGTCTGTACTTCGGCACGCACCGCGCGAGGAGATTCGCGGCCGCAGGTCGCCTGTGGAGCCGGGATTCCGCCGCGCTGCACACCGTCGATCTCGCCTTCTCGACCGACCGTGCTTCCGTGTTGGGTTGGGCTTTTTAGCTGCCGTCTGTCCCGCTGCGCAGTGCGCACTGCGAGTGTCGGGTGTCGGGTGCGCGACGCTCAGGTTCCAGCCGCTGCGCAGGTTGCAACGTGCGCAGCGGCTGGAAAGTGCGCGTGTAGCCGAATCCGGTACTGCTCGACGTCATTGGTAGATCTGAAGCGTGGGACGGCGTCGACTATCGGTAGGCGGGGCGATCCGCAGACGCAGGTCGTTGTGTTTGAGCAGATAGACGGCCGCCGCGATCCCCGATACCAACGACACCGTTCCGCCGAATATCAGGGGTGCACGCGGGTCGAGAACATCTGCGAGCCAACCCAGCACAGGGCTTCCGAGTGGCGTGCCGCCCAGAAAGCACAGCATGTAGATCCCCATGACACGTCCGCGCATATCGGAGGGCACGGACATCTGCAGAATGCTCATCGCCGCCGTTGTGAACGTAAGGGTCAGCGCCCCTGTCGGAACAAGTAGGAGCGCGACGAGAGTGTAGTTCGGCATGAAGCCAAGGAGTGTCTCGAAGACGCCGAATGCGATCACTGCGCCGAGAAAGTGTCGGAGTCTGGGCGCAGCCGCCCTTCGCGCGGCAAGGGTGGCCCCAGCGAGTGTCCCGACGGCAAGGGTGGTCGAGAGCAGTCCGTAGGCGTCGGCGCCGCTGCCGAACGTGTTGCGTACCAGTACTGCCAGACTCAGCGGGAAATTCAACCCGAACGTCGAGACCATGAACACAGTTGCCAATAGCACTCGGAGATCGGTTCTGCCCCACACATAGTCGAACCCGGCTCGGACTTGTCCTCGTGCGCGCGGGAGGCGTTCGACATGAAAGAGGTCCTGCGAGCGCATCGCAATGAGCGCGCCGAACACGGCGGCGAAGGACACGGCGTTGATCAAGAACACCCAGCCGGTGCCGACGATAGTGATGAGAATGCCGGAGATCGCCGGGCCGATGATGCGAGCGGTGTTGAAGGTCATGGAGTTCAATGCAATTGCGTTGGACAGTTTTTGCCGGCCGACCATCTCGATGGTGAAGGACTGGCGAACCGGGGCGTCGATCGCGGAGGAACAGCCGAGCACGAAGGCGATGACGTACACGTGCCACAACTCGACGATGTCGCCGACGTCGAGAAGACCGAGAACCAGTCCGCACACCGCAGCGAACGCTTGGGTGATCGTCAGCAGTTTTCGCTTGTCGTATCGATCGGCGAGAACGCCACCCCAGACCGACAGCAGCAGGGTCGGTCCAAATTGCAGCGCCATGACGATGCCGACAGCTAAACCGTTGCCCCCCGACAACGTGAGTACGAGCCAGTCCTGAGCTACCCGCTGCATCCAAGTGCCGACGAGCGACACGATCTGCCCGGACGCCCACAATCGATAGTTTCGCGTTCGCAGCGCGGCGAACATGGGTGAAGCGGAGGGCACTCTGCAGATCCTAACCGCAGGTAACTACCCAAATTGAATTACTCCGAGTCGCTGACCACTGTGCCGATGATGTCGACGGCATCGCGCAGGATGGTCAACTGAGTTTCGTTCAGTTCCGCCAACTGCGCGGTCATCCACGCCTCTCGGGCGCTGGCCTCGTCGGCGATCAGAGCCAGGCCGGAGGGCGACAGCGACACGATCACCTGTCGGCCGTCTGTGGGGTGAGCAGTGCGCACCACCAATCCGAGCTCGGCCAAGGATGCGATCACTCTCGTCATCGATGGTGGCTGCACTCGCTCACGGGCGGCCAACATACCCGGCGTCATATCGCCTTCCCGGCTCAATGTCGCCAAAGCCGACAGCTGGGTCAGCGACACTTGCGAATCGACCCGCCGTCCCCTGAGGCGGCGAGTCAATCGCACCACAGCGAGCGACAGATCGCTCGCCAGTTCACGGTTGTCTTTAACGTTATTTCCCGACGTCACAGCGCAGAGACTACTCCTAGCTGACTGTTATACGTCACGTAACGGCGTCTGTGATGGGTCCGAGACTGAAATATGCCACGAAGAGAGCAGCAACGATCCATAACAGCGGGTGAACCGACTTGGCTTTACCTGCGCCGACCGCGAGTATCACCCAGGTAACGAAGCCGACTCCGATCCCGTTCGCGATCGAGTAGGTGAAGGGCATCACGAGGATCGTCAGGAACGCGGGAAGAGCGATCTCGAATCGCGTGAAGTCGATGTAGCGAACTTGCCCGATCATCAGTGCCCCCACCACGACCAGTGCCGGCGATGCCGCCTCGATCGGCACAATTGCCGTCAGCGGGGTCAGAAACATGGCGGCAAGAAACAGCACGCCGGTCACGACGTTGGCCAATCCCGTACGTGCCCCCTCAGCGATCCCCGACGCCGATTCCACGAACACCGTGTTCGACGACGCCGATGCGCCGCCGCCGACGATCGCGCCGGTGCCCTCGACGATCAATGCTTTGCCAATTCCCGGAAGCTGACCGTCCTCGGCCATCAGGCTTGCTTCCTTGCCGAGCCCGGTCATCGTTCCCATTGCGTCGAAGAAATTGGCGAGAACGAGCGTGAACACGAGCAGGCTGGCTGCCAGGACGCCTATGCGGGTGAAGGCACCGAATATGTCGACCTCACCCACCAACGACAAGTTCGGAGCTTGGAACAGCTGATCCGGCAGCAACGGAACGCTGAGGTTCCAGCCCTTCGGATCGACGCCTTTCGAGGGGCCCACGTCGGCCACAGCCTCGATGATGGCCGCCAAGATCGTGGTCACCACGATTCCGATCAACAGGCCACCTTTGACCTTCCGAACCACCAGAATTCCCATCAACAGCAGCCCGAAGACAAAGATGGCGGTCGGCCACGACGCAATGGACCCGTCGATCCCCAGTGCCACGGGAACCGACGTCCCGGCATCGTCGGGGATGCGTCGAACGAATCCGGCGTCGACCAGTCCGATGAACGCGATGAACGCGCCGATTCCGGCGGCGATGGCTGCCTTCAATTCTGCTGGAATCGCATTGAACACTGCGGTACGAAATCCGGTGAGGGCGAGCAGCACGATGATGATGCCGTCGATGACCACCAGACCCATCGCCTCGGGCCACGTCACCTGAGGCGCAATGGTGACGGCGAGAAGAGTGTTGATGCCCAGGCCCGCGGCAATCCCGAAGGGATAGTTGGCGACGATTCCGAACAGGATGCTCATGAAGCCTGCGACCAACGCAGTCACCGCCGCAACCTGTGCCACCGGCAGAATGTTGCCCAGGACATCCGTCTTGGCAGCCGCATCGTCTTCGGAAAAGCTGCCGAGAATCAGCGGATTGAGTACAACGATGTACGCCATTGCCACGAATGTGACAACCCCGCCGCGCACTTCTGATCCGACGGTCGATCCTCGCTCGGTGATCTTGAAGTAGTTGTCAAGAAGCCTGGACTGCAAAGCCATGCTAGTAACCTACATTTTGTGGACCGACCGCCGGAAGTTTTCGAGCTCGATCGACGCTTTACCGACCCAGCTCCGGTATTTGCCGTCGGTATTGCGCTGTGGGTGACTGCGACCGTCGTCGTGCTGCTCAGCGGTGACCGCTGGGAGTCGGCACTTACGACGTGCTGGGCTGGGACCGCCGTCGGCGTTGCGGGCTTCCTACTGTTTCTCGTGCAGCGAGCGGCATCGCGGCGCGGCAGTAGAACGGCACAACGCGGGCTTGACTGAGACGGCAGTCACGTAGTTCTCGTCTTGAGCCAGGAAAGACGTAACCCACATCACGAAAAAGAGCTCTGACGTGCGACAACTCACTTCTGAATCGGTTGAGTTACGCACGCCCGAAGTGGACCATGGAGTATGTCAGCGTTTCAACTACATTTGAATTCGAAAGCAAGGCCATGAAGCTCGTTTCTCAGTTCCGTACTCGCCGCAACCACGCTCGTTCACTCCGCGCCCTCTATGCGCGCGCACATGCCGTCAGTAGCCCCTCGATGCGCGACGAGCTACTCGTTATCGCCCAGCGGAGTGACTTCGCCAGCTGATCACGGTGACCGCATAGATCCACAGCAGTCCCCACACAGCACCGAAGACCCAACCTGCAAGTACATCCGCCGCCCAGTGCGCACCCAGGTAGATCCGTGAGATGCCGATCGCCGCGGAAGCAGCCACGGGCAAGGCCAGCAAGACAGGCCGATGCGGCCACCCGGAGGCCGATCGCAGCATTACTGCGATCGCCACCGTGGCTAGCAGTGCGGACATCATCGCGTGGCCCGACGGGAACGAGTGGGTCGAGATCACAACGAGCCTGTCCGGAACCGGCGGTCGATCTCTTGCAACCATCCACTTGAGCGCGCTCATCAACCCCCAGCCCGTCAGCATCGACCCCGCCACCAGTAGCGCGTCCGTCGAGCGGCGCGCTCGAAGAAGTACCACGACCCCGACTGTCGACCACAAAAACATGAACGCGGTGTTACCGGCCGTCGTGATGATCCAGAACACAGCAGTCAGCCAGGCGACTCGATGCTCGACCATCCAGTTCAGGACGTCACCGTCCACGTGGACGGTCCCAGCTCTCAGCGCAGTGCACGACCGAATCGTCGGTCACCCACCAAGCAACGGCTCGCTCCCCCTGCACGGCTCCGGTCAAGCGCACTACCAGCTCTCGGTGCACGACGACCTGACCGACAGGTAACTCCACTCCCAGCGCCGCACACGCAAGTACGGCGCCCGGTTCACGGTCCCACGCACTGACCCGCCCCATCCCGACGACTTCGGCGTCGATCGACTCCGATGCCGTACGCACCTCGAGAACCGAGGCCAGCGATGATGCGGTCTCGATCGACGACAGCACCGCGACGTCCGCCGAGACGACACCGACGAACCAGGGGCGGTCGAGGATCACCGCGTCCGCCGGATCCACCAGAGCGCCCGATACCGCCCGAACCCGACGCGGAAGATCCAGATCATCGAGTTCGACGGTGCCCGAAGCAACGACCTCCGCCACAAGACGATGCGCTCGCACAATCACGGCCGGCGTCGGCGAACGAGCACCATCAGCAAGCCGGTCGAGGATCAGGCGCGTGAACCACGCACTCTCGCACACGCTCGGCGACAACGCCGCGGCCACGTCGTCGGCGTTGGCATGGTCGAGTGGATCGAGCAGTCCGACAAACGTCTCGTCCGACGGCGCCCGATAGCTTCCGAGACGCGCGCCGCCGATGCGGGCATGAGTCCGTAGCCACCACGCCGTATACCCCTCCCGGTCCTGCAACGCAGCCCGAGTTTCCGGGTTCGAAAGCAGTAGCGTCAACACCTCCGGCCAAGCATCTTCGGCCACCAGGTCCAGGTCGCGTACTGCAGTGAGCACCGCCGGCTCTTCCTTCAGCGATGCCCACCAGGATTCTTCGTCATCGAGATCGTGGTCTGGGCCGGTTGGGAGTTCATCGTGCACCGTGCCGAAGCCCCAGCCCACCCCGACGGCGCGGAGGGCATCGGCGCCGAACTCCTCGACGACCCCGTCACCCACCACCCCGAACGGAGAGTCTTCCTCCAGCAGGACCACCAACGGAGCGCCCGGGAGCAGCAGTTCGTCTGCGGCACGAAGTTCGCCCTCGGAATCGAGCAGTGGCAATGAGCCGACCCACGAGGGCAGCTCACGGGCGTCAGAGGCAAGCTCCAGCACCGACCTGGCGATGTCCGCCGCCGCGTCGGTGTCGTCCCAGTCCAGATCCTCCAGCAGTGACTCGAGTGCTGGATCGGACAATAGATCCGACGCACTGGCCTCCCCTGCACCCAACCGCGACAGCAACGCACTCGCAGCATCGGGGTGGATGAGCCGGGCCCAGTGCACCGAGGAGGCCGCACCGACTCCGGTTCCGAGAACTGCCGTTCGCGGACCGGTCACGGTGCGCCCATCGGAGAGCGGAACAGGAAGAGCAGCAAGCTCTTCCGCGGCCACCCCGTCGGTGACAAGCGGGATCAGCGCGTCGTACAGCGCACCCCACCACGTCGGCTGTCGATCCAATCCGGTGAGCATCTCGGCGAGCCTCGCCAAACCGATCCGGTGCACATCGACCGCAGCAAGCGCAGCGGCGTGCCGTGGACCCGACAGCGACGCCGCAACGAGATCGGGAAATACCTCGGCAAGCAGAACCCCGAGTTCCTCGGTGAGGCCCGGGAGCAGCGACGCGCGCGAGGGAATCAGATCCTGCCCCGAGGCGCCGGGAAGCCAACGCGAGACGGCACACTCACGCAGGATTTCTTTGCGCAGAATGCCGTCGACAACACTGCGCGCGAATCCAGGAACCGGCACCAACTTCGGCCTAGAACTGGCGGGCAACGCCGCGAGTAGATCACCGTAACCGGCCGCCAAATGTTTCACCGCGGCGCCGGGAAGTAACCGTCGGCGATCGGGCTGCATCGGTACGTCGGCAACGATCAGCGCGGGCACCGACAATTCCTCGTCCGAACGAGTCGGCGCCCGTAGAACATCCGCGGACACCGGCACCGGGATACCGTCGACGACCGGCACCAGCCACCGTGCATGCTCGGTGCGGAATTGCCACCAGCGGCGGTCTGCAATCGTCACCGACTCGAGCCCACCGCCGCCCTCGGACACCTTGCGCTCGAACAATTCTCCGGCGATATCGATCGATGTGAGCGATAAAAGTTCGAGAAGAAGGTCGACCGCTTCGCTACGCATCCCGTCGAGCAAGACAGCCGGATCGACGCCGCGCAAGCTGAGAACAATTTCCGACGAAAACCCCTCCACCGGAGCCTGTCTCGTGGGCCAAGCCAGCCGAAGCACAGGAACGTCGGCCTCGGGGATGGTCAAACCTGCGTCCGCGACAACCTGACGTGTCCGATCGGCGCTGAACCTCACTCCGCCCGAGCTGGAACGAAACTCGATCTCGTCGCTGACTGCACGAACAGCGGAAAAGCCGACACCGAAACGGCCTACCCCCGACGTCTTTGCCGACACCCGCAGCGCCGTCAAAGCATGAATGCCGCCGAGATCGAGCGGGGCGCCGGTGTTGGCGACGTGAACGTCATTCCCCGATACCCATACCCGCAGATGACCAGCAGCGCCGATTCGCGCGGCCGCGTCGGCGGCGTTCTGCGCGAGTTCGGTCAGCAGGCGGTCGCGATACCCACCGCGCACGAGGTCCGCCTCGGTCGCCGCATCCTCGCGCAGGCGGGTGGGCGACGACGCCCAGGCGGAGAGAGTGGCCTCACGCAGTGACTCGGTATCGAACGGGTCACTCAGTCGGTCGATTGCACATCTCCGACCGGTTGCGCGGGGTCGGTGTGGACGTCGAGTGCCGCATCGTCGAACGGCTCGTACTGCGGGGACCCGGCCCCGGTCGGTAGTGCGGTGTCGGAGTGCGCACCGCAGCCGTACTCGACGTGCACTACCCGCCCGTCTGCGGCGAATTCGTTTCCGCACACCCCGAACCC
The DNA here is from genome assembly GCA_038242295.1 of Mycobacteriales bacterium. Taxonomy (GTDB): domain Bacteria; phylum Actinomycetota; class Actinomycetes; order Mycobacteriales; family Mycobacteriaceae; genus Rhodococcoides. The sequence goes on along the minus strand of JBBSSG010000059.1, from coordinate 580 downwards.
TGCCGACAGCGATCCGGCAATCGGGAGATAGAACCCGCACAAACCACATGTCGACGGAGCGGCCTTGGCCATCTCACTGTCCGGCCCGTAGTCACCGTCGTGCCAACGCTCGGCGGCGTCGAGGCGGCCTTCTCTGCTCGGAACCTGGGTGCGTCCGAACCCGAGCTCGTACGCGACGTCGTCGATCTGTGGATCGCCTGTCGCGACGTAACCGGGAACGAGACGTGGATCTTGCGTTCGGGGCGGGAGAAGATCACCAGGGCCGACGTCTCCGGCCCGGATGCGTTCGTCCCACGGCAGCCAGGTCGGCGCAACCAGCGCATCGGGGCCGGGCAGAAGGACGATTTCGCTGATGGTCGCGCAATCCGCGTCGTCGGGCGCTGCCACGACCACAGCCCATTGCCAGCCGCGGTAGCCAGGCAGATCCGCGAGAAAACGGTGGGTGGCCGCAGTGTGGTCCTCGGCGGAGACGCCGAGATATTCACCGACGCCGCCTTCTATCGAATCGATCAGAGCCTGCCGCGCCAACTCGGCGGCCTCGGCTAGGACAGGACGAATCTGGTCGAGCTCTGAAGAAGAT
>JBBSSG010000058.1:0-19564 GCA_038242295.1 Mycobacteriales bacterium | reverse complement strand
AGAACCAGGATTGAAGCAGTTTCGACGAGATTTCACGTGCTTCGAGCCGGTTTTTCGGCTTCTCGCGCTATGGCCTCTCGACTGCTCAGACACTACACCTTGTGTCCGAGATATGCTCATAACACGAGATGTTGCGAACAACATGCTTGGTATTCGCAGGTCATGGCCTTGCACGCAGCCACACCCACAGGATGATGCGCGTGTCGTTGGGTTGCGCTCGTCACATGTTCTACGTCACATATCTGGAGGCGGAACTTCGTAACCCGCTACAGCCGGCCAGCACGCCGACCGGCTGTGGGTAGAAGATCCGCTGAACCACACCCGAAGAGAATTCTCGAGACTGAAATCAGACCAGGACGCGATCGTTCGATGCGGTCACGAGCGCTGACACGACAGCGGAGATCTGCGCCGAAACCTCAGCGTTCTCTCGGGGGTGGGTGGAGCCGAACTTGTCGACAACCCCGCCGATTGTGAGCTCGATATCCTTCAGCACGTTGCCGCCTGCGATACCGACGGCTTTGCATGCGTCGTCGTGCGCCCACTTGGCTCCATTTCCACTCGGAGATGCACTGATGACGGCAACCGGCTTGTTCTGGACGGCACCTACGCCATAGGGGCGTGACAACCAGTCGATTGCGTTCTTCAAGACGGCAGGAATGGTTCCGTTGTACTCGGGAGTGACGAGAAGAAACGCGGTGGCCTTCTCTGCTGCGGCGCGCAGTTCGAATGCCGCTGCCGGGACGCTCCATTCGACGTCGGTGTCCTCGTTGTAGAACGGCACCTCGGCGAGTGCCGAGTAGATCTCGACGGTCGCGCCGGCTGGAACGAGCGACACAGACGTCTCGGCAATCTGCTTGTTGACGGACTTTGCTCGAAGACTTCCGACCAGAACCAATATGTGTGCTTGCGACATCGAAGAGTCTTCTTTCGAATTCAGAGGGATGAACAAGGTTGGATCAATTCATACCACTCAAGCGGACCGCGGTCCACTTTGGCGTGAGGCCAGGTAGAGTGCCCGCTGTGCCCGACTTCATACTGCCCATCGCCGGCGAGGAAACCGAGCGCTCCGACGCGGCACGCAACCGCGCCCTCCTACTCGAAGCAGCAGCAGAACTCGTTGCCACGATAGGCGCGGACGCAGTCACGATGGACGGACTGGCGGCCAAGGCCGGAGTGGGCAAAGGCACCGTATTTCGCCGCTTCGGCAGCCGCTCCGGGCTCATGCGGGCGCTTCTCGATCACACTGAAAAAGAGCTCCAGCAGGCGTTCCTGTTCGGTCGACCCCCGCTCGGCCCCGGCTCTGGTCCTAGTTCAGCTGCAGATGCGATCGATCGGCTTGTTGCTTTCGGTCGCGCCCGGCTCGATCTCGTCGAGGTTCAGGGCGAAGTGATGCGCGCTGCGGAGAACTCTCCCGAATTCCGGTATTCGGCACCGGTATACATGGTGAATCACACCCACGTGCTCACTCTGCTACGGACCGCAGGCGTCGCGGGAGATCTCGAGCTACTCGCCTACGGACTCTTGACCTCGTTGGATGCGACGCTGGTTCTGCATCAGTTCCGTGACCTCGGAATGTCGATGCAACGCCTCGCCGACGGCTGGGAAGCACTGGTGCGCAGATCAACTCGCTAAAAGACTGGGTCACTCGCTAGCACAATTTCAGTACCGCGGCAGCAGCTCGGTGCAATGCGGTTCCGTAGGACGGGCCGTGCCCGGCCGCATGCACGGCCAGTGGATGTAGTTGGTGGAGCGGGGTTCGCTCATCCCACCCATCGCGCACAGCATCCACCGAGAGATACCCGGCGATGATGTCCGGTAACAGAGGGCAACCGAACAGAGCGAGCATCGCCAGATCGGTTTCGCGATGTCCGCCGTGAGCTGCGGGATCGATCATCACCACTCCCGAATGCGTCCAGAACACATTTCCGGTCCACAGATCCCCATGAATGCGGGCCGGCGGATCTTCATCGTCGAACACGCCACCCGCCACTGCAGCGCAGACCCGCTCCACGACGACAACGCCTGCGACCGAGATGTTCCCGACGTCTGCTGCCACCCGAAGAAATGGGAGTACCCGCTCGGCCACGTAGAAAGATCCCCACGAAGAATGCTCGACACTCGACATCGGCCGAGACCCGATGAACTGCTGACCCGAGAACCCTGCTGGCGGACACCCGAACGACGAAGCGCCAGCTCGGTGAACGTTCGCGAGTTGGGCCCCGAACCGCCGTGCAGCTTCGCTACTGGCAGGCCCCGGCAGCAGGCGCTCGAGCTCGATGTGAGCGGGGCCGACGTCGACAACATCGACCACCGTTCCGCCGCCGTCACGCAACCAACGCAGACCGGCAGCTTCGGCGGCGAAGAAGTCCGGATGCGCGCTGGCGTCGGTCTTGAAGAAGGTATCGGCTGGCATCGTGCACCAGTTTACGTCCGCACCTAAGATGGCGAAATGCCATTCCTACGTTCGGAGTTACGCACTCGCATCCTGCGGGATCTGGCGGTCCAGTCGACGATCGACCCTGGCAGCGAGATCATGCGGCGCGTCGAATTCCTCAAGGAGTACCTGCGTTCGACGCCCGCGAAGGGCTTCGTACTCGGCATCAGCGGCGGCCAGGACAGCACCCTGGCAGGCAAACTATGCCAACGCGCGGCAGAGGAACTTCGCAACGACGGGGCGGAAGCGGAGTTTCTGGCCGTGCGGTTGCCGTACGGCGTCCAGGCCGACGAGGCAGATGCCACGACTGCGCTCGAGTTCATCGCCCCTGACCGCACCGTCACCGTGAACATCAAGGACGCGTCCGACTCGGGTGCTGCCGCCACCGCGACTGCGCTCGGAATCAGCGAGGTGCGAGACTTCGTGCGGGGCAACATCAAAGCGCGACAACGGATGATCGCGCAGTACGCCCTTGCCGGTGAGCTGGGCTACATGGTCGTGGGAACCGACCACGCCGCCGAAGCGGTCACGGGCTTCTACACTAAGTTCGGCGACGGCGGCGTCGACATCACCCCATTGACGGGGCTCAGTAAGCGGCAGGGCGCTGCACTTCTACGCGAACTCGGTGCTCCGGACACCACGTGGCAGAAAGTGCCGACTGCGGACCTCGAAGACGACCGACCTGCTCTCCCCGACGAGGAGGCACTCGGCCTTACGTACACGCAGATCGACGACTACCTCGAAGGCAAAGACGTCGCCGACGATATTGCAGAAAAACTGGAACGGATGTACCTGAACACACGCCACAAGCGCGCAGTACCGGTCACACCCTTCGACGACTGGTGGACGACCCAGAATTGATCGTGATTACCCAGCGTAGATGGTGGTTATCCGCGTAGATAGTGGCTACCCACCGGCGAACGGGGGCAGGACGTCGACCCGGTCTCCGCACGCCGTGCTCGGATCTCGGGTGAGAACGTCACCTACGAGAAAAGCAGAGACGCGCAGGACATCGTCCACAGCGGATCCGTGCCGCGCCGACACCGCAGCTTTGAGCGCTGCAAGATCACTTCCAGTAGGAATGTCGAAGGTCTCGCTCGAACATCCCGACGCGTCGGCGGCACCTGCGAAATACCTGACCTCAACCACCGATTGCTCCCATGCTTCGTGCGGGCGGAACAAACCCCGCAGCGTCGATGCCATGTCCTGCCCATTTGTTCCACATGGTGCCTCGCCATAACTGAGCGATGTCTTCGTCGCTCGCTCCCCCGCGTAGAGCGGCGCGAACATCGGTTTCATGGTCGCTGAACAAGCAGGAGCGAATCGTGCCCTCTGCTGTCAACCGAGTGCGGTCGCAGTCGGAGCAGAACGACCTGGTGACCGAGGCGATGATGCCGACGGTGTTGTCGGTGCCGCCCACTGCCCACTCTTCTGCGGGCGCAGAGGGATCTTCTCGGCCCACCGCACGCAGGTCGAATCTCTCGGACAGGACCTCCAGTAGCCGCGCGGCGTCGAGCATGTCGCCGCGCGCCCAGCGGTGGTCTGCATCGAGCGGCATCTGTTCGATGAATCGCAGTGCGACGCCTTCCTCCAAACACCAGGCGAGCAGATCGACGGCACCGTGCAGTGTTTCCGGCATGAGTACGGCGTTGACCTTGACCGGCGCAAGACCGGCGCGCTTTGCGGCGCGAATTCCCGCCAGCACCGACGGGAGACGGTCTCGCCTGGTCAGCTCCGCAAAATGTTGACGATCGATCGAGTCCAGCGACACATTCACCCTGGTCAATCCAGCTGCAGCGAGTCTCTCAGCGCGGTGTTCGAGGCCGACAGCATTGGTCGTCATAGCCAAAGCAACACCGGGGGCTGTCGCCGAGCATTGCTCGATGATGTCAACTAAATCGGCTCGCATGAGAGGTTCGCCTCCGGTGAACCGCACCTCACGCACACCGAGATCGTGTACAGCGACTGCGACCACTCGCGCGATCTCCGCTGGCGTCAACAAATCAGCTGAGGGGATGGCAGGTAAACCTTCTTCGGGCATGCAGTACGTGCACCGAAGCGAACACTTCTCGGTGATCGACACACGGAGGTCACGAGCTACGCGGCCGAAGCGATCGACGAGGACCGGCACATCGGGGCGGCCGTCGAGCGGAAGTGCACCGCTTCGAGAGATGGACGGGATGCCGAGTCCGACGGGACTGCTGGCGGTCATGCACACCCTCCTTCGAACTCTGCTGGCGCTTGCGCCACCTGCCGCTTTCAACGTAATCGGCAGTGGGCGTGACCTCCAGTATGGCGCGCACAGCAAATTTTGGCCGAACTGTCGAGCATTCCTGCCGGTCGCCGCGCATAGGATCGTGACCATGACGAGCTGTACACCTGTCCTGATCCGAGCGAGCGTCCCGTGACGGCGGCCTCGGTCGACGAGCACATCGCGCTTGTCAGAAAACTGCTGCGACCGTTGACCCCACGCACCCCCGAGACGGTTTCCGTCGCCGATGCACTGACTCGAGTCGTATACTCGGACGTGCATTCGCCGGTCGACCTGCCGTTGTTTCGAAATTCGCAGATGGATGGCTATGCCGTTGTGGCCTCCGACATCGTCTCAGTGCCCGTGTCGTTGCGAGTCGTCGGAACCGTAGCTGCGGGGCCCTCGCAATCGAGACGAATCAGCACTGGGACCGCCGTGAAGATCATGACGGGCGCCCCGGTTCCAGACGGCGCCGACGCGATCGTTCCCGTCGAAAACACGCAGTCGCACGGCGATACTGTCACGGTCACGGTCCCGCGCCGGTCTGGTGAATATATTCGTGAACAAGGCAGCGACATCACCGCCGACACGCTGCTCGTGCACGCAGGGCAATTGCTCGAACCGCGGCACATCGCTGTTCTGGCTGCAGTCGGGCTCTCGCACATCGATGTACGCAGTCGACCGCGGGTGGCTGTGATCACCACAGGCGCTGAATTGGCTGATGCAGGTTCAACGCTCGAACCGGGACAAATCTATGACTCCAACGGCGTGACACTGGCCGCTCATCTACGTGCCAGCGGCGCCGAAGTCGTTGCGGTGCATCGTAGCTCCGACGACAAAGACGACTTTCGTCGGATCCTTTCCGAGGCCACGACAGCTGCTGAACTCGTCATCACCTCGGGCGGAGTCTCGATGGGCGACTTCGAAGTCGTCAAGGACGTCCTGCAGCCTATCGGCGGCACTTTCGGATCGGTTAGCATGCAACCCGGCGGCCCCCAGGGCACCGCAATCGTCGACGGCGTTCCGGTACTGAACTTTCCAGGCAATCCCGTCAGTACGGTCGTATCGTTTTTGGTCTTCGCTCGACCTGTCATACGTGCGGCTGCCGGACTCGCGCCCATACCGAACAAGTCTGTGCCACTTAAACATTCGATCACCTCAATCGGGGGGAAAAGACAGCTTTTGCGCGGAAAGGTCGAAGACGGGGCGGTCTCGTTGATTGCCGGCCCCGGATCTCATCTGGTCGCAGCCATGGCATGGGCAGACGTTCTACTCGACATCCCGGCGGAAACAACCGAACTCGCCGCCGACTCTGAGGTTCAGGTGATCCCACTATGACTGAGAACAGCTTTTCCCACCTCGACTCTGAAGGCCGCGCCCGCATGGTCGATGTCTCCGGCAAGTCGGACACCATCCGGATTGCCGTTGCTGCGGGAGAACTGGCCACGACGGCCGAGGTGGTCTCACTCGTACGTGCCGACGGAATGCCCAAGGCCGACGTGCTGGCGACAGCCCGAATCGCAGGAATTTCCGGCGCCAAGAAGACCTCCGAGCTGATCCCCCTGTGCCATCAATTGGCCCTCTCCTCGGTCGACGTGAGATTCGGATTCACCGATACCACCATCACCGTCGAGGCCACAGCAAAGACGACCGGCCCGACCGGCGTCGAAATGGAAGCGCTGACCGCGGTCGCAGTCGCCGGACTAACTTTGCACGACATGGTCAAAGCTGTCGATCCTGGGGCAACGATGAACGGACTTCGGCTCCTACGCAAGCAGGGTGGCAAACGCGGTCAGTGGTCACGGGACACAACTGAGACACAGCCAGCGCCCGTGTCAGTGTCAGCAGGTCCGAGATCCGCCGTTGTCCTGGTCGCCTCCACCGGTGGGGCCCGCGGCACTCGCCCGGATACGACAGGCCCGGCGATCGCACGCTGGCTGGCCGAGCGCGAGTTCTCGGTTCGCGGCCCACTCGTGTACGCCGACGCGGAGATCGCGGCCGGTCTCGACGACGCACTTACCGGTGCACCAGCTCTCGTCATCAGCACCGGTGGGACGGGCGTGTCCCCCACCGACGCCACACCGGAGGCGACGCGGGCGGTGCTACAGCAAGAGCTTCCTGGAATCGCCGATGCCATCCGACTCAAAGGCACTGAGGTAACGCCCCACGCGACGTTGAGTCGCGGCCTGACCGGCGTGGCCGGGAAAACGGTGATCGTCAACCTGCCCGGTTCACCGGGAGGCGTCAAGGACGGATTGACGGTGCTCGGTCCCATTCTCGATCACCTGCTCGCGCAAATAGCGGGCGGCGGCCCACACGAGAAGAGCACAGAAGAGGACGCATGACACTCGAACGGTTGGCGAAAATCTCCAACGAGCCACTCGACATCAAGGCTGTAGAGGACTCAGTCCTCGGCCCGGAGCACGGCGCCGTCGTGCTGTTTTCCGGAGTGGTTCGCAATCATGATGGGGGACAATCTGTTTCGTCCCTGGAATACCAGGCACACCCCGACGCCGAACGATTTCTGGCAAAGTGCTGCGCGGAGGTCGCGTCGGAATCGGGACTGCCGGTCGCGGCGGTGCACCGCGTCGGCTCTCTGGTGGTCGGCGACTTAGCGCTCGTGGCGGCAGTTGCCTCACCGCACCGAGCAGAAGCATTCGCGGCCTGTGCAGTGTTGGTGGAGCGCATCAAGTCGGAGGTGCCGATCTGGAAGCGACAGCATTTTGCGTCGGGCACCTCGGAATGGGTCGGGCTCTAGTCCATACGCCGAGCGATCGGGGCGAGCCCACGCTTATCCCGTCTACAGGGCGTATCGATGGACCGGAAGCATCGCCGACGCATCGACGGCATCCCCGGCGCGTCGAATACTGTCGAGCAACCGGACCTCGACCAACTCCTCGTCGATTTCTGTTCCGATCAGAACAATGCGGGTGACTCGATCTTCATCACGTTCCCAATCGGTGGGATGCAATCTGATATGACGACCTACCGTGTTCAAGACGTATTTCCCGTGATATCCATCGATTCCGAAATACACGAATCCTTTGCACCGATAGACCTCGCCGGATGGCCGTTCGAGCACGTCCACAAAGCGTCGGGGGTCCATCGGAGCACTGCTCTCGAAGCTCGTCGTGGTGTACCGGGCATGTAGATGCTCCGAATGATCATCGTCCTCGAATAAAAGTTCGTCCAAAGATAATTGACGAGCCACGGTGCGGTCGTCCACCCGCTCCGGTACGTCGAACAGCAACTCCGCGTCGACTCGTCCATGCACCGTAAGCAGCACCGGAATATCCTCGACAAGGCCGCGCACCACCGCTGCAACGGCGCCGCGTTCGGCGGACTCCAACCTGTCCGTCTTGTTGAGCACAATCAGATCTGCCAGGAGGAGATGCTGTGCAACCTCCGGGTGCGTGAGACGAACGGCACCGAATTCGACGGCGTCGACGACGGCGACCAAACCCCCATAAGTGATCCGCGGATTCTCGCTGCCCAGCACCATGCGAATCAGATTCCGAGGTTCAGCGAGGCCGCTCGCTTCGACGACGATGACATCGAGTTCGGAAGAACCACTTCCCAGGACGTCCAACATCGCGTCCATGTCGCTGACGTCGACGGCGCAGCACAGGCAGCCGTTCCCGAGCGAGACCATCGAATCGACCTGGCCCGCCACCATCATCGAATCGATGTTGATCGACCCGAAATCGTTGACGACAACGCCGATGCGGACACCTCGATTGTTTCGCAGCAGGTGGTTCAGCAGGGTCGTCTTGCCGGAGCCGAGAAAACCCGAAACTACTACGACCGGAATCTTGTCGTCTGCACGCGCCACGAAGCGAGGCTACTAGGAGTCCGTTCTATGATCGAATTTTGTACGACGGCGAGCGGGCATGTTACCCAATCGAGCCGCGGCTGAGGTAGAACAGGTTCATGACCTTCGTCATCCTTCAACCTTGCTGCAACGATGCCTCATGCGTCGACGTCTGTCCCGTCGACTGCATCCACCCGACTCCGGACGACCCGGATTTCATGAAAACGAACATGCTCCACATCGATCCTGACAATTGCATCGACTGCGGTGCATGCGTCGAGGAATGCCCGGTCGACGCCATCCGCCCAGATCACGAACTTACACCCGCGCAAGATCGATACCTCGAGATCAATGCTGGATACTTCGAGAACCGTCCGAACAAGCAAAGCAACTACAGTTCCACAGCTCCAAGTTGGAAAGGAACCGATTTTTCCGGCAGGCGAACCGCTATTGTCGGCTCAGGACCTGCCGCGTTCTACGCCGCAATAGAACTCGCGTCCGTGCCAGGCATGGAGGTCGACATCTTCGACCGCATGTTGACTCCGTACGGGCTCGTACGGGGAGGCGTCGCCCCGGACCATCCGGGTACCAAGGCGGTGACCGACCTCTTTCGACTCGTCGCGGGCAAGAAGACAGTACGTGTGCGATTCGGCGTCGACATCGGTACCGATGTCTCCCACGAAGAACTCGCGGAGCACTACGACGCCGTCGTCTACGCCACGGGAGCCCCCGACGACAAAGGACTCGGTATCCCAGGCGAGGATTTACCTGGTAGCCACGCAGCAGCCGAGTTCGTCGCCTGGTACAACGGCAATCCCGAATTTGCCAACCGATCGTTCGATCTCAGCGGCGAACGCGCAGTGATCGTCGGAAACGGAAATGTGGCACTCGATATCGCACGAGTTCTGACAGCATCGCCTGCGGAGTTGGCACGGACGGATATCGCTGATCATGCACTTGCCGCTCTACAAACGAGCAAGATACGCGAAGTGGTCGTTCTGGGTCGGCGTGGACCGGCCCAGGCCGCTTTCACCAACCCCGAACTGATCCCCCTCGTAGATTCAGTCGATGTCGATATAGTCGCGTCAGCCGCGGACGTGGATGCCGCCATCGACATGGAATCCAGCAATTCAGAATCCGGCAACGCAGATGCTGCTACCAGACTCACTGTCGAACTCGTTCGAGAGTTGGCGTCAAGGCAGTTGCCCGAACCGAACGAGGACCATCCAAAGAGACGAATTGTTTTACGATTCTGTCTCTCGCCCGTCAGTATCTCAGGTGACGGGTCAGTTTCCGATATCAAACTGGCACGAAATGTTCTGACCTTCGATTCGAACGGTATCGCACACGCTGAACCAACGGAGCACGAGGAAATGCTGGAAACTTCTCTGATAATTCGCTCGGTCGGTTATCGAGGACGATCGATTACCGGTGTGCCTTTCGATTCCGCGCGTGGCGTGATCCCGAACATCAACGGTAGAGTCACTGACGACTCGGGAGTAGCCATTCCCGGGCTCTATGCCACGGGCTGGATCAAACGTGGCCCGACCGGAGTAATAGGCACCAACAAAAAGTGCGCAACCGAGACTGTGCACTGCCTTCTAGAAGACATTGCGGCAGATCGACTGCCTGCGCCTCCACATGATCGCGAGCATTTCGAGAAGCTGATGACCGAGAATGTTCCCGATGCTCTCGACTTCTCGCAATGGAACAAGATCAACAAGGCCGAGATTGCGGCGGGATCTACACAGGGGCGCCCTCGGGTCAAATTGGTCGAGCCGGACAAGCTGCGTGCTGCAGCCACAGCATCACTCGACGACGGGTCCTGATTTCCAATCGCGGCGTTCCTGGTTATTGTTATTCGCGCAAGTCGGAGTCTCACCGTCCACCCAGATTGAAGAATCCACTCTCGCGAGAAGGTGCGCGCGTGAGTAATGCAGCGGCGTGGCCGTATAGTCACCTGAGTTCGTCATCAAGGAACCCCGAATAGTCACTGGAGAACTACAAAATGGCCAAGAAGGTATACGTTCAGCTCGTCGACGATCTCGATGACACGCCAATCGAATCCGGCGGCGAACACATTACCTATTCCGTCAATGGCGTCAGCTATGAAATCGACCTCAGCGATAAGAACGCCAATGAGTTCCATCGCAAGTTGGACTACTACATCGAGCATTCAGCTCGAGTCGGAGGAAAGCGGACCAAGAGGAACGCTCCCTCAGCCACCACAGGACTCAAGCGTGACGCGAACCAGACGAAAGCAATTCGGGAATGGGCCAGGTCGAACGGCCACACCATTTCTGCCCGGGGACGCATCCCCGCGGACGTCGAGCAGGCATTCGACGACGCGCACTGAAACCTTGACCGCTCTCGCGGAATTTTCGGCTGCAACTGACGTTCTCCGCACCGTCCCGCTCGGTCACTTCGATCGCAAATAATGAAGGGGAGTCACCAGATGGTGACTCCCCTTAATTGTTTACCTCGGCCCGATTAGCCGGCGTGAGCCGCCGACCGGCTCGAGTGCAGCTTTACCGCCGCCGGCTCCGAGCGTCCTGGCCGGACGGCCCGCAGTGCGTTGAGGATGACCACCAAGTCGACCACCTCTTGGCTGAGAGCTCCGACCACAGCCGGGATCGAGCCGGTAGCGGCGACCAGCATCAGGGCGACGGACAGCCCGATCCCGATCCAGATGCTCTGCAACGCCACGTGCATCGTGCGCTGGCCGATCCGCACCGCGCTGGCAACCCGGCCCAAGTGCTCGGTCAGGATCACCACGTCGGCGGACTCGCTGGCCGCGGTCGCGCCACGGCCGCCCATCGCAATACCGACATCGGCAGCGGCCAGCGCCGGGGCGTCGTTGACGCCGTCGCCCACCATAGCTACCGGCGGGTTCGCTACCTGTCCGACGATCTGGACCTTGTCCTGCGGCAGCAGCTCGCCGAATGCGCGGTGCAGGCCGGCGGCCGCGGCAACATGGTCCACCGTGCTCTGCGCATCGCCGCTGAGCACCAGCTGGTCGGTAACCCCCAGCTCGGTGAGCGAGGCAACTGTGTTCGCCGCGTCCGCGCGCAGTTGGTCCGCCATCAGGACGGTGCCGGCAAATTCGCCGTCGACCGCCACGTAAACCGCCAGCTGCCCCGGCTCGAGGGTGGCCTCGGCGACCTCGCCGGCGTGCTCGGCCACGAAGCGCCGCTTACCGACCACCACGGCACGCCCGGCGACCGTGGCGGCGACCCCATTGGTGGCCTCCTCGCGCGCGTCCTCGGCGGGCAACAGATCCAGCCCCTGCGCGCAGGCGGCGTCTTGCACCGACGCCGCCACCACATGCGAGGAGTACTGCTCGGCCGACGCTGTGAGCCGCAGCAGCTCCTGCATCCCGGCCGAACCAGCCCACACGGATCCCGGAACCGGCTCGACGGATACCAGCTCCGGGTGCCCGTAGGTCAGCGTCCCAGTTTTGTCGTAGGCCACGGTCCGCACCCCCGACAGTCGTTCCAGCGCGGCGGCGTCCTTGACGATAACTCCCGCCCGGGCCGCGCGGCCCATCCCGCCGAGGAAAGCGACGGGGGCGGCGATCAGCAGCGGGCACGGGGTGGCCACGACCAGGACCTCTGCGAACACCACAGGGTCCGACCAGTACCACCAGGCCAGCCCGGCGATCGTCAGAGACAACACGGTGAACGGGACGGCGTAGCGGTCGGCGAGCCGAACCACCGGGGCCCGGGACTCGGCAGCGGTACGGACCATGGCAATGATCCGAGCGTATTGACTGTCGGCGGCGGTGCTGACTGCGCGCACCGCGACGGCGTCGGCCCCGTTGACCGACCCGGACAGCAGGTAGTCCCCGCGCAGCCTGGTCACCGGCAGGCTCTCCCCGGTGATCGAGGACTCATCCAGCTCGGCCGCGTCGTCTTCGAGGTGGCCGTCGACCGGCAGGACCTCACCCGCCCGCAGCAGCAGTAGCTCGCCAGGCATGACCTCCGCTGCCGGTATCTCCTCCACCGTGCCGTCCTCTCGCACTCTGCGAGCTGACCGGGGGGTGCGATCGAGCAGCGAGTTCAGCTCGCGGCGCGCACGCCCGGCTGCGTAGTCCTCCAACGCCTCACCACCGGTGAGCATGAGTACCACCACCAGCGCGGCGACATATTCGCCGACTGCAACCGTGGCGGTGACCGCGGTGACTGCCAAAATGTCGACGCCCCAGTGCCCCGCCATGACGTCGCGGATCATCCCCTTCGCGACCCACAGCGCGACCAGGCCAGCCCACACGGAGCCGATCCACTGCGCCGGCACGCCCTGCCCCGCGGCCAGTAGTGCAATCACGACCACCAAGACCAGAAGTGAGGCTGTGAAGAGCGGATAGCCGAGCATGGCCAGTACTGCCGCCCTCAGCCCGGATCGGCCGGACACGCTGGTGCCGCCTGCCCGAGATCTGTCCACAGTAGAGATTTCGTCTTGCACGCCAGACTCACCTGTGAACTCGCCCATACGCCCATCGTCCCCCACCAGCACGGCGATAGCAGTCAAGGCGGTCTTCACTCGCGTGGCTGCGTGGAAGTGCCTCCGTGAGCACCGCGCATTACATTTCGGGCATAAAAAATCCCGCCTTTCGAATTGAACAACTCGAAGGGCGGGAGTCTTTTACATTCCTACTGTGGAGCTAAGGGGACTCGAACCCCTGACCCCCACACTGCCAGTGTGGTGCGCTACCAGCTGCGCCATAGCCCCGTAAAACACATCCGCTCAGCGTAAGACAAAGCCACTTGCGGTTGCTCGAACGAAGTTACACCATGGCCGCTCACGGCTACAAATCCGCTGGTTCGACTTTCAGGGCTCGATCAAGCGATCGCCTCTACCCATCCTGAATCGCGTAGAGCTTCGACCAACTCGCCGTCCACGAGGACCCCGGGTGTTCCAGCTGCCCCGGAGGCAGCCAATGCTGCTCGCGCGGTTTCGGCGTCGGCCGCTGCCGGCTCTGCCATCGCGCCGGAGGTAATGCATTGTGACGTGTCGTTGCTTGCCCCGCTGTCGCGGGCCATATCGGCGAGCTCAACATCACTGTGATCACTGTCGCCGTTTTCGGCCGGCTGGAAACCGGCAGAGAACAACGTCGCATGAAACGCGGAATACACGACGGCATTCTCGGACTCAGCAACGCATCGCGACGCCGCGGCGGCCCGGCTGGAATAGTTTCCACTGGGCGACGCCGCATCGAGTTGCGGCAGCACAACCATGTGGTACCGCACGGCGAGCACCCCGTCGTCGATCTTCTGCGCGAGTTCCTGACCATGTTCGACCTCGAGTTGTACGCAGAAGGGACACAGAGGGTCCTCGAAGATGTCCACGATCGGTATCGCTTCTGCTCCGGCTTTCGGCGGGGTAGCCAACTGAACCGCTCCGTCGGCGGACACTGCGGACTCGACGGCCGGATTCTTCACCGAGCCGTAGCCGTCGTTACGTGGCTCGTCGCCGCCTCGCTGCCAGGCAATTGCCACTGCCACCACGATGACCACGACCACGAGTGCGACTGCCGCGAGAACGTAGGTGGCGGTACTGGACGTCGGCTGCGGCGTGTACTTGGTCTTCTTGTTGCTCACGGTGAAATAGTACGGACTGCCGCTGAGCGTCCACCGTCACTTACGACTACCCCGCCGAATGCAGGCGACCTTGCGCACCCCGACCTGCAGTGTCAGCAACGAACGTCCACCACACCGCCGCACCCAACAGGATGGCACCCGACAGGACGAAAGCAGAGCCGTACGAGTAGTACTCGACGACCGAAGCTGCGAGGACAGGTCCGAGAATGGCTCCGACATCGGCCGACATCTGGAATGTGGACAGCACCGGACCGCCGCGCGCCTTCGATCCGATGATGTCCGCTATCGATGCCTGCTGGGCCGGCGTCATCAGTCCGGAGCCGACACCCGCGACGAACGAGGCGAACATGAAGAGCTCGAGATTTCCGGACAGGCCGATGCCCGCGGTTCCCAGGCCCGCCACGACAAGTCCGACGACTACGAAGGGTTTGCGTCCCCGCACGTCCGAGAAACGTCCAGCGGGGGCGAGCACCATGGCGTTGCCCACCGCGAACACGGCCAACGACACGGCAGCAACCGCGGTGGATCGGTCGAGGACCTCGATGACGAACAGCGGAACCAGCGCCACTCGCACGCCGAGCACGGTCCACCCGGTTGCAAAATTGGATGCCAGCGCAGCACGGTAGGCAGGAACTCGCAGCGCGTTGCGCAATGTCAGAACGGGGGCGGACGAAGTACCGTCCACCTGATCGCGATCGACGTCCTTGAGACTGAAGAACACCACAGCAGCAGCGATCACCAAAGCCACGGCGTAGAGGACGAACGGTGCACGCAAACCGAATTCGACGACGGCACCACCGAGGAGCGGTCCGCCGATGGACCCCATCAGGAAGCTCGTCGCGTAAAGACCGGACACCCGACCTCGACTGTGTGACGGGCTCATTCGGATCAGTAGCCCGAGAGCGGACACGGTGAACATCGTCGAACCGATACCGCCGAGCCCGCGGAAGACGAGCAGTTGCCAGTAACTCTGAGCCAACGCGCACGCACCGGTGGACAACGCGACGATAAGTAACCCGGTGAGGTACACCGGGCGCTCGCCGAACTTTTGCACGAGAATGCCGCTCGCCGGGGCGAACAGCAGGCGCATCAACGCGAACGTAGAAATCACGGCGGACGCCGCGACCACACCGACGCCGAACTCGGTTGCGAATTGTGGCAATGCGGGCGCGACGATCCCGAAACCGAGTGCAATCACGAAACTCGCGGAAATCAACACCCAAATCTCGGAGGATAGTGCGCGTGTCCCCCCGTCTTCGGTGGGAACAGCACCACCGGTCACGATTTGTTCAAGGCCTGAGTCACCAAATCCCTCGCCGCATCCTGCACCTGCGTCAAGTGCTCATCACCGAGAAATGACTCTGCGTAGATCTTGTAGACGTCCTCGGTCCCTGAGGGGCGCGCTGCGAACCATGCGTTCTCGGTGGTGACTTTGAGACCGCCGATGGCCGCACCGTTGCCCGGCGAGGAAGTCAGGGTCGCGGTGATCTTCTCCCCCGCGAGTTCGGTGGCGCTCACTTGTTCTGAAGAGAGCTTCGCCAGAACTGCCTTTTCCTCGCGCGTGGCCGGTGCATCGACACGGGCGTAAACGGGACTGCCGTACTGGGCGGCGAACTCGCAATAGCGTTGAGAGGGAGTCTTGCCCGATACTGCGGTGATCTCCGACGCCAGCAGTGCAAGGATGATCCCGTCTTTGTCCGTCGTCCAGACACCGCCGTCGAAACGCAGAAACGATGCGCCCGCGCTCTCCTCGCCGCCGAACCCGAGATCACCGTCGAGCAGTCCCGGTACGAACCATTTGAAACCCACGGGCACTTCGAGAAGTTGACGGCCCAGGCCCTGGACGACGCGGTCGATCATCGACGAGGATACGAGCGTCTTGCCGACTTTCATATCCGGCGACCAACCGGACCGATGAGTGAAGAGGTAGTCGATGGCAACGGCCAGGTAGTGGTTGGGGTTCATCAGCCCCCCGTCCGGGGTGACGATGCCGTGGCGGTCGGAATCAGCGTCGTTTCCTGTCGAGATGTCGTAGGAGTCGCGCGCTGCGATCAGCGACGCCATCGCATTGGGCGACGAGCAATCCATCCGGATTTTGCCATCGGTATCGAGGGTCATGAAACGGAACGTTGCATCGACGAGAGGGTTGACTACCGTCAGATCCAGATTGTGCCGGTCAGCAATAGCGCCCCAATAGTCGATGCTCGCCCCGCCCAGTGGATCTGCCCCGATACGAATCCCCGCCGCCCTGATGGCATCGAGGTCGACCACATTCGGTAAATCGTCGACGTACGTACCGAGGTAGTCGTACTTCTCCACCGTCGTGCGCGCGGCGATGTCCAGCGACACTCGTTTCACGCCCGCCAATCCGGCACAAAGGAGCTCGTTCGCGCGCGCCGCGATCACCGAGGTTGCGTCACTGTCTGCTGGGCCGCCGTGCGGCGGGTTGTATTTGAAGCCGCCGTCACGAGGTGGATTGTGTGACGGCGTGACGACGATGCCGTCAGCGCGGGCAACCGAACTGGAGGCGTTGTACCGCAGGATCGCGTGGCTGATTGCCGGCGTCGGCGTGTAGCGCCCACCGGAGTCCACCAGAACCGAGACATCGTTGCCCGCCAGCACTTCGAGCGCCGTCGTCCACGCAGGCTCCGAGAGCGCATGGGTATCACGGCCGATGAACAGCGGGCCGGTGATCCCCTGCGAGGCGCGGTACTCGACAATGGCCTGCGTCGTGGCGAGAATATGATTCTCGTTGAACGCGCCGTCGAGACTGGAGCCGCGGTGTCCTGACGTTCCGAAGACAACCTTCTGGCCCGGATCCGACATGTCGGGTGTCCGCGAGTAATACGCCGTGATCAACGCCGGGACATCGACGAGATCCTGCGGCAGTGCAACCGTTCCAGCTCTCTCGTGCGCCACGATGCGCCTCCTCAACTTTCCCAACGTAACCGACGGACCGATACTGCCGAACTCAACAGTAGTTGCCCGTCGCCTCGTCGTCAGCGCGCCCGAGAACGATGTGCGAACGCGCCCGAAAGCGAAGTGACTTGAGCACGTCCACGACCACAGCCCCCAGTCCATGATTTTGTCGTTGTTGGAGGAGTCCGCCTTTGCGTGCGTTCAGTGAGATCGAATCCTTTCAATCGTTCTATATAAAGGATAGTATTCCGGTATATTCTCGCGGTTGCGGGCAACGCCACTGGCACGTTGCTCAGAAAGGAAGAGTTTTGACCTACGTGATAGCAGAGCCCTGCGTCGACGTCATGGATCGCTCATGCGTCGAGGAGTGCCCGGTCGATTGCATCTACGAGGGGGGTCGCGCGCTGTACATACATCCCGACGAATGCGTCGACTGCGGCGCATGCGAACCGGCTTGCCCGGTTGAGGCCATCTTCTACGAGGACGATGTGCCCGAACAGTGGAGCCAATACGTCACGGACAACGCGGACTTTTTCGAAACAGTGCTACCCGGCGCAGAAAAAGAACTGGGCTCACCCGGCGGCGCTCACAAACTCGGTCCCACGGGCCGCGATACCGAACTGGTAGCGAGTTTTCCAGTCGGTACCCGTGAGGGCAGCAGCTGAGCGGATCCCTGCAACTCTGGTTCGATCAACCGTTGTGGCCGCGGTCGATGATGTCGGCTTCGATTGTGGCCAGGCAGAGTTCGGGCTCCACGAACGGTTCCAGCCGGGCAGAAACTTCCGCATTCGGCGCCGTAGCACCGGCATCGCCGGCGCTCTCGCCGATCAATCCCTGCAGCAAACCAAGATGCACTTGGCAGGCCACCTCCGGATGCGTGCGTGCCAGTTCGCGAATCGGGCACGCCCTCAGTCGAATTACACGGTGCAACTTCTGGCTATCGGTAGCGGCCCGGAGTTCGGGTTCGAATCCCATTCGCCCAAACACCTCACTCACCCGTTCGGCGGCCTCGTCCAGCGCAAACCCCGAAGCTGCCCCATCTGATGAATTCGCCTCGGCATCAGTCGAATTCACGACTCGGGGGGCCCAGCTTCTACCGGCCTCTTGCGCCCGAGCGGCTCGGGTCTGCACGGTCCGTCCCAACTCCATGGCGAGCATGTGCGCAAGTAGCCGATAGTCCAAGCGCTCCTCGACAATCCGGTATCCCGTGCGCGGGCGTCCGACGCCCTCTCGCGGCAGCGTGGTTCGGACCAGCACACCGTCGTCGCATAGCCCGTTGAGGTGAAATCGAACCGTAGTGACGTGCAAGCCCATCTCGCGCGCCAGATCTACAGCATCGACTGTCCCGCCTCGTGCTCGCGCCATCGCCAGCACGCGATCGCGTTGCTGCTTACGTGGCAGACGAATACCTCGCGCGCTCCGAGCAAGATAAACCATCCGAACGTTCGCCTCCCAACGCCGCAAATCGAGGACCGTTTGCATCTATCTCGATGTCGCGAGGGTCCCCGTGATGTCGTCCTACAATAGCGGGCCCAACGAACCGCCGGGCCAGCTAAGGAGGCGTTGGATAACGGTCACATGCGCGCTCAATAACCGGGTAGGGGCTCGGGTTCGGGTCCAAAGGCCAGGAACCGACCGCTGATCTCGTCAGCAACGATCTCCACGTAGTTGTGTTTGATGGTAGGAAGCCAAGATTTCAGCCCCAGCGCCTCAGCGGCATCAATCTCAGGCTGATGCACAAGACGCCGCGCCCTTCCGTGAATCACCACACTCCACGCTGAGCTCGGGCCAACCTGGTCTACCTCGAATACCACATGGTGATCAACTGTCAGCTCAATGAGTTTGGTGCCCTCAGCGGTCTTGAAATAGATCTTTTGATCGAGGGCGATGTAGTTGACCGGAAAGATGTCGACTCGGCCGGAGGCGCTGAGAACGAGGCGGCCCAGTTGCTCGGTGCCAAGCAGTTGCCAACTGTGCTCGACACTCAGCTGGCCTGCCGGTCCGACCGGTGGTGGATCCTCATGGGCTGCGGTCATACCTGATTGTTGCACTCGGGCGCTGATATCGTCACCCCTTTCGGCGGTCGATTGTGCGCGCATCGCGCACCGTGAGCATCAACGTCGAGAGAATAAAAAATCCAGGTCAGAGAGTATCGAAATACTCTCTGACCTGGATTTGTGGAGCTGCCGGGAATCGAACCCGGGTCCTCTGCTGTGTCACCAGGGCTTCTCCGTGTGCAGTCTGCTATGCCTCTACTTGGATCTCCTGATCTCGCAAACAAGCCAGGATGACGATCCCAGCCACTGTTTGATTTTCCTCATCACTCCGTGGCCGAGTGAATCGGTAAGCCCTCTAGCTGATGCCAGTACCCAGACCGAGGGCAAGCCCGGACTGACAGACACGCAGTCGCTACTTAGGCAGCGAGTGCGTAGTCGCGCTGATTAGAATCGGCGCTTATATTTTTGCGATGACGCTTACGGTGGTCTCTCGCCTGCACCGACACGCTTCCCCTGACTCAACATACAAAGTCGAAACCGTTCAGCCCCGTATGT
>JBBSSG010000057.1:0-19675 GCA_038242295.1 Mycobacteriales bacterium | reverse complement strand
GATCATCGAACACCTCACCGCTACCGGGCACGAGCCCATCGACTGTGGTGCCTTCGAATACGATGCCGTCGACGACTACCCGGCATTTTGTATCGACGCAGCGGTTCGCGTCGTCGCGGATCCGGGCAGCAGAGGTCTGGTCCTCGGAGGTTCCGGCAACGGCGAGCAGATCGCCGCGAACAAGGTGCCCGGAGCCCGGTGCGCTCTTGCGTGGAGCGTGGAGACCGCCAAGCTCGCCCGCGAACACAACGACGCACAGCTGATCGGCATCGGCGGACGGATGCACACCCTTCCCGAGGCTCTGGCTATCGTCGACGCGTTCCTCGGCACACCATTCTCGGGGGAGGAGCGCCACCAGCGCCGCGTCGACATCCTCTCGGAGTACGAACGCAGCGGCGCGGCCCCCGAGGTTCCCGGGAAGCCTCGGTAACCGTGCCGGAAGGGCACACACTTCACCGACTTGCTCGGCTTCATCAGCGACGGTTCGGCGGGGCCCCGGTGGCATTGAGCAGTCCACAAGGACGCTTTGTCTCCGGGGCTGCGCTGGCCGACGGCCTGATCCTCGAGAAGTCCGAAGCCTGGGGAAAGCACCTCCTGCATCACTACGAAACCGACTTGATCGTGCACATTCATCTGGGTCTGTACGGAAAGTTCACCCAGCAGGCTGTGCCGATGGACGATCCGGTCGGTGCTGTTCGACTTCGCATGGTGGGGGAGAAGTACGGCACAGATCTGCGAGGGCCGACTGCATGCGAGATCTACACCGAACAGCAGCTCGATGCGTTGAAAGATCGCCTCGGTCCCGACCCTTTGCGACGTGACGCTGATCCGGAGCTCGCCTGGGCGCGAATAACTAAGTCGCGCACACCTATCGGGACCTTACTGATGGATCAATCAGTGCTCGCCGGCGTCGGGAATGTCTATCGGGCCGAGATCCTGTTTCGGCACGAGATGAATCCGATGAGGCCGGGCAAAGATCTCGATCACTCCGAATGGGATGCGCTCTGGCTAGATCTCGTGGATCTGATGAAGATCGGTGTTCGCCGCGGCAAGATCATCACGATCCGGCCGGATGACGATTACGGCGAGGGTGGCGGCACAGGGCAGAGGCCGCGGAACTATGTCTACCGCAGGGCAGGGCTTCCGTGCCGAGTCTGTGGAACAGAGATCATGCATTCTGTACTCCAAGCACGAAACCTGTTCTGGTGTCCTGTTTGTCAGGTGAGCTAGGGAGTTTCTACCCCGACGCGGCACTGTATTTGCGGACGTTTCGGGTCAGATAAATCGGGCAGGTTGCACGAGACTTGGCCGATCGGTCGCCGAACCAGGACGAGCAGGTGCAGGATCGCACTCATGACTCCCGAAGAACATCACGCACTTCTGTCGGTCGAGTGCGAACGGATGGCCTCGGTCCCCCCGGGCGCAGCCGCCACGATCGTGCCGACAATGCCGGACTGGACGGTCGAAAAACTCGTCAGACACGTGACGTTCGTGCACCGCATGGCAATGGCGGTGTTGTCGGTTCCAGCGTCCGGCGGCATGGCCGAAGCTATTGCGGCGGTTGAAAAGCCGCTGCGGGGCCCGCGGTTTTTAGACGACTATCGAGAAGCGGCGTCCACGATGCTCGTTGTGTTTGCGCAGGCGGACCCAGCCAAGGAAGTTCCGACATTCCTCGGTCCCAGGACTGCCGACTACTGGATCCGCCGACAACTGCACGAAGTGGCAATTCACCGGTTCGATGTTCAGAATGCTGTGCATCAGGTCGGTGGGGCCCGTCCGGACCGGATGGATCCTGCTGGGGCGGCAGATGGGATCGGGGAGTGGGCCGAGGAGTTTTTGACGCGAGTCCCGATCGATCAACTCCCCGCCTTGACTGGGCGAACGATTCACCTGCATACCGACGACGGGACCGCTGGTGAGTACTTCATGGATTTCTCTGCAAACCGAGCGGTGGTGACACGTGAGCATCGAAAGGGCGACGTAGCCTTGCGCGGCTCCGCGGAAAACCTATTTCTCGCGATGTGGCGTAGACGCCCGCTCGAGGTCCTCGACATCGTCGGGGACGAGTCGGTCGCGCGTGCTCTGTACGACGGGGTGCGGATCTGACGGGCGCCCCCATGCGAAATACGAAGAAAGACCCGGCCCCCGCAATCGGCGGGGTCCGGGTCTTTTCGTTGAGCCGATGACGAGAATCGAACTCGCGTAGCCTGTTTGGAAGACAGGGGCTCTACCATTGAGCTACATCGGCATGCGAGCGACTCGGTGGGATCGCCACCTGCGTCGCTTGCGATTTGGAACTCTACATAACCTAGCTTCGGTATTACAAATTACCTCGCTGCGGTATTGCGAATTGGCTGCATGTAGAGTCTGCGTTGTCGGAAGCGATGGGCCGCCCACGGGTGGCGCTGGTGTCTGATGTTCAATGGTGGCTGTAAGTTGAAAACGTCGGTACGACGGGGTGTGGCGCAGCTTGGTAGCGCATCCGCTTTGGGAGCGGAGGGTCGCAGGTTCAATTCCTGTCACCCCGACAAAGACAAGACCGGATCCATATGGATCCGGTCTTGCCGAAAGTTCAACTTCGCCAGTAAGGCACCACCACCAAAAGGAGCATGTCCCGTGAAGAGCACCGTCGAGCAGCTCAGCCCGACGCGAGTCCGTATCAGCGTTGAGGTGCCCTTCGAGGAGCTCAAGCCTGATTTCGACCGCGCCTACAAGGCCCTCGCCCAGCAGATCCGTCTGCCGGGGTTCCGTCCGGGCAAGGCACCGGCGAAGCTACTCGAAGCCCGCGTAGGTCGCGGCGCCGTGCTCGAGCAGGTCGTCAACGATGCGCTCCCAGCCCGTTACTCGGAGGCTGTGACCACTGAGAACATCAAGGCGATCGGTCAGCCTGACATCGAGATCACCAAGATCGAAGATGGCGAAGAGCTCACATTCACCGCTGAGGTCGATGTTCGCCCTGAGATCGCTCTCCCTGATTACTCGACTCTCAGCGTCACCGTAGATCCGCTCGAGATCACCGATGAGGCAGTCGATGAGCAGCTTCAGTCGCTCCGCCAGCGCTTCGGTACCTTGAGTGGTGTCTCTCGTCCGGTTCAGGATGGCGACTTCGTATCGATCGATCTGTCGGCCACAGTCGACGGAAAGAACGTCGAAGAAGCTTCGGCGAACGGCTTGTCCCACGAGGTCGGTTCAGGTCAGCTCGTAGAGGGACTCGATGACGCGATTGTCGGCGTGTCCGTCGACGAATCCAAGGACTTCACTTCCACCCTCGTTGCCGGGGAATACACAGGCAAAGAAGCTGTCGTCACCGTCAAGGTCGTGTCGGTCAAGGAGCGCGAGCTTCCCGAAGCGGACGACGAGTTCGCTCAGCTTGCCAGCGAGTTCGACACGCTCGAAGAGCTCATGGCCGACCTGAAGGCACGCGTCGAAAGAGTGAAGAAGGTCGAGCAGGCCGGTCAGATCCGCGACAAGGTCTTGGAGACTCTTCTCGACACACTCGAGATTCCCGCCCCGGAAGCTGTAGTCAAGGCAGAGGTCGACTCACAGGTACACGAAGCGATTCATGGCCTCGACCATGATGAAGCGAAACTTGCCGAGATGCTCGAAGCTCAAGGTTCGAGTCGCGAGGAGTTCGACAAGGAAATCAAGGAGACCGCCGAGACTTCGGTGCGCACGCAGTTGCTCCTCGATGCCATCGCCGAGGCCGAGAACACTCAGGTCGGCCAGGACGAGCTCACCGAGCGGATTATCTTCCAGGCGCAGCGCTACGGCATCTCCCCGGAAGAATTCATCAAGCAGGTGCAGCAGGCCAATCAGCTCGGCGCCGTTTTCGCAGATGTACGCCGCGGCAAGGCCCTCGCCTCCGTCGTCGATCGTGTGAAGGTGACCGACACTTCGGGTGCCGAGGTCGATACCGCCGAGCTTTTTGGTAGCCCGATCGAAGCAGAAGAGCTTGCAGCAGGCGATTCTGCCGAGGGTGAACAAGAGAAGTAACGCTGACAGCGAACGGTGGCGGTTCCGGGACTCCGGGGCCGCCGTTTTTCGTTAGTGTCTGTATCAGGAACCAACGATCAGTATGGAAAAGGCAGGTACCGTGACTGTTCAGAATCCGGCGGCTTCGCACCAGCAGAGTCCCGTCATGACTTCGGCCACTTCCGGCCTGAATCTCAGCGACTCCGTTTACGAGCGTCTGCTTCGCGAGCGCATCATCTTCCTTGGTACTCAGGTCGACGACGACATAGCCAACAGGCTGTGCGCGCAGATTCTGCTGCTCTCTGCCGAGGACGCCACTCGCGACATCTCGCTGTACATCAACTCACCGGGTGGCTCGGTCACCGCAGGCATGGCAATCTTCGACACGATGGAATTTGCCGAGTGCGACGTAGCCACCTACGCAATGGGTTTGGCCGCATCGATGGGACAGTTTCTGCTTTCGGCCGGCACGAAGGGTAAACGCTACGCTCTGCCGCACGCGCGCATCATGATGCACCAGCCATCGGCCGGCATCGGTGGTAGCGCGTCCGACATCGCCATCATGGCGGAGCAGTTTGCTCACACCAAGCGTGAGATGGCTGAACTCATCGCCTCTCACACAGGTCAGACAGTCGAGCAGATCACCGAGGACTCCGACCGCGACCGTTGGTTCACAGCGGCTGCAGCTAAGGAGTACGGCTTCGTCGACCATGTCGTCAGCCGCGCTCGACAGGCCGGTGGTATCGGCGAGTAGTTCGCCCGGTGCCTCGACCCTCGATCACTCACAGCTTGGAGAAACGATGACAAACCTGTTCGATCCCAATCAGATGCCGTCTTCGCGGTATATCTTGCCTTCTTTCGTCGAGCACTCCAGCTACGGCATGAAGGAATCTAATCCTTACAACAAGCTGTTCGAGGAACGAATCATCTTCCTCGGCGTCCAGGTCGACGACGCGTCGGCGAACGACGTCATGGCGCAGTTGCTTGTGCTCGAAGGTCTCGATCCCGATCGCGACATCACGATGTACATCAACTCGCCCGGTGGGTCGTTCACCTCGCTGATGGCGATCTACGACACGATGCAGTACGTGCGCGCAGACGTGGCGACGGTGTGCCTCGGAC
Source organism: Mycobacteriales bacterium (assembly GCA_038242295.1). Classification (GTDB taxonomy): domain Bacteria; phylum Actinomycetota; class Actinomycetes; order Mycobacteriales; family Mycobacteriaceae; genus Rhodococcoides. The sequence continues at coordinate 14,581 of JBBSSG010000057.1, read as the reverse complement.
AGGCCGCGTCGGCTGCGGCAGTACTGCTTGCCGCAGGTGCCCCGGGAAAGCGGGCCGCTCTACCAAACGCGCGGGTGCTGATTCATCAGCCCTCCAGTGGCGGAATTCAGGGTCAGGTCTCGGACCTCGAGATCCAGGCGGCGGAGATCGAACGCATGCGTCGACTCATGGAGACCACACTCGGTTTCCATACCGGCAAGGACCCCGCTGTCATCCGCAAGGACACCGATCGCGACAAGATTTTGACGGCCGAGCAGGCCAAGGACTACGGAATCATCGATACTGTCTTCGAATACCGGAAATTATCCACACAGAAGTAGGTGCCGGCAGGGTATCTTCGCAGGACCGTCTCGGTGCCGGCAGGGAAATATCGCTTTCCCTCCGGCACTGAAGGCATCAAAGGGAAGTTTTACCCATTCGGGTCCATTGCTGCACGTGTCGGTATAGGTTCATCGATTCGCGCGAGCACGGACATTTCGACAAAATCTGGCAAATTCGGCCGGCGAATCACCGGAAACAACTCACCCAGGATCGATGAACACGGGTACGGTCGCAGGCAGGGTTAGAACACTGTTGATCGAGAAGTTGCTCACGGTGGACGGGCATTCTCTCGAGACATCGGTCGACTGAACGCGGACAAGGAAGTAGGAACCTCCGAATGGCACGAATCGGTGACGGTGGCGATCTGCTGAAATGCTCTTTCTGCGGTAAGAGCCAGAAGCAGGTCAAGAAGCTCATTGCTGGACCAGGTGTCTACATCTGCGATGAGTGCATTGATCTGTGCAATGAGATCATCGAGGAAGAGCTCGCGGAGTCGAGTGAGGTCAAGCTCGACGATCTGCCGAAGCCTTCCGAGATTCGGGACTTCCTGGAGAACTATGTCATCGGGCAGGACACCGCCAAGCGGACACTGGCTGTTGCGGTCTACAACCATTACAAGCGGATTCAGGCCGGAGACAAGACGCGTGATGCGCGGGGCGAGACCGTCGAACTGGCCAAGTCGAATATTTTGATGCTCGGTCCGACTGGTTGTGGCAAGACTTACCTGGCTCAAACGCTGGCGAAAATGCTGAACGTTCCGTTTGCGATTGCCGATGCTACGGCGTTGACCGAGGCCGGCTATGTCGGCGAGGATGTCGAGAATATCCTGCTCAAACTGATCCAGGCTGCCGACTACGACGTCAAGCGTGCTGAGACCGGCATCATCTATATCGACGAGGTCGACAAGATTGCGCGCAAGAGCGAAAATCCGTCGATAACCCGTGACGTGTCGGGCGAAGGCGTGCAGCAGGCGCTGCTGAAAATTCTGGAGGGGACTCAGGCAAGCGTGCCCCCGCAGGGCGGCCGTAAGCATCCCCACCAAGAGTTCATTCAGATCGATACGACGAATGTGCTCTTCATCGTGGCCGGCGCATTCGCCGGGTTGGAAAGAATCGTCTCCGATCGTATCGGTAAGCGCAGCCTCGGCTTCGGTGCTGAGGTGAGGTCCAAAGCCGAGCTCGATACGCAGGATAACTTCGCGGAGGTCATGCCGGAGGATCTGATCAAGTTCGGACTGATTCCCGAGTTCATCGGCCGTCTGCCGGTGATCGCGTCAGTGACCAGCTTGGACAAAGAATCGCTCGTCACCATCCTTTCCGAGCCGAAGAACGCTTTGGTCAAGCAGTACAGCCGGCTCTTCGAGATGGACAATGTCGAACTAGAGTTCACCAAGGACGCGCTGGAAGCTATTGCGGACCAAGCAATCCTGCGAGGAACAGGCGCCCGTGGCCTGCGTGCGATCTTGGAAGAGGTCCTCAACCCGGTCATGTTCGACATTCCGAGCAGGGATGATGTGGCGAAGGTAGTGGTGACGTCCGAGACGGTCAACGACAACGTGCTGCCGACCATTGTCCCGCGCAAGCCCGAGCGTCCCGAACGGCGCGAAAAGTCGGCTTGATCTTCGACCGATTCGGCAACCCGGCGACCTTGACTGCACAGAGCCTCGTCTTCATGGAGACGGAACCCGGGATCAACGAGACGCTGGGTAGACCGGCGCCTATGTGCGCGTGATTCTGTGCGCGTGGGAGTACAGATTCATGTTATCTCCGCGCAGAAATCCTACGACGGTGAGGCCAGATTCCTCAGCGAGATCGACAGCGAGAGATGATGGCGCCGACACCGCCGTAAGTATCGGAATACCAGCCATCACCGCTTTCTGGGCCAATTCGAACGAGGCGCGTCCGCTAACCATCAGGACAGTTCCGGTCAGCGGAACGCGGCCTGCTGCCGTCGCCCATCCGATGACCTTGTCGACGGCGTTGTGCCTGCCGACATCCTCTCGGGCGACGATCATCCTGCCGTCGAGGTCGAACAATGCCGCAGCATGCAGACCTCCGGTGGAATCGAATACCTTCTGCGAACTGCGCAATGTATCCGGCAGCGTGCTGAGGACAGACGAGGAAATTCTGGCATTGTCATCGGCGGGGGAGTAGACGGACTTCAAGCGAACCGCATCGAGAGATCCCTTGCCGCACACACCGCACGACGACGTCGTATAGAAATTGCGTTCCACGCCTGGTTCGGGAGGCGGGACGCCCGGGGCCAACGCGATGTCCAGCACGTTATAGGTGTTGCGGCCCGCGTCGTCGACACCGTCGCAGTAGCGGGCCTCGGTGATATCGCTCTTGTTCCTGATCACTCCCTCGGTGAGCAGGAACCCGTGTGCAAGCTCGACATCATGTCCGGGCGTCCGCATCGTGACGGCGAGGGCCGAGCCGTTCACCCGGATCTCGAGAGGTTCTTCCACAACGAGTGTGTCCGGTCGACTCGTCTCGAGCGGCCCACGAATTCTCACGACCGGTCGTCGAGTGGTGATGCGTCCCATGGATCGATTGTGCCCGTCCTCGTGGCGGATCGGTCCGCGGGTGCGTGTGGGGCTAGATCTCCCGCAGAGTCCTGGCGGGTTTCTGCCTAACTATGTGCGCGAAGCGCAGCCACCAGCGACAGCATTCTCGGGTGATCGATGAGGTCGTTCACCCACACTGCCGCGCCCTTGTGATCTGCCAGCGGAACCCGCCAGTTCTGGTACTGAGTCTCGTCGGTGCCCGGCTGATTCTGAATCCGGTTTTCGCCTACAGCATCCACTAGCGCAATGCCCAACAGCACTGACGGGCTTCGAGCGATGAGGCGATAGAGTGCTTCGATCGTGTCCTGCTCCGATGCGTCGTCAGGCAGCAGGTCGCGCATGCGAGCAAGATCTAGGACGGCCTCCCGAGCAGCCGCATCCTGCGCGATCTCGGCGTCCACATCGCGTTCGAGAAGTCCGAGTCGTGAACGCAACGCAATGTGTTCGCTGCGTAGGTATCCGCCCGTCGGCGGTAGGTCGTGTGTCGTAACCGACGTCAGGCAGAGCTCGCGATAGTCCTCGGGTGGAATCGGCTTATCACCGTCTTTCTCGAACCAGAGAATCGAGGTACCGAACAAACCGCGTTCTTCCAGGTACTGCTGTACCTGAGGCTCGAACACTCCGAGGTCTTCGCCGACGACCACCGCTCCGGCGCGCTCCGCTTCGAGTACGAGAATGCCGATCAGTGCCTCGTAGTCGTAGTGAACGTAAGCACCGTCGCCTGCTGTCTCGGACTCCTCCGGTATCCACCAGAGCAGGAAGAGCCCGAGAATATGATCGATTCGAATACCGCCCGCGTGACGCAGAACCGTCCGCAGCATGTCCCGGTACGGGGCGTACCCGAGTTCGCGTAGTCGATCTGGATTCCATGGTGGCTGATTCCAGTTCTGACCCTGTTGGTTGAAATTGTCTGGCGGAGCGCCGACGGTCACGCCCGAAACCAGCGCGTGGCCGAGCGTCCATGCGTCGGCACCCTCGCGATGCACGCCGACCGCGAGATCGTGCATGATCCCGATGGCCATCCCCGAGCCGCGAGCAACATCCTGAGCCCGGCCGAGTTGCTCATCACAAATCCATTGCAACCATGTGTGGAACTCGATCCGTTCGGCGCATTTTTCGCGGTATTCGGCGGTGAAGTCGGTGGCCGGGTGCGCAGCACGGTCCAACCAAATCTCGCTCTTCGGATCGTACTTCTCCGCGAGTGCGCACCACAGTGCAAAGTCTTGCAGTCCTGCGCCCTCCCACGCACAGAAAGCGAGATACGCCGCTTCGCGTGCGGCCGAGCGCGGAACGCGGTGGATTCGCTTCAGTGCCCGAAGTTTCGCGCGGAACGACGGATCTCGGTCGATGCTCTTGGTGCTCTTGTTTGCTCTGCGGAAACTACGGGCGGACTCGCGAACTTTGGCGTACTGATCCCGCGGCAAATATGCGGTCTCCGCAATGTCCTCGACCCTGATGTACATGGGATCGAAGAATCTTCTGGTGGTCGGGAGATACGGCGATGCCTCGACGGGTGGAGCCGGACGCTGCGCGTGCAGCGGGTTGACGAGCACGTAGTCGAACCCGTGCTCGGCTCCGGCAATCGACGAAAGGTCAGCGAGGTCTGCGTAGTCACCGACGCCCCAGGATCGGTCGGATCGGATCGAATACAGCTGCGTGAGCAGGCCGGTGATCTGCGAGTCGAGAAGAGCGTCGTTGGTGGACAATCTCTTTGGCGTCACCACGAGCGGGCATGTTGCCGGCGCTGCATTCGGCGCACAATCAGCGTTGAGGGTGTGCCATCCCGTGCCGACGTCGGCCGGGACCTCGAATGTCGCGCGTCCGATCAACGAACCGTCGACAACGCGCGGGTCCACCCATATTTGGAGTTGATCGAGTGCGCGGTATTCACCGCTCTCGGTCGTGAGGGACACGGTCACCGGCTCGCCGTGTGGCACATGGACAAAGATCTGCGCGACCTCGCCTGCCACCGTGACGACAACGGGAGGTAGTGTCCGGCGCCATGGAGCTGTCTCCAGATCTGCAACGGCGTCGGCGATTGCCGAACTGGTATCCGCCGCGATGGACTGCGCGCTCAGGATTCTGATCAAAGTGTCGTTGGACACTTCGTGCTCGAGTTGATCCCAGCCGCGGTACGACGTGGATACTCCGCATTGTTGGGCAAGTTCACGCAGTTGCGATGTGTAGTCCACAGAAATAGATCCTGCCAGGAGTGCGGCGTCGCCGCCCGTGTTCGCCGCCCGTGTTCACGTAAACAGGGCTGATTTCAGTACGCACACATGGGCCGCGCCGCCGCAGATGGGCTGCGGACCTACTGCTCTGACTTCTGGCGAGCTTCGTCCGCATCGGCCTTGGTCCGCGCGGCTTCAGCTGCTGCTTCCTTCTTGGCAGCTTCGCGCTCGCTTTCGGCCTTGTCCTGCTGTGCTTCGCCTTCGCGCTCGAGGCTGTCGTTTCCGACTACCGATCCGGCGGCTTCCTTTGCTGCACCTTTGACGCCCTCTACTGCACCCTTGAGTCCTTCAGCGGGTCCGCTTCGATCGTCGGCCATGTCGATCCTCCTGTTTGATTGTCGATTTACCCCTACGCGTGCGGGCTACCCCCGCGGGCATCTCCGGTAAACACTCACGCCGCGTCAACACCCCTGTTCCGTCGGCACAGATGCCTCGTCGGCGACAGTTACTGCAGCACGGAAGTGCGGAGATTGAACTCTGCTGACCCGGGTACCCTTGCCCTGGCCGAGAACGACATGTCTCGGCCACAATCTTTGGCAAATCTTCTACGACTGAAAAAAAGGAGCGCGCATGGCTGGCGTCGGTAAGATCGAAGAGCTGGAACGGAAGTCCGGCGCACCGGTCGAACTGCGAGTCATCGCGAATGCAGACCAGTTGCCCATAGTGCGAGCGGTAGCCGAAACTCTCGCTGTGCTGGGTGATTTCACGCTGGACGACGTCGCTGACATCAAACTTGTGGTCGACGAGGTGTGTTCGGAACTTATCGCTGGTGCAGTGAATGCCGGGGAGTTGACCTGTTCGTTTGTGGTAGGTGAGCAGGCAATTCATATCTCGACGACATCAGTGGTGACCGAAGAAGGTGTTCCCAAAGCCGACAGCTTCGGATGGCACGTGCTGCAGACACTCACCGATTCGATCGTCTTGAATGAGTCCTCGGTCGACGGCGGAATTTCGGTCACAGTCGATGTGGTCAAGCGGAGGAGCAGCATCTAGTGCCCGTCCCGTACGAGAAGACCACGAGGCGTCGGTCGGACGACTACAGCGAGGTCGTACCTCTCATTCAGCAGATGCAGTCCATGGAGGAGAATTCTCCTGCGCGACAAGCGCTTCGCGACCGCATCATCACCAGATGTCTGCCGTTGGCCGAACACATCGCGCGCCGTTTCGGTGGCCGCGGCGAGGCACACGAGGACCTTCTTCAGGTTGCTCGGCTCGGCCTTGTCAACGCCGTCGACAGATTCGACACCGAGCGGGGTTCGGACTTCGTTTCCTTTGCGGTACCCACCATCATGGGCGAGGCCCGACGCTACTTTCGCGACGCCGGTTGGTCCGTACGTGTTCCGCGGCGGATGAAAGAGTTGAATTCGATGATTTCCGGCGCCGTGGGCACTTTGTCACAGAAGCTCGGTAGAGCTCCGACAGCAAGCGAGATCGCCGCTGAGCTGGATATCGACGTCAAAGAAGCCTCGCAGGCATTGCTGGCCCGTAGCGCATATCAGACGGTGTCGGTCGATTCGGTGGTGAGCGAGGATCGACTTCCTCTGATGGACACCCTCGGGGCTGACGATCCCGATCTGGAAAAGATGGAAAGCTACCTGACTGTTCGACCGGCACTGGAGAAGCTGCCGGAGCGGGAGCGGCAAATCGTAGTACTCAGATTCTTCGGTTCGATGACACAAACGCAGATCGCCGACCGGATGGGTATCTCGCAGATGCACGTGTCGAGAATCCTTGCTCGAACGTTGGCGCAACTACGTGAGGAGCTGGGGCCGAAATAAGCTCGGTCCACAATCAAGTTGCTTTGTCGGTCCGTCGCAGCATCGGGTGACGGAACCCTTCACCATGTCAGGAGTAGGCGTCAGTGTCAGAAGATCTGGGTGGCATTTTCGACGACCTCGACCGTTACGTAGCGTCGCCGCGCGTCACCGATCTGGCAGTGTCGCCGGATGGAACTCGCATAGTGGTCGCGATCTCGACGCCGAATGCGGGCCGAACCAAATACATCGCGTCGCTATGGGAGGTCGACGTCACCGGCGTTTCCTCAGCTCGTCGGTTGACCTGGAGTGAGACGGGGGAGTCCGGACCGGCGTTCAACGCTGTCGGCGACATCCTCTTCGTCCGCAGGGCGTCGAAGGACGACGAGTCCGGGGCTGTGTGGTCCTTGCCATCGAGCGGCGGCGAAGCATACATGGTCGCACTGCGCGGCGGCGGCTACTCGGGAATCCGAGCAGCCTCCGACTCGACTGCGTTCGTAGCGATGTCCGATGTACATCCTTCTGCCGAGTCCGAGGCGGACGACGAGCGAATCCGCTCGTTGCGCAAGGACACCGACATCAGCGCGATCCTGCACTCGAGCTATCCCGTGAGGCATTGGGATCACGACCTCGGCCCCGCCACTCCGCATCTGTATGCGGGTGCACCCGATGTCGAGACTCGCCGCATCACACCTCGCACCGGGGGTGCGCTACAGGAAGCGTCGTACGACATCAGTGCCGACGGAACTTTTCTCGTCTCGACTTGGACGGTTCCGGGCGCACTTGCCTCCTCGCGAACGATGTTGGTGCGCATCGACATCGCCACGGGCGAGCGTACGACGCTCGTGGACGACGAGGATGCGGATCTCGGTTCACCCGCGATATCACCGGACGGATCCCGCGTGATGTTCCTTCGAGAGGCACTGTCGAGTCCAGAGAACGCGCCGCGAACCACGCTCGCTCAGTACTCCTTCGCCGATGACTCCGTTGTCGACGGCGCTCCGGGCTGGGACCTGTGGCCGACAAACCCAGTGTGGCTTGCCGACGGAAGTGGCGTTCTGGTCGTGGCAGACGAGAACGGACGCGCACCCATTTTCGTCGTCCGCGGTGGGATTCCGAAGCGTGTCACCGAGACCTCAGCTGCCTACACCCACGTGCACGCCGGTGCCGACGGATCGGTTTTTGCGCTCGAGGCGTCGTACACGCAGCCCCCGCATCCCGTGCGGATCGATCTCGAATACGGCGCTGTCGAACCGCTTCGACTCGCCGAGGATCTTCCCGAACTACCCGGTGTCCTCACCGAGATCGAAACGGTAGCCGAGGATGGCCAGCGAATTCGGGCTTGGCTCGCGCTCCCCGCTGATGCATCGGAGAATGCGCAGGCGCCGTTGCTGCTGTGGGTCCACGGCGGACCTTTGTCCTCGTGGAACACGTGGTCATGGCGGTGGAATCCTTGGCTTCTCGTCGCCGAGGGATACGCGGTGTTGTTGCCGGACCCGGCGCTCTCCACCGGTTACGGCCAGGACTTCATCCAGCGCGGCTGGGGGAGATGGGGCAAGGCCCCGTTCACCGACCTCATGGCGATCACCGACGCTGCCGCCGGATTGCCCGAGGTCGACCCCTCGCGCACCGCCGTGATGGGGGGATCGTTCGGCGGCTACATGGCCAATTGGATCGCGGGACACACCGACCGCTTCGCTGCGATCGTCACTCACGCCGGACTCTGGGCGCTCGACCAGTTCGGACCGACGACGGATGTCGCTTATTACTGGCAGCGTGAGATGTCGCCGGAAATGGCTTTCGAGAATTCTCCGCACCTCTATGTTGCCGACATCGTGACACCGATGCTCGTCATCCATGGCGACAAGGATTACCGAGTACCGGTCGGCGAAGGACTCCGGCTCTGGTACGAACTTCTCAACGAGTCCGGTCTCCCTGTCGACGACGAGGGAAAGACAGATCATCGGCTTCTGCTATTTCCGTCGGAAAACCATTGGATACTGACTCCGCAGCACACGAAAATTTGGTACCAGGTTGTGTTCGCATTCCTGGCCGAGCATGTGCTCGGTGAGACGGTGGCACTGCCTCAGACGCTGGGCTGAGGCGTGAGTTGAAAAGGGTGTGTCCGGGCGCCGACAGTTGACCATTAGAATCGACGGGTGACCAGTTCAGCGCCGCAGACTCCAGACAGCCCCGCCGATGCACAGGAGCAAAGCCCGCAAAGCGACCCAGGCGGATTGCCGAAGAGCTGGGACCCCAGTGAGGTAGAAGCGGACCTGTACCAGGGATGGGTGGACGCCGGATACTTCGAGGCCGATCCGACCAGCGGGAAACCCCCGTATTCGATAGTGCTTCCGCCGCCGAACGTCACTGGCAGTCTGCATATGGGACACGCCCTCGACCACACTCTGATGGATGCTCTCAGTCGCCGAAAGAGAATGCTCGGCTTCGAGGTTCTGTGGCTTCCAGGTATGGATCACGCCGGAATTGCGACGCAGACCGTCGTCGAGAAGCAGCTCGCTGCCGACGGCAAGACCAAAGAAGACTTCGGCCGTGAACTGTTCATCGACAAAGTCTGGGACTGGAAGCGTGAATCCGGCGGCACCATCGGCGGGCAGATGCGCAGAATCGGAGACGGCGTCGACTGGAGCCGCGAGCGTTTCACCATGGACGACGGTCTTTCGCACGCTGTGCAGACGATGTTCAAACGGATGTACGATGACGGACTGATCTACCGCGCCGAGCGCCTGGTGAACTGGTCGCCCGTGTTGCAGACTGCGATCTCCGATATCGAGGTCAAATTCGAAGACGTAGAGGGTGAGCTCGTATCGCTCCGGTACGGTTCGCTGAACGACGCCGAACCGCACGTCATTGTCGCCACGACTCGTGTCGAGACGATGCTCGGAGACACCGCCGTTGCAGTCCATCCGGAGGACGAGCGATACCGTCATCTTGTCGGAACCACGTTGGATCACCCGTTCACGGGTAGGCAGATCCCGATCATCGCCGACGACTACGTCGATCCCGAATTCGGCACCGGCGCAGTCAAAATCACACCGGCGCACGACCCGAACGACTTCGAGATGGGGGTGCGGCACAACCTACCGATGCCGACCATCATGGACAAGGCGGGCCGAATCGCGGACACCGGAACCGAATTCGACGGTCTCGATCGGTTCGAGGCACGGGTCAAGGTGCGGGAGGCGCTCGCTGAGCAGGGGCGTGTGGTCGCCGAGAAGCGCCCGTATCTGCACAGTGTCGGTCACTCCGAGCGCAGTGGTGAGTCGATCGAGCCGCGGCTGTCGTTGCAGTGGTGGGTGAAGGTCGACGGATTGGCAAAGTCGGCCGGCGATGCAGTTCGCAACGGGGACACCATTATTCACCCGGCAAGCCAGGAGCCTCGCTGGTTTGCATGGGTCGACAACATGCACGACTGGTGCATTTCACGTCAGCTCTGGTGGGGGCACCGCATTCCGATCTGGTACGGCCCGGACGGCGAGACCGTCTGCCTCGGCCCGGACGAGACCCCGCCAGCGGGTTGGACGCAGGATCCGGATGTTCTCGATACATGGTTCTCGTCCGGTCTCTGGCCGTTCTCGACGATGGGGTGGCCGCAAGCTACCGACGACCTGGCGAAGTTCTACCCCACGAGTGTGCTCGTCACCGGGTACGACATCCTGTTCTTTTGGGTTGCTCGGATGATGATGTTCGGTACGTATGTTTCCGCCGACGACTCTGTCACTGCGGGCGAGACCGGCAGTGTGGTCCCGTTCCGAGATATCTTCCTGCACGGCCTCGTCCGTGATCAGCATGGCAAGAAGATGTCCAAGTCGCGCGGCAACGGCATCGATCCGCTCGATTGGGTCGATCGTTTCGGAGCCGACGCGCTTCGTTTCACTCTTGCGCGCGGGGCGAACCCCGGGGCCGACTTGTCCGTCGGCGAGGACCATGCGCAGTCTTCTCGCAACTTCGCCAACAAGCTCTTCAATGCAACCAAATTCGCGTTGATGAACGGGGCCGCGCCTGCGCCACTGCGTCCGCGCAGCGAACTCACCGATGCCGATCGTTGGATCTTGGATCGTCTTGATCATGTTCGCGCCGAGGTCGATTCGGCGTTCGAGCGTTATGAGTTCAGCAAGGCATGTGAGGCGCTCTACCACTTCGCGTGGGACGAAGTGTGTGACTGGTATCTGGAAATCGCAAAGGTGCAGTTCTCGGATGACGGCCAGGCAGAGTCGACGCGCAGCGTTCTCGGCAACGTGCTCGATTCGTTGCTTCGCTTGCTGCACCCCGTGATCCCGTTCGTCACCGAGACGCTTTGGAAGGTGCTCACCGGCGGCGAATCCATCGTCATCGCTTCGTGGCCCGAGGCTTCGAACGAATCTGCTGATCCCCAGGCAGCGCGGCGGATCTCCGATATGCAGAGGCTGATCACCGAGGTGCGACGATTCCGTAGCGATCAGGGGCTCAAACCGTCCCAGAAGGTCGCTGCCAAGCTTGTCGGGATCGTCGATGCTGATCTGATCGGCCAGGTTGCAGCCACGCGGGCACTCGCGAAACTCATCGAACCGGAGGGCGACTTCTCTGCCACCGCCTCCGTCGAGGTGCGCTTGACACAGGCAACCGTGACGGTAGAACTCGACACTTCGGGCACCGTCGATCTGGTTGCCGAACGTGCCCGGCTCGTCAAGGATCTCAACGCCGCCGAGAAAGAGCTCGCCCAGACAACGAGCAAACTCGGCAACGAGGCATTTGTGGCCAAGGCGCCCGACGCCGTGGTCGACAAAATCCGCGCGCGCCAACAGGTCGCTGTCGAAGAGATAGCTCGCATCGGCGCTCGTCTCGAATCGGCAGGGCAGCAGTGACTGAGATGGAGTCTGCATCGAGCCGGCCAGGGCCGGTCGACCTGGCCGAGTTGGCGTTGGTCGAAGCCGAATTGGACAAGCGATGGCCGGAAACCAAAATCGAGCCCACTATCGCACGGGTAGCAGCACTGATGGACCTGCTCGGTTCGCCGCAGAAGGCGTATCCCTCGATTCATGTGGCTGGGACCAACGGCAAGACCTCCGTGACCCGCATGATCGACGCACTGCTGACCCATTTTCACCGGCGGACCGGGCGTACGACGAGCCCACATCTGCAATCGGCGACCGAGCGCATCGCGGTCGACGGCTCGCCGATCTCGCCGCGGCTCTATGTCGACACCTACAACGAAATCGCGCCCTTCGTGGAGATGATCGACGCGCAATCGGTCGCTGCTGGCGGACCCCGGATGAGCAAATTCGAAGTCACCACGGCGATGGCGTTCGCGGCATTCGCCGAGGCACCTGTCGAGGTAGCCGTCGTGGAGGTCGGCCTCGGGGGACGTTGGGATGCCACCAACGTCGTCGACGGCGAAGTCGCGGTGATAACGCCCATCGACATCGATCACGTCGAGTTTCTCGGACACGACCTCGCCGGCATCGCAGGCGAGAAGGCCGGGATCATCAAGAAAGCTCCGGACTCTCTCGTTCCCCGCGACACCGTTGCTATCATCGCGGAGCAGAAACCGGAGGTAGCCGAGGTCTTACTGCGCGCTGCCGTCGAAGCCGATGCTGCGGTCGCCCGACAGGGGTCCGAATTCCAAGTTCTCACCCGGCGAATCGCAGTGGGCGGTCAACAGATCGAACTGCAGGGGCTCGGCGGCGTCTACACCGACATCTTCCTACCGCTGCACGGAGAGCACCAGGCTCACAACGCGTCGTTGGCACTTGCCGCCGTCGAAGCCTTCTTCGGAGCAGGGGCGGATCGTCAACTCGACGCCGACGTGGTCCGGGCAGCCTTCGCATCGATCGTCAACCCCGGTCGACTCGAGCGGGTACGCAATGCGCCTACGGTCTTTCTCGATGCCGCGCACAACCCACACGGCGCCCGAGCTTTGGCCGCTACGCTGGCCGACGAGTTCGACTTCCGAAAGTTGGTCGGGGTAGTCAGCGTGATGGGTGACAAGGATGTCGAGGCGATGTTGACGGTCCTCGAGCCCGTCTTCGATGACATCGTGGTCACACACAACGGTTCGCCGCGGGCAATGGACGTCGAAGAATTGGCGAATCTGGCAGTTGCGAAATTTGGAGACGAACGCGTCGTCGTGACAGCCACGCTGGCCGACGCGCTGGAGACTGCGATCGGCCTCGCCGAAGAGGTGGCCGGTCCAGGGGAGGCCGTCTCGGGCGCGGGCGTGATCGTAACCGGATCCGTCATGACAGCCGGAGCGGCGAGAACTCTGTTCGGAAAGGAACCGGCATGACCGACGAGGAGTCACAGGGCGGCGAATTCAAGCCGCCCACAAACGATCCGTGGAAGGGCTTTCGCGGCGTCCTAGCAGGCACGCTCGTTCTCGAGGCCATTGTCGTTCTCTTGGCTCTGCCTGTGGTGTCCACGGTCGGCGGCGGACTGGGGTGGCTGTCCACCCTGTACCTGGTCGGACTCGCCGTTGCGTTGATTCTCGCTGCGGGAATACAGGGTCGGCCGCGGGCGATGCAGATCAACTTCGCGTTGCAAGTATTCGTGCTGCTGGGGGTTTTCATCCACCTGTCGATCGGCATCGTCGGACTGATTTTCGGCGCGGTCTGGATTTATCTGCTGTATCTGCGAAAGGACATCAGAAGGCGGATTGCCAATGGATTGTTGTACGGTCAGCGGGACTGACCGACGCGTCGAGTGTGGCGTCCACTACTGTATTTCCCGTGACTGAGCGTACCCTTGTCCTGATCAAGCCAGACGGAGTAGCCCGCCGATACGTAGGGGAGATTCTCGCCCGCATCGAGAAGAAGGGGCTGAGCATCGCGGCACTCGAACTCAAGTCCGTTCCTCGCGATCTCGCCGCTGCTCACTACGCTGAACACGAAGACAAACCGTTTTTCCCCGAGCTTCTCGAGTTCATCACCTCGGGTCCGGTTATGGCTGCCGTTCTGGAGGGGCCGCGTGCGATTGCTGCGTTCCGCCAGATCGCAGGTGGCACCGACCCAGTAGCGAAAGCCGTCCCCGGTACCATCCGCGGCGACCTCGCCCTCGATGGGCAACAGAACCTCGTGCACGGATCGGATTCCATCGAGTCCGCCAACCGTGAAATCGCATTGTGGTTCCCCGACCTGTCTTGATATGACGCGGTTGTCCTGAAACCAGTGTTCACCCCGCCTGCCACGCCGCGAGATCACGGAATCTTCCGTGGTGTGGCAGGTTCTTCAGCTTCTGTGTGGGATACTCCAGACGGTTGCTTTCACAGCTTTCAGTTCCACCGTTGACAACTCCAGCAGTAATGAAGACCTAGTAGTACCGAAAATCGAGTAGTACAGACAAACGAGTAGTACGAAGAATCAGAGCCTCACTATTGTGAAGCTCTCGTGAAAGCGACCGGATGACAACCGCAGTTCGATGCCCGTCATCGCTGCCGTATCCGCGGGCAACCCTCGCTAGTGCGGCATGCTTGATGATCAGGTGCTCGGATCGTGGACCGAACAGCCATCCAGCCAGGCATCGTGCTCGGCGTATGGGCCACTCGCTGTGGTTTGTGCGACTTGTGCGAAGCAAGACCAGACCAACTGTCGTCAAACCGACGTCAGCACACAAGGATTGCTCCCGTGTGGCCGCGTCACACCCGTCGAAATAAGGTGGACGCGCCCGGGGGTCCGAGGAGACATACGTGGCCGAGCAAGCCCCGCCAGAAGATG
>JBBSSG010000056.1:0-19913 GCA_038242295.1 Mycobacteriales bacterium | reverse complement strand
AGGCGAAACGAAGTCCTCGATCAATGCAGCCCAGTTGAACCAATCACTACAGAGCCCTCCACACAGCACAACCGTCGGGCCGCCGCCGGGGACGACGACCTGAGTCTGCAGGCCGGACACCGTCACGAAACCACCCGGAGGGCTTTGTTTCATGTGAAACATTCTTCGTGTCCGGCCCGTTCAGGAGTAGACAGCATCTGACGCTACCGCCGCGGCTTGGCAAGTGGAAAGGCCAGCGTCTCCCTGATGCTGCCGCCGTGACGAGCATGACCACGCGGTCGACATCCATACCCAGACCCCCGGTCGGGGGCATGCCGTATTCGAGGGCCTGCAAAAAAATCCTCGTCGAGCGACATAGCTTCCTCATCGCCACCGGCCGCTAGCAATGACTGTTCGGTGAGTCGCTGACGTTGATCGGCGGGATCGGTGAGGTCGCTGTAGGCAGTGCCGAGCTCGACGCTCCACGCGACAAGGTCCCATTTTTCGGCGACGGCGGGAAGTCCTTGTAGAAGGTGGGAAACTCGGTGAAGTCCTCAACGAGATGCTCGTACATTCCCTGTGCCAGCGCGCCTGCATCCCAATCTTTCTCGTAGGGAACAGCATGGTCATCGCATAGTCGTTGGAGTTCAGTCAGGCCTTTCCATTTGTTCGGTAGCGGGTGGAGGCATTTGGCATTCATCCGCCAATCACCGGCGAATAGCAAAAACTCGCCATTCTTGCTGCGGCCGATGACTCCGCTGACCTCGATCAAATCACCGAGGTCGATGAACCTGGGGTGTTTGCAAACCCTCGCCGAGTCTCGATGGTCGCCGCGCAGCCATTGAAGAGATCTGGCGCAGTGTCCAGGTCTACTACTTATGGGGGATCTTCCGACGATCATTGCAGGTAGACGGCTTGTAAACGTCAAGATTGTTTTCGGCAGACCCCTGGCCTGTGTTGACTGGAACCATGCCCGACAGACGCTCGCTGATTCGAGGTTGTTCGAAAAAGAACTACCGATAAAGATTGGGTGCACATGAGAGGGAAGCTCGGACTCTTACTTGTCCCCGCCGGGTCGGTCCTTGCGATATTTCTGCCTGACCTCGAGGTGTTGTGGTTCACGGGTAGGGCCTTCGGCGTTCTGCTCGTAGTAATAGGTGTCGTCGAGATTTTCGAGTATCGGCGTGGCCGCCGGCCCTCGGGTCAACGGTGATCTCTCTGCTCGTAATCGTGTTGCCGTTGGCCGTCGTCGACGCCGTCAGCGTGGGCGCTATGGCAATACCGGTGTGGTTCTTGCTCCTCACCCGCGTGCGTCACGGTTACGTCATTTTGTATCTGGTGGCTTTGGCCGCTGCATATGCTGCCCTCGGCATAGTCGTGCTCAACGGGCCGACAGGCCTGCGTGCAGATGCGCAGGAGTATCTCGATTCTGCGCTCGGAGGTTCGATCCGGGAAGTGGTCGGCGTGGTGTTCCTCCTATTCGCGGCCTGGTACGGGCTAGTGCACGAAGCGGACGTTGGTAAGCCTGGCGCCGGACTCCTCGGTAAGTGGCGCAACGCTGCGGTCGGTGAGCACGCTTACCTGAGGGCCACGATCGGTGTCGCGCTGTTCGCTACTGTGCTGGAGATTCCGACGGCGGTGCCATACGCACTTGCTCTCACCCGTGTTGACGAGGCGGATCAGGACGCGACCACTCAGGTGGCGGTCGTCGGCGCCTACGCCGCAATAATGATTCTTCCAGCGCTCGCGCTCACCGTCGGGTCGGTGTTCGCGCGCAGGCATGTGGCAGGCGTGCTCCACCGGGTCGACCAATGGTTTCGAGCGAACGCCCAGGAAAACACGGCGTGGCTGATCGGATTCGTTGGAGTCGCGCTGTTCTTCGACACGCCGCTGTACCACTCAATGATGGACCTCGTCTCCAACACAACCAGCCCAAGCCATTAGCCGTTACAGTCAAACGGCTTTCGCGCGAAGGGAACGAGTCATGGTCTGTGCGATATCAGGACTTCGCTGGCGTCCCACCCGCGTCGGGGTCGTGCCGCTGCTGCTGTTGCCAATATCTGTGCTCGTGATGGCCGTGATGGTCGCAACAGAAATCGGGGGTGTCGCCGGCGAACGTTTAGTGGACGATCCCGTACTGATAGTGCCGACGGTGTTCCTCCTCGCGTCTCTTGCGGGAGCACTCTGCCTGAGGAGACGATTCCCGCTCGCCGCCTATTCGGCCAGCGTGACTATCACCGCTCTGATCATGGTGTTCTTGCAGAGCGCCAGCCTGGGGATCAGCCCCCTGTATTGGTTTGCCGCGGTAGCTCTCGGGATGCGGATCTCGGGTATCCGGCTTGTGACCGCGATGATTGCAGGAATCACCGTCGAGGCGTTTGTGGCAGCGTCGGTTCGGTCTGGGAGCCCCGACGGTGGAAACGTAGATTTCTGATCCAACGTATGGGTCGCGTTGTTCAACGCCACGCTCACCGCAACAGCCTTGGTACTGCTCGGCAGCGTGATAGCCGTTCACCGTCGGCAGGTGGCATCCGGAGCGAATGAGTTGAATATTGCACGGCGCGAACAACAATCGCGAACCGAGCGAGCTGTCGAGGCCGAGCGAACGTCCATGGCACGGGAGCTGCACGACGTAGCGGCGCATCATCTGACCGGAATGCTCATCCAGGCGAAGAATGCCGAGCGACTTCTGGCGACCGATCCCGACCTGACCAGAGAGCTTCTTGCCGGGGCCATAGGCCAAGGCCATCGCACGCTCGACGGTCTCCGGCAGATCGTCGGCATCCTTCGTATGCCTGATGGCGCGGGCGTTCCACCGCCACCCATGATCGCCGACATACTTTCCTTGGTCGAAGGATTCCGAGCGGCGTTCGCGCATGTGAGGGCCACGATCTGTGAGGAGTCGGCGGATATCGACAGTGGCGTACAGCTGGCGTGCTACCGGATCGTGCAGGAATCGCTGTCCAACGCCAGCCGACACGCTCCCCATGCGCGGGTCATGGTCTGCGTCGAAAGAACGGCGGCAGCAATAACGGTGAGCGTCATCAACGATGCTGGAAATGGAGCGTCCGACGGCGGTGGCCAAGGCTTGGGGCTCGTAGGAATGCGGGAACGCGTCGCACTTCTCGGCGGCAGCGTGATCGCACGCCCGGACGACGGCGGTTGGATTGTTTGTGCAGTACTGCCGGTCGATGGTCGGATTGCGGCATGAGAGAAGCGATCACTGTCCTCATTGTCGACGATCAACCGGTGGTGAGGCAGGGGTTCGAGATGTTTTTCGCCGACGATTCACGCATCCGGGTGGTCGGCCAAGCGACCTCTGGCACCCACGCCGTGGAGCAAGTCGAGGTATTGCGTCCCGAGGTTGTGTTGATGGATGTCCGCATGCCGCAGCGGGACGGGCTGTCCGCTACGCGCGAGATCGTGGAATGCTTCCCGCAGTCGCGGGTAATAGTGGTGACGACGTTCGATCTGGACGAGTACGTGTTTGCTGCGCTCGACCTCGGTGCTTCCGGATTTCTCCTCAAGGATGCCAACCCGAGTGAACTGTCGGACGCGGTCGTCACCGTCGCAGCAGGGGGTACGGCAATCTCAGCCAGGGTGACCACCCGCGTCGCACATGAATTTGCCCGTCGCAGTAGAAATTCCGCGACGAGCATCGAGCATAATTTGACGACCCGTGAGATGGACGTCGTGTACAACTTGGCGCGCGGAATGGGTAACGAGGACATCGCCACCGTACTCAACATCGAGGCCAGCACCGTCAAAACACATGTCGGCAACATAGCTCGCAGGCTGGGCGTGCGTACACGGGTACAGATTGTGATCTGGGCCTACCGGAGCGGGGCTGTGCGAACTGATTCTGGGCTCTGACGAAGCGCAATGCCCACTCCTACCGTCGGCGCTGCGATTCTGAAGGGAAACGGTAGCGCCGACGAACGAAGACAGTGATCGTTCGGCTCCCGCGCGGGGTCTGGGAGCCTCTAGCGGTGGACCGGGGTATGCGTGCCTGCCATGGCCAGCGCAGTGCGCAAGCCACGACGCTTACCTGTCGCCGGATCTACCCCGAATACTTCCTTCATGCCGCCGCGGATACGGAACTTGAGCTCCGAGGACGTCTCCGGGGCATCGTCCGCTGTCGCAGACAGGAACCGGTTCGGGAGGGACAGCTTCATGATGGTCCGCAGTGTCTGCCCGTACTGCTGTGCAATCGAACCCGTCGTGTACGGCAGGTCGTACTTGTCGCACAGTTCGCGGATCTTGACGCTGATCTCGGCGTACCGGTTGCTCGGCAGATCTGGGAACAGGTGATGCTCGATCTGATAGCAGAGGTTGCCGCTCATGAATGCCAAGGTTGGGCCGGCGGTGAAGTTGGCGCTACCCAACATCTGTCGTAGATACCATTCCGGCTTCGTCTCGGTCTCGTACTGCTCCAGCGTGAATTTTTCCGCTCCATCGGGGAAGTGACCGCAAAAGATGACCCCGTAGGTCCAGTAGTTGCGAATGAAGTTGGCGGTCGCATTGGCCGTCAACGTCGTCTTCCACGCACGTCCGGTCAAAGCGGGAAAAATTATGTAATCCTTGCCGACCTGCTTACCGATCTTGCGCAGCACATCGAGGGTCATTTCCTTCTTGTCCGACCATTTCACCTCACCGCTCATCAGCTTGTCGGTCTCGAGGTGATGCAGTGCGACACCCCATTCGAAGAACGTCGCAAGAAGGGCGTTGAACAGCGGCTGCGCCAGGTACTTCGGGTGCCACGTTTGGTCACGGGTGATGCGCAGAATTCCGTAGCCGACGTCGTTGTCGAGCCCGACGATGTTGGTGTACTTGTGATGGGTGAAGTTGTGCGAATGCTTCCACCCCGAGGACGGGCAGGTGTTGTCCCACTCCCAGCTACTCGAGTGGATCTCAGGATCGTTCATCCAATCCCACTGACCATGAATGACGTTGTGGCCGAGCTCCATATTTTCGATGATCTTGCCGACCCCGAGCAGCGCCGTGCCCAGCACCCACGCCGGCTTCTTCTGACTCGCGAACAACACTGCTCGGCCGGCGATCATCAGTGAGCGCTGAAATGCAATAGTCCGCTGGATGTATTTGGCATCCCGTTCCCCACGAGATTCTTCGATGTCGCGACGGATTGCGTCCAATTCCTTGCCGAGGGACTCGATGTCGGCCTCGTTCAGGTGGGCGTACTCCTGGATGTCCGATATCGCCATGTTTTTCCTCCACGTACAGATATGAGATCGAGGCTGACATCCGGTGGCTAATTCGCCGTGTGTCCCTCATCACCTACTCAACGGTACGGGCCGTTGTCGCATCCGTCGAGATGTTGCAGTTATACAGCGTAGTGAGCTGGGTAGACGAGTCTCCACCTCATGCTGTTGCGCTGTGCGCGTGATTCTGAACAAGAATCTGTTCGAACTTCTCCGCAGTCATCGGACGGCCGAGAAGGTGGCCCTGCCCGAAGGTAACTCCCATCTCGACGCAGGCATCGAGTTGGTGGGTGGTCTCGATGCCCTCGACGACGGTGTCCTTGCCGAGATCGTGAGTCACTTCGACGACTGCCTTGCACAGGGAGGTCATGGCGCGCCGACGCTGGAGGTCTTCGCTGTCGAGATGTTTGGTCAGTGATTTGTCGAACTTGAGGATGTCGATGGGCAGTGTCGCCAGCCGCTCGAGGGAAGAAAAGCCGGATCCGAAGTCGTCGATCGCGATGAGTGATCCGTGTCGTCGGACATCCATGAGTTGGTAATGGACGGCATCGATGTCGTGAAGCGATTTGGATTCTGCGAGCTCGAGTACAAGGCGTCCTGGCTCGATGCCGAGGGAATCGATCATGCCGTTGAAGTCCGTCGCGAGCGTGCCTGCGGCGAAGTGAAGTGGGCTGACGTTGACTCCGACTTGCACTTTGAGGTGCTGAGCTTGCCAGCCGGCGATGGTGCGCCCGACTTGCCCGAGAATCCAGTTGCTCAACGGGATGATCAGATCCGCGTCCTCGGCGAGGCCGATGAAGCTGTCGGGCATGAGTAGGCCGAGCTCGGGGTGGTTCCAGCGGATGAGCGCCTCAGCTCCGACGACGGAACCCGACGAGAGTTCGACGATGGGCTGGTAAACCATTTCGAGTTCGTGCTCCGCCATAGCCACTCCTCGCAGACGCTCGACGAGTTCGAGTCGCTTGCGGTTGCTGTCGCGGAGGTCGGTGGAAAAAACTTGATGGCGGCTACGTCCGAGGGCTTTCGCGGTATGCATGGCCGTGGCGGCGTCTTGGATGAGCTGTACCGGGTCTGAGGTGTCCGAGTCGGACGTGGCGACGCCGACGCTTGCGGTGACGGTCAGCTGCCGGTCGTCGAGCTCGAACGACGGTTCGAGAACACTGGCGAATCCAGCTGCCAGTGCTCGCGCTGCGATGGGTTGGCAGCCCCGAGCGATCACGAAGAATTCGTCACCGGTGAGCCGGCCGAGCGTGTCAGTTGGTCGCGTGGACGCGTTGATGCGATCAGCGACAAGACGGAGCAAATCGTCCGCTCGTGTCGGCCCGAGGGCGTCGTTGAACTCTTTGAATCCGTCGATATCGACCAGGAGGACACTGACTTCATAGTCGTTGGACCGGTTGGTGATTTCCGCGGCGAGGAGCGCTTCGATTTCTCGTCTGTTCGGAAGTCCGGTGAGGGGGTCCTGACGTACAGGTTCCTCGGTCGTCTCGGGTTCGGCGGTGGCGGTGATATCGGCGTGGGTGACGTAGAGACCGCCATCGGCGAGGCGCGTAGCTCTCAGCCGGTACCAGCAGGTAGTTTCCGCCGTCGCCCACTTGTAGTCGAAAGCGAACACTTGTACTTCGCCCGCAGCGAGAGCACTGAGTCCGAGTAGTGCGGCGGCGGCATTCTCGCTGCCGTGCTTTGCGGCTGTGGTGCACAGGCGAAAGTAGTTTCCGCCCGGTGCGCATCGTTCGCCGCCTGGCTGATCCAACCAGAACTGCGTCCACACACGATTGACCAGCAGAATCGTACCGTTGGAATCAAGCATGACCGTTCCGGCAGAGACGGCGTCGAGCATCGTTTGAGCGAGCTCGTCGGTCCATTCTGTCCGCGTGACGCCGAGGCGTTCGTCGGTGATGTCCCACACCCAGATGGCGTAGCCGTCGACTCCTGTGCAGATGCTGTAGGAAAGCCATTTCTGCTGGGTGAATGAGAATTCTTCGAATGTGCCGGTAGCGCTCGGGCCGGTGCATTCGGCGACGAACTCGGTCCATGCGGGCTCGGTGAACCACGGCTCGATGGAGCATTCGAGTAGTCCGTCACCAGTGCTGTCCAACAGCGTGATTGCAGCGGGATTCGCGTAGGTGACGCCGAAGGACGCGTCGACCATGATGAGGGCATCCGGCGTCGCCTGGAGGTCTTCGCGCGACACCGCGAAGGGATTGTCGATAGCGGGGTTGGGCATAAACAGCTCTCGGCTCATACTCCCCCCCTATGGCCGGTCGGCCGAGTGAAGAATAGCCCGAAGGTATGGTTTAGCGCCAGAAACAAGATGACTTGCTTGTTTCGGGGGCTGTTGCTGACTCTGGAGCATAGTTCAGGCGTCATCATAAAAACAGCAGATCGCTGATACTCGTATGCAGTTCCGATAGCTCCATCGACCTCTGAGCAGCGGAACAACAGCGAGAGCCCCGGAGGCACATCGGAGGGCGTCCGGGTTCGAGCGTCCGACCGCGCGACAGGGATCGATCCGCTCGATAATTTGGAACCGTTCGAACCGGGAGCACGTCTAAATACTCGACAGCAGTGACGGAGAGGGTTCGATGCAGCGACGATGGGTAGCGCTGGCTGCTGCCTGCTTGATGGCGGCCGGTTGCGGTGGGGGCGCCGAGGGGAAGGCTATTGCGGCGGCTCCGGTGGAGGAATTCGAACCGTGCAGTACTCCTGCGGAGGCCATCGAGGCGACGGGGTTGAATCCTGACATCCTCGGCAATGGGTGGGGTGAGGGAATCCAAGCCGACGGTTGGACACGATGCCTGTGGGAGAGCGCCGACCGCGCACCGTGGTAACTGTTCGGGAGCCTCGTATCGTCGCAGCGAAGATTTGCCGACTTGTACAGCAATTCTCAATATGCGGATCTGTCGGAAATAGAGTGCGCTCGCGGTTCAAGTGGATCAGGGGAATGTATTCCTCGACGCCGAAGCAGCACGGGCATGCAGCACCGCGTGCGACGAATTCATTCGTCGATTGAAGGAGCATCAGGACAAGGCAAAGAAACTGGCCTCGATCAGCGGCTGGGGTGATTTTCAGTCCGGTCGGATGCTCCGCGAAATCTACGCGGCGAAGGCGGGTCGGTGGTCCGAACAGCATGTTCGACGTCCTGCAGGGCCACATCGACGTGGTGACGGAGATGCACGTCGTGTTCGCGAAGTTCTTCTCCGCTACCGCTGCGAACGAAGACCAGAATGCTGCTGACATCGGGAAGAACGTCCCCCGGTAGGCGCCGGTCGAAGCCCCGGCGCTGCGGCTCAACTCATCGACTCGTTGTATTCATGGCATTGAGTAAGTTCTGGACCATTGCCGACAGAATGTCGATTCCGTCGGTCGACAGTACCGATTCCGGGTGGAACTGGATCGATTCGAAACCATTGCCCCGCAACGCATTCAACTCGTTGTCATCTGCAGACAACTCCACGTCCGCCAGGGGACCGGCCAGCGCAACGAACGTGTTGTAGAACCCCACGGTCCGCTCTTGCCCATACACGCGCGCAACCCTCTGAACTCCCTGTTGTGGACGGGGGAGCGCCACCACTTCGAGCCCGAGCATCCGTGCCAGCACTTGATGGCTGAGGCAGACGGCGAGCAGTGGGGCCTTAGTCGCCAGCCGTTCCGCCAGAGAACTTTCTACCCGCGCAATCCGCGGATCGGCCGAATCGCGGGGATCGCCCGGCCCCGGTCCGCATACCAGCAGATCGGCGTCGGTGCCGGCGAAATCTTCCCAGCGCACCACCGTGACGTCCATCCCGAGGTGCCGCAGTTGATGGGCCAGCATGGCTGTCCACTGATCCTCGAAATCGACGACTACAGCGGTTCTGCCCAGCAGTGGCGTCTTCGCCAGCGGCTGCTCGTCGAGCCAGAAAGACGCCAGTCTTTCGTTTCGACGCCGAAGTGCCGCGTCGACCCCTGGATATTCGATCAGGCGCACAGCTTCGGATGCTCGCGGCCGGGGCGGTTCGACGCCGACTGCGGCCAAGACTCCACCAAGCTTCGAACGTGTCTCGGCCACTTCATGTTCCGGTACCGAGTTGCGTACCAGCGTCGCGCCGGCGGAGATCTTGAGAGCACCGGAGGGCGAGATCTCGCAAGTTCGAATCAGGATCGGTGCGTCGAGCGTCGACACACCGCCACTGCCTTCGAACAGGGCCAGGACGCCGGAATAGTAGCCGCGCCCCGTTCTCTCGTAGCGCTTGATGACGCGCGCTGCGTTCTCGATGGGTGAGCCGGTGACGGTCGGGGCGAACATCGTTTCGCGGAGGATGTCCCGCGGATCCAATTCGCTTTCGCCGACGAGCACGTACTCGGTGTGGGTGAGGTGGCCCATCTGTTTGAGACGCGGGCCGATGACGCGTCCGCCATTGGCGCATATGCGGCTCATCATCTTGAGCTCCTCGTCGACCACCATGAACAGTTCGGCGTTCTCCTTCGCGTCAGCGAGGAAATCGAGAATGCCTGCGCCGGAGGGGCCTTCGACCGGATGGCGATAGGTGCCGCTGATGGGATTCATCACCGCCGACGTTCCGTCGAATCCGACGTGACGCTCGGGCGTCGCACCGACCAGAGTCACGTCGGGTGTATGCACGAAGAAAGTCCAGTACGAGCCGGATTCGACGTCGAGCAATCGTCGGAAGATCTCTATGCCGCTGTCTATCGAATCATCTAGTTGCGCAAGATAATCCCGACGGATCACAAAGTTCGCGCCCGCTCCCGTACCGATCTCGTCGGCGAGCACTCGAGAGACAATCGAAGCGTATGTCGGATCATCGGGTTCGAAGCGCCCATCGACGAGATCAAGCTCGCGAGGGGTCAGTGCCGACAACACGTCGTCCACCGCGACCCGGGCGTGCTCGCGAATGCGCAGGCACTGCAACGGCGCGTCGTCGTCGTGGCAAACGAACCCGCGTTCGGAGATCTGACGGAACGGCACAAGGGCCAATACATCGGGGCCGTCGGCGTGTGGGTTCAACGGGATATCTGCGAGCGTGTCCACGGTGATCACATCCCCGAGCAGCACGTCGACGCCGTGCTCGCGGCTCAGTAGGGCGAACGGTTCTCTTCCGCGCAGCGCTCTGATCAACAACTCGTGCATCGAAAACAGCCTCTCTCGAAAAGTCTCGCCGACTCCCGAGCGACCATGGGCATGAAAAATGGCCGCCTCGAAAGGCAGCCACAGGTACAGGTACAGGTACAGGTACGCGAGGTGTGGGCGCCTAAGAGCGCCACCACCATGATCCTACTGGGGACGTGGATGCGTACATGTCGAGTTACTGTACACATCCGGAAAGCGAATGCGAGAAACTATTGCTCGCGGGCTTTGCGACGCTGTTCCTCGGCGCGCGCCCGGCACTGCCGCAGGAACTCCGCGTCTGCCTCGGGAGTCGTGGCAATTGCACGGCCGGGCTTGGCGTCGTACTCGGAGAAGGCGGAACGATTTTGCTGGGGTGACCCGGCTCCGCCCCATACTCCGCCGCCGACGGGGCGTCCGACCAGTAGCCACACGATCGATCCGACCAACGGAATGAAGAGGACCAGCAATAGCCACACCATCTTCGGGAGGTGT
Source organism: Mycobacteriales bacterium (assembly GCA_038242295.1). Taxonomy (GTDB): domain Bacteria; phylum Actinomycetota; class Actinomycetes; order Mycobacteriales; family Mycobacteriaceae; genus Rhodococcoides. Next base: position 9,116 of record JBBSSG010000056.1, on the reverse strand, counting down.
CGGATTCCGGACTCGTCTGCAGTGATGACGTCGATCAGGCAGAACACCCACAGAGCCATCATGATCAAGCCGAAATACGGCACGTTTCTTTCCTCCCCGATAAAGACCGGCGGTCTATCGCGTGGCAGACATTACCTAATCATTGCCCGTGGGTCGATACCGTTCTCACACGCGCGTCAGCGCCCGTTCGATCGCGGCGACGGCGCGATCGAGTTCGGTCTCGCTGATGGTCAGCGCAGGCCGAAAGCGAACTGCACTGACGCCGCAGCCGAGCGCCAACACGTGCTCCTCGAGCCGCAGGTTCTCGATCAGCGCGTCGCGTCTGGCGGCGTCAGGCAGCGTGAAGGCGCACATCAGCCCCCGTCCGCGTACTTCGGTGACGATCTCGTGCCCAGATGCCAGCGCCTGTAGCCGTCCACGTAGGTACGTCCCGAGTGAAGCCGCTTGCTCGATCAGCCCGTCCGACTCGATCACCTCGAGAATTCGCCGCGATCGGACCATGTCGGTGAGGTTGCCACCCCACGTGGAGTTGATTCGCGAGGAGACTGTGAACACGTTGTCTTCGATCTCGTCGACGCGGCCCCCGGCCATGACCCCGCAGACCTGAACTTTCTTACCGAATGCGAGAACGTCCGGTACGACGCCGAGCTGCTGAAACGCCCATGCGGTGCCCGTGATCCCGGCGCCCGTCTGGACCTCGTCGAGGACGAACAGGGCGTCGAACTCGTGGCACAGCTCGCGTAGCTGCTGTAGGAATCGGGGACGGAAGTGGTTGTCGCCGCCCTCGCCTTGAATGGGTTCGATTATGGCGCAGGCGATGTCATGTGGATTCGCCTCGAAGGCACGGCGGGCGACGGCTAATGCGTCGGCCTCGGTTGCGTCCATGTCTGCGCCGCTGCGGATGTAGGGCGACGGGATCCGCGGCCAGCAAAACTTCGGGAACCGCGCGACCTTGTTCGGATCAGTGTTTGTCAGCGACATCGTGTAACCCGACCGGCCGTGGAAGGCGTGCTCGAGGTGCATCACCTGGGTGCCTAGAGCCGGATCGATTCCGTGCGCCTCGTTCCATCGACTTTTCCAATCGAAAGCCACCTTCAGCGCGTTCTCGACTGCGAGTGCGCCGCCGTCGACGAAGAAGAGATGGGGAAGCCGAGGATCTCCGAGCACGCGCGCGAAGGTATCGACGAACTGCGCCATCGCGGAGGTGTAGACGTCGGAGTTGCTGGGCTTGTTGAGGGCAGCTTGTAGCAGGTCGACCCGAAACTTGGGATCCTTGGTCAGCGCTGGATGATTCATCCCCAGCGCGCTGGACGCGAAAAAGGTGAACAGGTCCAAATACTCGGTGCCGTCTCTTTCGTCGACCAGAGTCGAGCCGCGCGAAGCGTCGAGATCTAGAACCATGTCGAAGCCGTCGGCGAGCATGTGACGGCTGATGGTCTCGTGGACGTTCTCGGCGGGGAAGGCTTCGGTTCCGCGCTGCAATACCTGCGTCATAACCGCCATCATAAGCCATACTATTCCTGCAATGAAGCCTTTTCGAAGTAAAATATCCTGTACAGATGCCAATCCGCTAGATTGAGGCCAATGCTCGGCTTCTTGAAAGGTGCCCACTATGTCTTCTCCCGTCACTCATGACGAGCTGAGTGTCAGGACCCGCACGATCCTGGGGCGACTCGGCGTGCAAATCGACCTGGACGTACCGCGTTCGGAGTTGCCTATCGTTGCGAGTTCACCGATCACCGGCGGCAATCTTGCGTCGCTGAAGGCGGCGACCGTTACCGACGTCGACGCCGTGATCGCCGACGCGAGAGCGGCATTCAGCGGTTGGTCCGCAGTTCCCGCGCCGGTGCGCGGCGGACTGGTTCGCGAGCTCGGAGAGCTGCTTCGCCAATACAAGGACGACCTCGGTGCGTTGGTATCGATCGAGGCGGGCAAGATCGTGTCCGAAGGACTCGGTGAAGTTCAGGAAATGATCGATATCTGCGACTTCGGCGTCGGACTGTCCCGGCAGCTGTACGGCAACACCATCGCCACCGAACGCCCCGGCCATCGAATGATGGAGCAATGGCATCCGCTCGGAGTAGTCGGCGTCATCACGGCATTCAACTTTCCAGTCGCGGTGTGGTCTTGGAATACTGTGCTGGCCCTTGTCGCCGGCGACACTGTCATCTGGAAGCCGTCCGAGAAGGCACCTCTCACGGCCCTGGGCGTACAGGCGCTGTTCGAACGCGCCGCCGAGAAAGCCGGCGTCGACCCCAAGGTTGCGCAGCTGGTCATCGGTGATGGCGTAGCCGGTGAAGCGCTCGCCGACGATCCCCGGGTGGCGCTCGTATCCGCGACCGGCTCGACTCGAATGGGTCGAGCAGTCGCGCCGCGGGTCGCGCAAAGGTTCGGCCGCGTGCTGCTGGAACTGGGTGGCAACAACGCGGCGATCGTCACCCCCTCGGCGGATCTTAACCTTACGACCCGCGGCATCGTGTTCTCGGCAGCCGGTACTGCGGGGCAACGCTGTACCTCTCTACGGCGGGTGATCGTGCACTCCTCGATCGCCGAGGAGTTGGTCGAGCGAATTTCTCGAGCATACGAATCCCTGCCTGTCGGTTCACCTTTGGATTCCGATACTCTCGTCGGACCGTTGATCGACGGCCTTGCGTTCACCGGCTTTCAGAAGGCAGTCGACGCGGCAATCTCCGACGGCGGTGCCATCCGCGCCGGCGGCCAGCGCGTCGACATCTTCGGTGAGGACGCGTTCTATGCGCAGCCGGCGATTGTCACGATGCCCGCCCAGACAGACATCGTTCGGCACGAAACGTTTGCACCGATCCTCTATGTGCTGACCTACGACACCCTGGATGAGGCCATCGCGCTTCACAACGATGTGCCGCAGGGTCTTTCGTCGTCGATCTTCACGACCGATCTGCGCGAGGCCGAGAGATTCCTGTCCGCTGCCGGTTCCGATTGCGGAATCGCAAACGTCAACATCGGCCCATCCGGCGCTGAGATCGGCGGCGCATTCGGCGGTGAGAAGGAGACCGGGGGTGGACGCGAATCCGGTTCCGACGCTTGGAAGGCGTATATGCGGCGGGCGACCAACACAATCAACTATTCCAACGAATTACCGCTCGCGCAGGGCGTGAAATTCGGGTAATGCGGCTCCGCCGCCCGTGTGCGCAAAGTAGGTCTCCGCTCCTACTACGCACACACGGGCGCGTCAGCGCAGAAGGCCGGCGACCAGGGAGTCCACGATCTCGTCGGTCGAGGTTTCCGGGTCGATCGGGTTGGTGAGCCGATCGAGCAGGAGACCGTCGATTGCGTAGTGGAACAGCGCGACTTCTTGTGCTCCGCCGGGGAGCCCGGCGGCGAGATTGAATGCGACATCGTCGCAAAAGTTGGAGCGCTGCCAGCTGCCGAGTACGTCCCGTATCTCTGGGCGTCTGGACGCCTCGAGTCGGAGTTCGAAGAGCGCCAGGGTCACATCTCGATTACCGAGTAACCGGGCGACGATGTCGCGCATGTAGTCGGCGAACAGTTCTGGGCTCGGAGCCTGAGCTGCAAGAGGGGCGTGGACCTCTGGGTCGGGTGCCAGCCGCTCGCCGATGCGTTCGATGAGCCCCGCGATGATGTCTCCGCGTGAGCGAAAATAGTTGGAGGTGGTGCCTTTCGGCACGCCTGCTTCGTCGTCGACGGCCCGGTGGGTCAGGCCGCGAGCTCCTTCTTTCGCCAGGATGCGCAGTCCGGCGTCGGCGAGCTCGGACCTTCGCTGCGGATTTCGTGCCATTGAAAAAGACTAGCGCGACCACGACAGTTGTCGTACTCTATGAGCCCAACCACTACAACCGTCGTGATCGGAGAACCTCATGCGTGAACTGGTCTACTACGTCGCCGTCAGCCTCGACGGGTACATCGCCGCCCCAGACGGTGCCTTCGACGCTTTCCCGGTCGAGGGGGATCACATCGATATGATCGCCGAGGAGTACACCGACGCACTTCCGACCCTGGCCCTCGAGGCCTTCGGGTTGACCCCCGACCTGCTGCGATTCGACACCGTCCTCATGGGGTGGAACACCTACGTCGCAGGCGGACCGCCGCCACCTCGCGGGCCGTACGGTCACTTGAAGCAATACGTGTTTTCGCGGACGCACACCGCCGCCGAGCCGTCAGTGGTTCTGACGAACTCCGATCCCGTCCAGCTGACCCGAGAACTCAAGCAGCAGGACGGAAGTGGAATCTGGCTCGCCGGCGGCGGCATCCTGGCATCGTCGCTGATCGACGAGATCGACCGCCTGATCATCAAGGTCAACCCGATCATGTTGGGTTCCGGCCGAAAGCTGTTCGCCGAACGCGAGTACTCGGTGCTCCGCACGGATTTAGTGGCCAGCACGGCGTATCAGTCGGGTGTTGTGATCAACGAATACACCGTGGTGCGCTGATAGTTCACAGGACGCCTATTGCCGAGCCTCAAACAATGCCGGCTGCGTAGGCGCGTTGTTTGAATCGCATACGTAATCCCTTGGGGCGGAGCGTCAAGTTTTCTTCTACGTCGAGTGTCTCCGTGATGGATTCGAAGTCCAACTCTCTCACCAGTGTGGCGAGCACGAGTACCGCTTCGTGCAGCGCGAATGCACGACCGATACAGGCACGTGGCCCGGTACCGAACGGCTTGTATTGCTCAGCGTTGGGCGCACGCCCGAGGAAGCGTTGGGGATCGAAGTCGTCGGCATTCTCGCCCCACACATTCCGATCGCGATGGACTCCCAGGAGCAGCGTGAACACCCACTCTCCCTTGGCGATTGCGTAACCGCCCAGGGTGGTATCGACGCGTGCGGCACGGAAGAAACCAGGCGCGGTCGGCCAGAGCCTGAGAGTCTCGGAAACCACCGCCCGCGTGTACCGCAGTTTGGCAACATCGCTGTGGGTGATCATTCCGTCGGCGCAGACAGCCGTGAGCTCCTCGCGTATGCGCGCGGAGATCTGGGGATCTGCGGCGATGTAGTGCGCGGCGAATGCCAAGACGTTTCCGGTGGTCTCGTGGCCCGCCACCAAGAACGTGATGACCTGCTCGGCTATCAGTTCGTCGTCCATCGGCACTGCGGTTGTGTGAAGCATCAAGTCGAGGAGATCTGGGTTCCGCTCGCCGGATCGCTTTCGTTCATCGATGACCGCGCGGACAGTCGCTCGAAGGTAGTCGCGATCGTCGGCTGCCTGTTTAGCGCGAGAGCGTCCTAGGAGCGCTCCGATTACTGGTATCGCTGATTGCTGGGTCTCCGCGAGGGTTCGAGTGAGCGCAGCAGCGAACGGGTGACGGTCGGTGCCGGTGAACGGTTCGAAAGAGTAGCCGAACCCGCACTGTCCGATAACTTCGAGAGCGACGTTGCCCATGAATGCCGCTACATCCTCGATCTCTGATCTTTCGGCCAGAGCTTCTACTGCGTCGTCGGCGACGGTGTGCATGGCCGCGTGATAGCCGACCATGGAGCCTTTGGTGAATCCGGGCATCAGGGTCTCGTGTCCGATGGCCCATTCGGGAGAGTCGTTCGCTGTTGTGAAGAGCCCCTCGCCGCCCAGCACCTTCAGCCGCTGGATCGGGCGTCCAGCGAAACGCTCCCACGTGGTTTCATCCGCGACCTCGGCCATCAGCGCCGCCGATCCCACGAAGGTCAGCTTCGCTCCACCGATGAATTTCCGACGGTAGAGGGGGCCCAACCTGGCCATCTGTTCGAGTGTTTTCTGGTTCGGCCGCGCGAAGTCCATTCCCAGGATGTCGCCGAGCAGCGGCACACGACGCGGCGGGTGTGGAATTTTCTTGGCGGGTAATGCGGTGAGGGCAGAGCTAACTTCGGTGATAGTGATTCCCATTCTCGTTGTTCGGTTCGAGCCCTCTGTAGCGAGATGCGTACATCCCGAGCGTTGCGTCGCGGTGAGTCGGCTAACTCCCTACGTACGCAGCAAGATGCTGTCCGGTAAGCGTGGACCGGTCGGCGATGAGGTCCGCCGGCGTGCCCTCGAAGACGATCTTGCCGCCTTCGTGACCGGCGCCAGGTCCGAGGTCGATGATCCAGTCGGCGTGCACCATGACGGCTTGATGGTGCTCGATGACGATGACGGACTTGCCGGAGTCAACCAGTCGGTCCAGCAGTGCGAGCAGTTGCTCTACGTCGGCGAGGTGGAGGCCCGTCGTCGGTTCGTCCAGGACGTAGATCTCGCCCTTGGCTCCCATGTGGGTGGCCAGCTTGAGGCGCTGCCGTTCGCCGCCGGACAGTGTGGTGAGCGGCTGGCCGAGCTTGATGTAGCCGAGGCCGACGTCGACGAAGCGAGTCAGAATTTTGAGAGCTGCGGGTAGTTTCGCGGACTCACCGGAGAAGAACTCTGCTGCCTCGGCCGCAGACATGGCGAGAACCTCGCTGATGTTCTTGCCCCCCAGGAGGTACTCGAGCACCGAGGCCTGGAACCGTTTGCCCTCGCACTGCTCGCACACGGTTGCGACGCCGGCCATCATGGCAAGGTCGCTGTAGATGACGCCGTTGCCGTTGCACACCTGGCAGGCGCCCTCCGAGTTGGAGCTGAACAGCGCGGGCTTGACGCCGTTCTCCTTGGCGAAGGCCTTACGGATCGGCTCGAGCAGTCCGGTGTACGTGGCCGGATTACTACGGCGGGAACCGCGGATCGCACCCTGGTCGACGGCAATGACGTCGCCCCGGCTTGCCAGCGAGCCCTGGATCAGCGAACTCTTCCCCGACCCCGCGACTCCAGTCACCACCACGAGAACACCGAGGGGAACGTCGACGTCCACATTTTGTAGGTTGTGCGAATCGGCCCCGCGGATCTCGGCGGCCTTGGAGTGCTCGCGTACCGAGTCTTTCACTTGCGCGCGATCATCGAAATGATGACCGGTTATGGTGTCGCTGGCGCGCAACTCTTCGACAGTGCCCTCGAAGCAGACGTGGCCACCGTTCGCCCCTGCACCGGGGCCGAGGTCGATGACGTGGTCGGCAATGACGATGGTCTCGGGCTTGTGCTCCACCACGAGCACGGTATTTCCCTTGTTGCGCAGACGAAGCAGCAGGTTGTTCATGTTCTCGATATCATGCGGATGTAGACCCGTGGTCGGCTCGTCGAATACGTAGGTGACGTCGGTCAGCGAAGAACCGAGATGACGAATCATCTTGGTGCGCTGAGCTTCACCACCAGAGAGTGTGCCGGCGGGCCGGTCCAGGCTGAGGTAGCCCAATCCGATCTCCACGAAGGAATCCAAGGTCTCACTGAGCGAGTGAAGGAGAGGCGCGACGGACGGCTCGTTCAACTCACGGACCCACCCCGCGAGATCGTTGATTTGCATGGCACAGGCGTCGGCGATGCTGATGCCCTTGATCTTGGACGACCGAGCGCCCTCGCTGAGCCGCGTCCCGTCGCAGTCGGGACACGTGGCGAACGTGACCGCGCGTTCGACGAAGGCCCGGATGTGGGGCTGCATCGCGTCGATGTCTTTGGACAGGAACGACTTCTGGATCTGCGGAATCAGCCCGGAGTAGGTCAGGTTGATGCCCTCGACTTTGATCTTCGTCGGCTCCCGGTAGAGAAGGTCGTCGAGTTGCTTCTTGGAAAACTTCGAGATCGGCTTGTCGGGATCGAAATAACCGCAGCCACGGAAGATGCGACCGTACCAACCCTCCATGCTGTAGCCGGGGATCGTGATGGCGCCCTCGTCGAGAGATTTACTGTCGTCGTACAACGCCGTCAGGTCGATATCGCTGACCGAGCCCCGGCCCTCACAGCGCGGACACATACCGCCGGTGATGGAAAAGCTTCGTCTCTCTTTCGTCTGCCGTCCGCCCTTCTCGACCGTCACCGCGCCTGCTCCGGAAATCGATGCGACGTTGAACGAAAATGCTTGCGGTGAACCGATGTACGGCTTCCCCAGGCGACTGAAAAGGACCCTCAGCATCGCATTGGCGTCGGTTGCGGTGCCGACCGTCGAGTGTGTGTTTGCACCCATCCGTTGCTGGTCGACGATGATTGCCGTCGTCAGGCCGTCGAGAACATCGACATCGGGTCGGGCGAGTGCCGGCATGAAACCCTGCACGAAAGCGCTGTAGGTCTCGTTGATCATGCGCTGCGATTCGGCGGCGATCGCGCCGAACACCAGAGAACTCTTGCCCGAGCCGGATACACCGGTGAAGACGGTCAGCCTGCGCTTCGGGATCTCGACATCTATGTCCTGAAGGTTGTTCACCCGCGCCCCCTGGACCCGAATTTTTTCGTGGGTGTCAGCTACGTGCATCTCGGGCGTGGTGGTGCTCGTCCTTCTGGCCATGGTTTCTGGCGGCTCTCTCTCGACGGCAGGGCTCTCGGCGGCGACCACAGATCGGGGGGAGGGGCGATCGGGGGCAGGTCGATCTAACCAGTTTCGAACGCACTCGGCGCCCATTCTTTTGAAAAGAATGGGCGCCGAGAGAGACATCGAACTATGGAACAGGTACCACCGTGGTCGTCGGGACGGCCGAGGTGGCCGGTGTGTCGGTAGCTCCCGGGACCTGCGCGACGGAATCATCCAGGGCCGGATCCTGAACCGGCTGTTGTCCTTCGGCCGGCATTTGGTCGACCGCAGGCGGGGCCGGGGCGACGGGGGCTACTGGATCGGCCGGTGCTGCTGCCCCGGGTGCCACAGGAGCGACGTAGGGCGCCGGAGCTGGAGCGGGCGCCGCAGCCTTGGGAGCTGCCGTGGCGGTGGATGTTGCCGTGGCGGTAGGTGTTGCGGTCGCCTCGGACAAAACTGCCAGCCGTGCCTTCTGCTGAACCTCGGGGGATTTGATCGGCTTGCCGGCCTCCGCATCCTTGGCTAACTGGGTCAGCCACGCTGCCGCGTACTGTGCCGAGGTCAGCGGCTTGCCGTTGGCGGTGTCGGAGTCACGCCAGTAATCGAAGTGATGGCCCGAGACCGGTCCGATGGTCTGACCGTAGGGGTCGTTCATCAAGACCTGAACAGTGTTGGTGTTGGAGCCGATGAAACCGAAGATCTCCTTGGCGATCTTCGATGGCAGGTAGGCCAGGCTCACTGCCTTTTCGGCGGGTAGAGGTTCGCCGTTCTCATCGGCTTCGAGTTTTGCAGCGTCGGTCTT
>JBBSSG010000055.1:0-20300 GCA_038242295.1 Mycobacteriales bacterium | reverse complement strand
GTTCGAAGAAGCAAGGGGTAGCCCTCCGATGGCAACGTACGCGATCGTCAAGACCGGCGGAAAGCAGTACAAGGTCGCTGTTGGTGACCTCGTCAAGGTCGAGAAGATCGAGGGAGCGCCCGGCACTGCTGTCTCGCTTGCTCCGGTCCTCGTCGTAGACGGATCCGATCTGACCACCGACGCCGATAAGCTGGCGAAGATCTCGGTCACCGGTGAGGTCGTCGAGCACACCAAGGGTCCGAAGATCCGCATCCACAAGTTCAAGAACAAGACCGGCTACCACAAGCGTCAGGGACACAGGCAGAAGCTCACTGTCCTCAAGGTCACCGGCATCAAGTAACCAGGTCTGTTCAGTACTGACTTTTCTCAGCGCTGACATTCACCCGAGGAGGGTATGCAACATGGCACATAAGAAGGGTGCATCAAGCTCCCGTAACGGTCGCGATTCGAATTCTCAGCGCCTCGGCGTCAAGCGTTTCGGCGGCCAAGCAGTCGGTGCAGGTGAAATTCTGGTTCGCCAGCGTGGCACGCACTTCCACCCGGGCGTCAACGTCGGCCGTGGCCGCGACGATACTTTGTTCGCCTTGTCCGCAGGCGCAGTCGAGTTCGGCGCCAAGCGTGGACGCAAGACCGTGAACATCGTTCCGGTCGCAGTCGAGGCCTAGTCTCCGCTGCACCATCTGCGTCGGTAGATCCCGGAAACTCCTTTTCAGGACCGAACGACGCGCCCAAGATCGACGATAAGGGCGGACCAGGGTCATATAACCCGGGTCCGCCTTTATCGTGTTTGTGGGCATCGAACAGTTCGGTCGAGAAGACGACCGAGGAAGGATCGAAGGCAGCTATGTCGCGATTCATCGACCGCGTGGTTTTGCACGTGTCCGCAGGCAAAGGCGGCAACGGCTGCTCTTCTGTCCATCGTGAGAAGTTCAAGCCCCTGGGCGGACCGGACGGCGGCAACGGTGGACGCGGCGGCGGCGTCGTACTGGTTGTCGACAGCAGCGTGCACACGCTCCTCGACTTCCACTTCCGCTCCCACGCCAAGGCCACCAACGGAACCCAGGGCATGGGTAGCAACCGTGAAGGATCGAACGGCGAGGATCTGATCCTTCTCGTCCCTGACGGCACCGTTGTTCTCGACAAGGATGGTCACATCCTCGCCGACATGGTCGGTGAAGGAACGCGCTTCGACGCCGCTCCCGGTGGCCGCGGCGGACTCGGCAACGCTGCGTTGGCCTCGCATGCACGCAAGGCACCGGGGTTCGCACTCCTCGGTGAAGAAGGCATCGAGCGTGATCTGGTCCTGGAACTGAAGTCGGTGGCCGACGTCGGACTCGTCGGTTTCCCGTCTGCCGGGAAGTCGTCCCTCGTATCGGTTCTGTCCGCTGCGAAGCCGAAGATCGCCGACTACCCGTTCACGACCCTCGTACCCAATCTCGGCGTCGTCTCCAGTGGCGATACGACCTACACCGTTGCCGACGTCCCTGGACTCATTCCCGGCGCAAGTGAAGGACGTGGGCTCGGCCTAGAGTTTCTGCGGCACATCGAGCGGTGCGCGGTGCTCGCACACGTCGTCGACTGCGCGACTCTGGACCCCGGTCGAGACCCGATCTCCGACGTGGACGCACTGGAAGCAGAGCTCGCCGCATACAAACCTGCACTCACCGGTGACGTAAGCCTCGGCGATCTGGCCAACCGCCCGCGCATTGTCGTCCTCAACAAGGCGGATATACCAGAAGCTGCCGAGCTCGCGGAGATGGTTACTCCGGACTTCGAAGCCCGAGGGTGGCCGGTCTTCACCATCTCCGCTGTCAGCAGAGAAGGGCTGAAGCCGTTGATCTTCGCGCTCGGGAAGATGGTCGAGGATTATCGTCTCGCCCATCCACCCGCCGAGCCGCGTCGCGCAGTACTGCGCCCGGTTGCGCGCAACGAAGAAGGCTTCCAAGTCACCAAGGATCCGGACATTCCTGGTGGCTTCATCGTGCTGGGAACCCGCCCTGAACGCTGGGTTGCTCAGACTCAGTTCAACAATGACGAGGCAGTCGGATACCTCGCAGACAGGCTCGCTCGTCTCGGAGTCGAGGACGAGTTGATCAAGCAGGGTGCCCAACCAGGTGCATCGGTCACGATCGGGCAGGTGTCATTCGACTGGGAACCGCAGACGCCGGCAGGTGTGGAAGTGATGAGGACCGGCCGAGGTACCGATGCCCGCCTCGAACAGGTCGAGCGAATCGGTGCAGACGAACGTAAGCATGCTCGTCGGGTCCGGCGCGGACTCGATACCGAAGAGTGAGTCACGTGGACCCTGAGTCGGTAACTCGCACCAACAGCGAGTCCGACTCCGCTGCACAGCATTCGGTCACCAGAGCCAATGTTGCACGAGCGAAGTGCGTGGTCGTCAAGATCGGTTCTTCGGCGTTGACCTCACTCGTCGGTGGCCTCGACGTCGATCGCCTCGATCTACTCGCCGACGCCGTCGAGGCACGGATGCGCGCAGGAACCGATGTTGTCGTCGTGTCGTCCGGTGCCATCGGAGCAGGTATCGCGCCGCTGGGATTGACCAAGCGGCCAAGGGATCTAGCTACGAAACAAGCTGCCGCCAGTGTCGGACAACTAGCTCTCGCGCACGCATGGGCAACGTCGTTCAAACGCCATGGCCGTACGGTCGGTCAGGTCTTGTTGACCGCTGACGACATCGCTCGCCGAACCAATCACCGAAACGCGCAGCGCACGTTCGACCGTCTGCGCGCGTTGGGTGCCGTTGCCATAGTCAACGAGAACGACACTGTCGCGACAACGGAGATTCGTTTCGGCGACAATGACCGTCTGGCCGCTTTGGTCGCGCATCTCGTCGGGGCCGACGCCCTCGTGCTGCTGTCCGATGTGGACGGGCTCTACGACGGCGACCCGCGAAAGGGCGATGCCACGCTGATTGCCGAAGTGGACAGCCCCGAGGACCTCGACGGTGTCGTCGCTGGCTCCGGAGGCGCTCTGGGGACCGGCGGAATGGCGTCCAAATTGTCCGCTGCTCGTCTGGCAGCCGATGCAGGTGTCCCAGTCTTGCTCGCCGCAGCCTCCGACGCATCAGCGGCATTGACCTCCGCCCGCGTCGGTACTGCCTTCGCCGCGCGGCCCACACGACTGTCGGCCCGCAAATTCTGGGTCCGTCATGCCGCTGATGTCCAAGGTGATCTTCAGCTCGACGTCGGCGCAGTCCGCGCTGTCGTCGACGAGCGGCGATCGCTGCTGTCGGCAGGGATCACCGGAATCTCGGGGCGCTTCTACGGAGGCGATGTCGTGTCCTTGAGCGATCCCGAGGGGCTCGTCGTCGCGCGCGGCGTCGCGGCCTACGATGCCTCGGAACTGACCGACATGATCGGCAAATCCCGTTCCGCACTGTCGCCGGAATTGCAGCGCCCCGTGGTTCACGCAAGTGATCTCGTCCCGGTCTGAGTCAATTCCAGAACGATGTAGCCGTCCTCGATGCGTCATGAACTTCGAAGTGGTGGGCTCCCGACAGTTACGCGGTGGTTTCCGTCGGAGTGTCGATCATCTGGGGGCTCGACAGAATTGTTCGCACCGCGTCGACGGCGGCGTCGACGGGGAGCTCGGGGCTGATTGCGCGCTGCAGGCCGAGGCCGATGCCGGTACTGAGAATCATTGTTGCGGCCGCTTCCGGAGTCATCGTCGGCGTCAGATCGTGCTGCTCAGCCATGGATCGGATGAAGCCAGCGATGACCAAACGCATCCGCGCGGCACCTTCTGCGATCTGTTCGCGAAGCAGCTCACTCTGTCGCGAGCGTGCGGAGAACTCGATCTCGAGCAGCGTCCAGCGGCGATCGCCGATAGTTTTGTCGGCCCAATCCCGAAAGGCGTCGAGGGTGCTGTCGAGGGGGCCTGCGAGATCGAGAACGGCCATGAGGTGCGCCAATTTTGTCAACCGGATGCGGTCGAGGACAACAAGGCATAGCGCGTCCTTGTTGCGGAAGTTCGAGTACACGGCGCCCTTGGAGTATCCGGCCTCGTCAGCGATCTGCTCGAGAGAGGCGGCTGCAAAGCCCCTGTCCAAGAAATGCTCTGTGGCGGTGACAAGGAGATGCTCGCGGGTACGTGCTTGAGCCTCCTGCCTGTTCAGTCGAACCACGTCAGCCTCCTACTAAGCCCTCATGTCCAACGACGGTATCAAGGTTCTGTCGGTAGCCAGATTCTCTCAATCGAGCAACCGTCGTAATTCAGATACTGATAGTCTTTGAAAAGTGAAGGAAGCCGCGCGCTATTGCCTTTCACTCGACGACAGGAGTAGACCGATGATCCGGACCGAGCCCGCACTCGACGGCACCGATCACGAAGTGGTGATCATCGGCGCTGGGATCTCCGGGATCGGCGCGGCGATCCGTCTGCGACAGTTGGGCATTACTGACTTCGTGGTGCTAGAGCAAGCCACCGAAATCGGCGGAACCTGGCGCGCCAACACATACCCTGGCTGTGCCTGCGACGTGCCCTCCGCGCTCTACTCGTTCTCCTTCGCTCCGAACCCGGAGTGGACCAGGTTGTTTGCCGAGCAACCCGAGATTCACGAGTACATCGAATCCACCGCTGCCGCGCACGAGATCCCGCAGCACATCCACTTCGGTGTCGAGATGTCGAATTCGCGCTGGAGCGAATCTGCGCAGCGATGGACCGTCGAGACCTCGGGCGGGACCTGCACTGCCAAGTTTGTGATCGCAGCGGCTGGGCCGTGGAACGAGCCGCTGATCCCGACGCTGCCCGGACTCGAGACGTTCGCCGGCGAGGTGTTCCATTCCTCGCGGTGGAACCACGATTACGATCTAGCGGGAAAACGCATTGCTGTAGTCGGTACCGGCGCTTCCGCCGTGCAGTTTGTACCCGAGATACAGCCCGTCGTCGCGACGTTGCATTTGTTCCAGCGTACGGCGCAATGGGTGCTGCCAAAGCCGGATCGCTACGTGCCGCGGATAGCGCGGTTTCTCATGCAGACCGCTCCTGTCGCGCACAAGGCACTGCGGTCCATCGAGTACGCGATCATGGAGTCCCTCGGCCTCGGCTTTCGACATCCTTGGATACTCCGAATGGTGCAGCTCATCGGAAGAGCCCAGCTCAGATTTCAAGTGCGGGATCCGGCCTTACGCCGGGCGCTGACCCCTGACTACACCCTCGGGTGCAAGCGCTTACTGATGTCGAACACCTATTTGCCTGCCCTGAGCCAGCCTAACGTGCAGGTACACGCCAGCGCGGTTGCTGAAATCCGAGGCGATACTGTCGTCGGTGCCGACGGCACACGCTCCGAGGTGGACGCAATCATCTTCGGTACCGGCTTCCACATTCTCGACATGCCGCTGGCTACCAAAGTGTTCGACGGAGCCGGCCGCAGCCTCGACGAACACTGGCAGGGCAGCCCGAGGGGGTACCTCGGCTCAACAATCGCCGGATTCCCCAACGCATTCATCCTGCTTGGACCCAGTCTTGGCACCGGCTACAGTTCGGCGTTCATGATTCTCGAAGCGCAACTCGACTACATTGCGAAGGCCATCACGCATTGCAGGTTACATGGCTGGGCCACCTTGGAAGTACGGCGCGAAATTCAAGAGGCGTTCAATGCCGAGGTGCAGGATGCCCTTGGAAGCACCGTGTACAACGCCGGCGGCTGCGCGAGCTACTTCTTTGATGCCAACGGTCGCAACAGTTTTAATTGGCCATGGTCCACCGGCGCATTGCGCCGACGCCTGTCCAAGTTCGACCCGCATGACTACAACCACACCAGCGAGAGCCCTGGCGGGGCGCCCACGGCACGGATATCGTCGGAAATGAAGCCCATCGTGTGAGATTTTCTAACAAAAGTGTTGTCCCAAGTGAACTCGAAAAGTGCGGGGTTTGGCGCTTCAGTCGAGCGGCGGCAGGGTCTGCAGCAACTCACTGAGAGCTTCTGTGCAGCCAGCGTGGCTGGTGATCGATGCGAACTCGTCGCCCCTGCTCGCTCCACGATTGACGATGACGATGGGGATCGATGCTTTCGCTGCGTGCCGTACGAACCGTAGACCGGACTGGACTGTCAGCGAGGATCCGAGAACGAGAAGTGCATCCGCGCGATCGACAAGATCGAAGGCTTCCGCGACAAGCGGCTTGGGCACACTTTCTCCGAAATACACGATGTCCGGTTTCAGCACGCCCCCGCAATGCTCACACGCGACCATGCGGAAGTGAGCCGTGCTCGTGATGACTGCATCGGCATCCGGCGCAATCTCGACGCCCTCCGCTGGTGCCACGCTCGCCAAGAAGCCGGGGTTCGCGCGATCGAGTCGCTGAGCGAGCGTGAGGCGCGAGACCAACTGCCCGCAGCTCAGGCACACGACACGCGCGTACACGCCGTGGAGGTCGAGTACGCGTCGGCTTCCTGCCTTGGTGTGAAGCATGTCGACATTCTGGGTGATCACGCCCGAAACGGCGCCGCGGCGCTCCAACTCGGCGAGAGCCCGGTGACCGGAGTTCGGTCTCGCCGCATCCATGTGTCGCCAGCCGACGTGGTTGCGAGCCCAGTAGTGGCGACGGAATTCGTGATCCCCGATGAATTGCTGAAAGGTCATTGGGTTGCGCGGAGGCGAGTTCGGCCCTCGGTAGTCCGGGATACCGGATTCGGTCGACATGCCAGCCCCCGACACCACCACGATTCGCTTACCCGACAGGAGTCGGGTCACGGAGTCGAGTTGCGTCGGGGCGGGTTCGAGTCGAACGGGTGCAGCCACGGGTTCCAGATTAGCGTTCACCGGCCGGCACGGGCCACTGGAGCCAGATACAACTCTGCCCCGCCCGGTCGCCTTTGCGAGGCGATCGAGCAGGGCAAAGTAAAGAGAACGAGGTTTAGGCAGGTACCTCTACGAGTGGGTACACACCGTTCTCGTCGTGAGTCTCGGTGCCCACGACCGGCGGATTGAACACGCACATCATCCGCATTTGCGTCCGTGGTTCAACCGTATGTCGTTCGTTACCGTCCAGCAGGTACATCGAGCCGGCCGCAAGCTCGTAGGTCTCGCCCGTCTCGCGATCGGTCAATGTACCTTCGCCCTCGATGAGCCATACGGCTTCGATGTGGTTGGCGTAGTGAAAGTTGTTCACCGTTCCGGCTTTGATCGTGGTCTCGTGAAACGAAAAACCGACTTTGTCTCCGCCGAGGACGATGCGCTTACTGCGCCAGTTACCGTCTTCGGCTTCGATGTCGCGCTCGGTACCGGAAATTTCGGCGGTGCTACGTACGATCATGTGTTTCTCCCATCAGCTACCAGCGACTACCTGCAAAAAGTGGCTCAGGAGCACACTTTTGCGGTCGCTGCTGCAAGAATATCCAGTCCACGGTCGAGTTCTTCGATGGTGGTGGTGAGCGGCGGAAGCAGCTTGATGACCTGATCCAACGGCCCGGCCGTTTCGACGAGGAGACCCTCGTCGTAGGCGAGCTGGGCGACTTTGGTTGCATTCTCTGGCTCGGCGAACTCCAAGGCCTGCACCATCCCGCGACCGCGGGTGGATATGCCCTCGAACTCGGCGCAGAGTTTCATGAAACGATCGCTGATGTAGTCACCCTTGGCGAGAATTTCCTTCTCGAACTTGTCGTCGGACCAGTAGGTGTCGATGGCAACCTTGGAGGTGACGAAGGCAGGATTAAATCCGCGGAACGTTCCGTTGTGCTCGCCCGGTGCCCACACATCGAGTTCTGGCTTGAACAGCGTGAGAGCCATCGGCATGCCATATCCGCCGATAGACTTTGACAATGTGACGATGTCGGGAACGATGCCCGCTTCCTCGAACGAGAAGAACTGGCCGGTACGACCGCAACCCATCTGGACGTCGTCGACGATCAGCAGAATGTCGCGACGTGAGCACAACTCAGCCAACGCGCGCAACCACTCGGGGCGTGCGATGTTGATGCCGCCCTCACCCTGGATGGTCTCGACGATCACGGCGGCCGGGCGGTTGAAGCCACTGCCGGAGTCGTCGAGGACACGCTCGAACCACTGGAAGTCTTCGGTGACGCCGCCGAAGTAGTTGTCGTACGGCATCGGGGTGGTGTGCACCAGCGGGATACCAGCGCCAGCTCGCTTCATCGAGTTGCCGGTGACCGACAACGCGCCGAGCGTCATGCCGTGGAAAGCGTTGGTGAAGTTGATGATTGCTGAGCGGCCGGTCACCTTGCGGGCGAGCTTGAGTGCAGCCTCAACCGTGTTGGTGCCTGTGGGGCCTGGGAACTGGACCTTGTAGTCCAAACCGCGCGGATCGAGGATGTTCTTTTTGAACGACTCGAGGAATTCGCGCTTGGCGACCGTCGACATGTCCAAGGCGTGCGTGATTCCGTCGCCCTGGATGTACTCGACCAGTGCATCCTTGAGGATCTGGTTGTTGTGGCCGTAGTTCAAAGCGCCGGCGCCGCCGAAGAAGTCGAGGTACTCACGACCGTTCTCGTCGACGATCGTTGAATTCTTCGCAGTCGTGAACACAGCCGGCCACTGGCGGCTGTAGCTGCGGACTCCAGACTCGACAGTCTCGAAGATGCTCGGCTGCTCAGTGGTGGTGTGGGATGTTTCAGTCATACTGTGCGGGTTCCTTTCGCTTGTGCGCACGGAGGCTGGGCCTACCGTGTAGAGCTCCTCTGCCTCGTGGCTATCAGGGAAATCGTCGGGAGCGAATAGAGCTGATTTTTCAATATCGGTTCCTCGTGTTCGAGCGAGGGCCGTGAACAGAGCGATCGACGCCTCGTTATCGGGGCTGATCGTTGTTTCCAGATGCGTGATGCCCTGCGGGGCAAGGCGATCGAGCAATTCGTTGAGCATTTTTCCGGCAAGGCCTTTACCTCGCTGATCGGCATCGACTGCAACCTGCCACACAAAAAACGTTGTGGGGGAGTCCTGCCTGATATAGCCGGTAACAAAGCCGACTGCTCGGCCATCGGTATCCGAGACAACCGAGGTGTCGGCGAAATCTCTGCACCATAGGACGTACGAGTAGCTCGAGTTCAGATCAAGAACTTGTGAATCTCGAGCGATCTCCCAGAGCCGGACTCCGTCTGAGATCTGTGGACTACGAAACTTCACTGCATCCGGCGCAGTGGTCGAGGTCGCTCTTAGCGTTGCTGGCTTCATTGGAACTACAAAGGTAACAAGGTAGAACTAGCTTTACAGGTGCCGTCGAGAATTAACCGTCGAAACCCCCGTTTAATCGCAGGTGACAGGGTGATTGTGATGCTCCTCACGTTTTGTGGTATGGGCTAACGGCGAGCCTGTTCAGCGGCGATGTACTCTGCCGCCCGGGTGGCGATGGACAGGCTGAGCTTACTGTCGCGGGTGAGGTCTACTTGGGCGTCGCAAGCGCAAAAGGCAGGACGGCGTCGGCCCCCGCATGTCTCAGCATCGCGGCGGCGCACGTCAAGGTCCATCCCGTGTCGGTCGTCAGGTCCACCAGCAGTATCGGGCCACCCTCGCCGGTCAGGTCGGGAGCCTCCCATGAGTCGATGAGGCCGGCCACGCGAAAAGCTGAATTCGCGGCCGTGACCTTCGGATGCTCAGGCCGCCTTTGAACAACTCCAAGATCGGACAGTCTGCCGATCCGAGCCAACTCGCTCGCCACCGACCGAACCAACGTCGGATGGGTATCGGAGTCGAGGGCGATGACCGCTGTCGGTCTCACCTTCCAGTCCCACGAGGCCAAAACCTTGATGCACCCATCCATCAGCGCCGACGGAGCAGGACCGTCCGGTCCGTCGAGCACGCTGCGCAATCTGGAACCCCAACCGAGATCGGTGAGCCGGCCCAAGATCCTGCCGGGTTCGGGCCCGTCGGTGATCTTGCCCGAGAGCGAGACTCCGAGCTTCTTCATCCCGCTCGGCCACTGCTTCCGTGCGGGGAGGTCGAGGCCGGGCCGGTCCAGTCTGGCTTTGGCCGACTCCACAGCGGCAGCGTCGACTAGCGCGGAGTAAGTCTGGCCTGTGCAATTGTCGCAGCGGCCACACTTGCTCGGTCCAGTGCCCAAGTCCGGATCGTCCAGTTGTCGGCGAAGAAACTCCATCCGGCAACCGTCCGTGCGCTGATAGTCGATCATTGCGCGCTGTTCCTCGTCTCTGGCTTGCTCGAGGCGCTCATAACGGGCGGCGTCGTATGTCCATGACTGTCCCGTCGAGATCCACCCGCCTCGAACACGTTGAACCGCGCCGTCGACATCGAGAACTTTGAGCACCATCTCGAGTCGGCTGCGGTTGAGGTCGACGAGTGGTTCCAGGGCAGGGGTCGACTGCGGCTTCACGAGGTCGAGGGCATCGATGACCTGCCTGACGACGTGTTCCCGTGGGAAGGCGACGGACGCAAAATAGTTCCAGATCTGCCGGTCTTCCTGACCGGGCAGCAGGATCACCTCGGCGCGCTCGGTGGCGCGGCCCGCGCGTCCGACCTGCTGGTAGTACGAGATCGGCGAGGATGGTGCGCCCATGTGTACGACGAATCCGAGGTCTGGCTTGTCGAACCCCATCCCCAAGGCCGACGTTGCAACCAGGGCCTTCACTTTGTTGTTCAGTAAGTCCGACTCGAGTGATTCCCGTTCCGTGGTGTCGGTCTGACCGGTGTAGGCGGCTACTGCGAACCCCTGATCGGACAACAGGCTCGCGAGGTCGCGGGCTGCCGACACGGTTAAGGCGTAGATGATCCCCGAGCCTGGAAGCTGCGCCAGATGAGACGCGAGCCACGCGGCACGTTCGGTGGAGTTTTCGATCTTGACCACCGACAAGTGCAGCGACTCGCGTTCCAGTCCGCCGCGGAGAACAAGTGTGTCTCCGCCCCCGACGCCCAGTTGCGTTGCCACGTCGGTAACCACTCTATCGTTCGCAGTCGCAGTCGTTGCGAGAACTGGAATGCCATCTCGCAGTTCGGAAATCAGAGTGCGAATACGCCTGTAGTCCGGACGGAAGTCGTGACCCCAATCGGAAACGCAGTGCGCCTCGTCCACGACCACCAGACCGGCATCGCCTGCCAGTGAGGGGAGTACCTGATCACGGAAATCGGGGTTGTTGAGCCGCTCCGGACTGACGAGAAGCACATCGAGTCTGCCGGCGGCGACATCGGCGTGGACGTCTTCCCACTCGGTCATGTTGCCGGAGTTGATGGTGGCAGCCTTCACTCCCGCCCGCTCCGCAGCGGCCACCTGGTTGCGCATCAGCGCCAACAGGGGCGAGACGATAACCGTCGGGCCCAGGCCCTGTTGGCGAAGTAGTTTGGCGGCGATGAAGTAGACCGCCGACTTACCCCAGCCAGTGCGCTGGACGACGAGTGCTCGTCTGCGTTGGACCACTAGTGCTTCGATGGCGACCCACTGATCTTCACGCATGATCGCGTTCGGGCCGGCGAGTTCGCGGAGCACACGCTCGGCTTCGGCGCGCAGGTCTGTCGTCGTCGTTTCCGATGCGGTGGTCATTGCACCATCGTGCCGCACACCTCCGACAAGGGCGAGACACGCTCGGGGCAGCGGCATCACGCGTTCGGGCATCAACATGAATGGACCATCGCAACTGTCTAAGCGTTGCGATGGTCCATTCATGCTGAAATCGTGCGCTTTTCACGCTACCGGCTGCAGCGTTACGCCAGTAGTGCCTCGATGTCCGCCGTCGTTCCCGAGGACGATCCCGCACCGCGCCGAGTAGCAGCACAAGCCCCTGCTGCGCACGCGTACCGCACAGCTTCCTCGGGGCCGCGCATCCATTTCGCAGCAAGGGCGCCGGCGAAGGCGTCGCCGGCACCGGTCGTGTCGACCGCGTTCACCGTTGGAGTCGGGACTGCGACGCTTCTCTCGGGCCCGCGGTAGAGGGCTCCCGACGCTCCCCGTGTGGTGACCACATGGTCGATGCGAGTCATGACGTCCGCACCCACCGCTTCGGCTTCGGCCTCGTTGACCACAAGAATGTCGACCGCCTCGATCAGGGCATCGGGTAGATCCTGAACAGGGGAGGGGTTCAACATGACGAGGGTGCCGTGTGCCCGTCCGTGCGCCGCTGCCTCGATTACGGTATCGATCGGAATCTCCAACTGGCACAACATGATATCGGCGTCGGTGATCAGGGTCAGTTCGTCTTCGGTCAGCTCGCGCAGCTGTGTGTTCGCGCCGGCGACGACGACGATGGAGTTCTCGCCGTGTGAATCGACTGTGATGGCAGCGACCCCGCTGGCGCCGGTGGTGCGCCGGATAGCGTCTACGTTCACTCCGGCGTAGCGCACGGTAGAGACGAGTTGGTCTGCGAATTCATCGTCTCCGACTGCGCCGAGGAAAGTAGTTTTTGCTCCCGAACGCGCCGAAGCGATGGCTTGGTTGGCGCCCTTGCCGCCCTGTGAGATCTGGAAGGTGTCGCCCAGTACGGTCTCTCCCGCACGCGGCAGACGAGCTGTAGTCGTCGTCAAATCCATGTTGATGCTGCCCAGGACGGTGACCTTTGGTGTCGACATCGTTCAAGAATGCGGCTTCGCCGCCCGTGTACGCAAAGTAGTAGCGGAGACCTACTACGCACACACGGGCGCGGAGCGCAACTATTGCAGATTGTTGACAATCTGTAGCGGCTGATTCACGATTGTGCACATGACTGCGCCGACCCGCACCCACCTCAGCCCTGCACTCAAACAAGCCACCCCGGTTGTCGTCGAGTACGCATCGGGCAGCTGGATCTACGGCACCGACGGCAATCGATACCTCGACTTCACCAGCGGTATCGGCGTGACCAGCACCGGCCATTGCCACCCTCGCGTGGTCGAGGCCGCGCGCGGGCAGGTCGGCAAGATCATCCACGCCCAGTACACAACGGTCATGCACAAGCCGCTTCTCGAACTCACCGAGAAGCTCGGTGAGGTTCTACCGTCTGGACTCGACAGCGTCTTCTACGCCAATTCCGGATCCGAAGCCGTCGAGGCATCAGTTCGGTTGGCGCGTATGGCGACGGGTCGGCCCAACATCATTGCGTTTCACGGCGGCTTTCACGGCCGCACGGTTGCGGCAGCATCATTGACCACCGCGGGCACCAAATTTCGATCCGGATTCTCGCCGATCATGGGCGGCGTACACATCGCACCGTTCCCTTACGCGTTCCGGTATGGATGGGACATCGACACCTCTGTCGCGTTTGCGCTTCGGGAACTCGACTATCTTCTCGCCACCATCTCGAGCCCCGCCGATACCGCGGCGTTCATCATCGAGCCGGTGCTCGGTGACGGTGGATACCTACCGACACCGCCAGCGTTCCTCGAAGGACTACGGCAGCGCGCCGACGATCACGACATAGTGCTGATCATCGACGAGGTCCAGACAGGCGTGGGTCGAACCGGAAGGTTTTGGGGCCATGAGCATTCCACCGCCAAGCCCGATATCGTCATTTCTGCCAAAGGTCTCGCATCGGGCTTCCCGATCTCCGCTATCGCCGCCTCGGCCGAGCTCATGGGTAAGGCTTGGCCAGGTTCGCAAGGAGGCACCTACGGGGGCAATGCAGTGGCTGCCGCTGCCGCTGTCGCCACCCTCGACGTCGTACGCGAGGAACGTCTCGTCGACAACGCTGCCAAGCAGGGAGCTGTTCTCCTGGACGGATTGTTGCAGCTCAAAGAAGAGCATCCCGCGATCGGAGACGCGCGAGGGCTCGGTCTGATGCAGGCGCTGGAGTTCGTCGACGCAGATGGCAAGCCCGACGCCGCCGCGGCCGCCCGCGTGCAGCAGACCGCGATTTCGGAGGGATTGCTTCTCCTCACCTGCGGCGCTTTGGGTAATGTCGTGCGGGTGATTCCAGCGCTCGTCGTTACCGATGACGAAGTGGCCGAGGGGCTCAGCGCTGTTGCGCGAACGTTGAAGCGAGCACTGTGATCGACGCCGCCCGATCCGTCGTCGATTCCTTGTCGACCGCGGGAGTGGAGGTCGATGTCTCATCGCGGAGGTTGTCCGAGTACTCGTACGACGCGTCGAACTATCGGATCGTGCCGGTCGCCGTGGTGTTTCCGCGCACCGCTGACGAGGTGCGAGCAACTATTGAGATCTGCGCGGGCGCAGGGGTGGTCATCGTCAGCCGCGGCGGCGGAACGTCGATGGCGGGCAACGCAATCGGCAACGGAGTGGTGCTCGATTTCTCTCGCTACATGAACCGCGTGCTCGCCATCGACCGCGAGGCCGAGTCCGCGCTCGTGCAGCCCGGCATCGTTATCTCCGAACTGGCAGCAGCAGTCTTGGCAGCCACCGACGGCGCACTCACCTACGCGCCCGATCCGTCGAGCAAGTCGAGAGCTACCGTCGGCGGGGCACTCGGGAACGACGCATGTGGCAATCATTCTGTTCGCTACGGCCGAACTGCGGATCACACCATCGCCTTGGACGTGGTTACCGCGGACGGGCACTTCCTCCGCGCCACCCGCACGGGTATCGAGGCGGTGGATCCCCAGGACCCGTCGGCAGTCGCTACCGCGGAACGGATCGAGACCGAGCTGCGTGCATTGGTCGCCGACAACCTGGCAGCGTTCAGACTCGAATTGAGCCGAATTCCACGTCAGGTATCAGGATTTCATCTTGCAACTCTCCTGCCGGAGAACGGATTCGACGTTGCGCGAGCGCTGGTCGGTAGCGAGGGTACGTGCGTAGTCGTCGTTGCCGCGACGGTCGCGCTCGTCCCAGTTCCGTCGGCATCGCTGCTGTTGAGCTTGGGCTACGCAGACGTTGTCGAAGCAGCCGAGGACGTCATGACGATTCTCGAATTCTCGCCTGCTGCAATCGAAGGCATCGACGAGAAGATCGTCGAGACCATGCAGTTTCGCCGCGGTCCGGATTCTGTTCGCGGGTTACCGTCAGGAAACGCCTGGCTGTATGTCGATCTCGACGGTGACGACCCTGCCGAGGTAGAAGACAAAGCGCACCGACTGTTGGATCGCTTGAAAGAACTCGGACGACTGAAAGACGGGCGAGTGGTGGCCGACCCGGCCGAGCGTCGGACGCTGTGGCGTGTGCGTGAAGATGGCGCCGGGCTGTCGACGAGATTGGTTGGGGGAGGCGAATCGTGGCCTGGTTGGGAGGATTCCGCGGTGGCGCCGGAGAATCTGGCTGCTTACCTGGCGGACTTTCGCGACTTACTCGCCCAGCACGCACTGACCGGGGTGATGTACGGGCACTTCGGGGCCGGCTGCATGCACGTGCGGATCACGTTCGATCAACGTAGCGAACAAGGCCGAGGCGTCATGCAGAGCTTTTTGCGCGAGGCGGCAGAGCTGGTCGTGCACCACGGAGGCTCGTTGTCCGGGGAACACGGCGATGGCCGCGCGCGTTCGGAGTTGCTCCCCATCATGTACTCGCCCGCGATGCTCGCCGCTTTCGCGCGGTTCAAAGCGATCTGGGATCCCACGGCGCTGTTGAACCCGGGAAGCATCACCGATCCGGCACCGATGATGAACGACCTTGCCTTGCAGGGCGTCCCGAATCGGGAATGGACGACGACGTTCGAACTTCATCAGATCGGATCCAAGACCGACCTCGACTCGTTCGTTCACGCTACCCAGGCGTGCGTCGGCGTGGGACGCTGCCGATCCAGTAGTGGCGGCGTCATGTGCCCGAGCTTCCGCGCCACCGGGGATGAGAAGGACTCGACGCGTGGACGTGCCCGAGTTCTACAAGAGATGGTGCGCAGTTCCGCGACGGTGGCCGACGGGTGGGCGTCGAAAGATGTGAAGGAATCGCTCGATCTGTGCCTCTCGTGCAAGGCATGCGCCTCGGACTGTCCGGTCGGCGTCGATATGGCGACGTACAAGTCGGAATTTCTCGATCACCACTATGCAGGCAAACTTCGCCCACGATCGCACTATTCGCTCGGCTGGTTGCCGAGGTGGTTGAAGGTGACCGCGTGGGTTGCCCCGGTGCTCAACAAGGTCTTGACGCCGAGGACCGGGGTATTGGCCGCGAAATTGGGCGGGCTCACGACGCGACGGGCACTGCCTCGCTTTTCGTCGCGGAGGGAATTGCGTTCGCAGACAACAAGTTCTGTTGCCGGCGGGGAGGTGATCGTATTCATTGACTCGTTCACCAAAGGATTCCGGCCTGAGATCGTCGGTGCCGCGATGCGAGTCATCGGCGAAGCAGGACGAACCGCGGAGTGCCGCGCCGACGTCTGCTGTGGGTTGACCTGGATTTCCACCGGGCAGCTGGCGGCGGCGCGCAAACAGCTCGTCAAGACGGCCGAGGCCCTCGACGACGGTACCGACCGTCCTATCGTCGTGCTCGAGCCGAGCTGCGCGGCGGCGCTGAAGAAGGACCTCCCAGAACTGGTGAACTCGGATTCGGCTCGCCGAGTATCCGCCCGGGTTCGCAGTTTCGCTGGAGAGGTCATCGAGCTGGCCGCCGGCGGGTGGTCCCCATCGGCTCGGCTATCGGCCAGTGTGACCGTGCAAACGCACTGCCACGAGTACTCGGTGTTCGGTGAGGCGACGCAGCGCAAGGCTCTCGCGGCGGTCGGAATCTCCTCGGTCGACGAGGCGACCGGATGCTGCGGAGTGGCCGGCAACTTCGGCTTCGAGCCCGACCACTACGACCTCAGTATGAAGGTGGCGGAGCAGGCACTGGCCCCGGCGGTGCGGCGCGGCGGCAACCGGCCGATCCTGACCGATGGCTTCTCCTGCCACCTGCAAGTACGCGAATTGACCGGCAACCACACCGCTGGGGCGTCGACCCACCTGGCGCAGATTCTCGATCCTAGGTCAAAGCAGCATGGGTGAAGGGCACGTCTTGCAGGTGACCGAGCAGGAGTGCCGAAGGCACCCGATCGGCAACGAACACAACCGAAAGGACGAAGGCCAGTGACCACATCATTGAACCGCACCGACACAGCAGCGCCGACCGGACTCTTCATCGGCGGTTCGTGGCGCACGGCGGACAGCGGAAAGACGTTCGAGGTTCTCGATCCAGCCACCGGTCAGGTTATCGCGGACGTCAGCGACGGCGGTACAGCCGACGCCGAGGCGGCTATGGCGGCTGCTGCAGGTGCACAGCCGGGGTGGGCACAGACGGCCCCGAGGGAGCGCAGCATCATTCTGCGACGCGCCTTCGAACTCATCATCGAGCGGACCGAGGAACTCGCGGCGATCATCACCGCCGAGATGGGCAAGCCACTCGAGCAAGCGCGCGGTGAAGTCGCCTACGGCGCCGAATTCTTCCGTTGGTTCTCCGAGGAGGCAGTTCGGATCTCGGGTGATCACACGCTGACCGGAGATGGCAAGAACCGAATCATTGTCACGCGTGCTCCGGTGGGGCCGTGCATTCTGGTTACACCGTGGAATTTTCCGCTCGCCATGGGCACCCGCAAGATCGGCCCGGCGCTGGCAGCCGGCTGCACGGTGGTCTTCAAGCCGGCCGAACAGACACCTCTCACAGCGCTCGTATTAGCCGAGATTCTCCTCGACGCCGGGGTCCCCGACGGAGTCGTCAATGTCGTAGCGACGACTGACGCCGCAGGCGTGGTCGGGTCGTGGATGGCGAGTGGAGCTGCTCGCAAGATCAGCTTCACCGGCTCCACCGAAGTAGGAAAGGTTCTGCTGGCACAGGCCGCACCAACGGTAATGCGGACGTCGATGGAGCTCGGCGGGAACGCACCGTTCATCGTTGCCGAGGGCGCCGACGTGGGCCGTGCCGTCGACGGTGCGATGGTCGCCAAGATGCGGAACATGGGGGAGGCGTGCACGGCAGCGAACCGCTTCTTCGTACACCGCAGTCTCGCTGCGGAATTCGCAGAAAAGCTGGGCGCGAGAATGGGCGCGTTGACGGTCGGCGCCGGCAGTGTCGACGGAGTCGAGGTGGGGCCGCTCATCGATCAGGACGGTCGTGCCAAGGTTCAGCGTCTCGTCGACGACGCCCTCGACCGGGGCGCACGCGCAGTTGTCGGCGGCACACAGCAGGACGGTCCGGGCTACTTCTATCCACCGACAGTTCTGGATTCCGTACATCCGGAATCGGAGCTGATGAAAACGGAGATTTTTGGACCAGTCGCCGCAGTCGTTCCCTACGACACCGAGGACGAGGTCATCGCGCTCGCGAACGATACCGAGTGGGGGCTGGTGGGATACGTCTACACACAAGACATCGATCGTGCACTTCGAATGGGGGAGCGGTTGGAGGTCGGTATGGTCGGGCTCAATACCGGCTTGGTCTCCAATCCCGCCGCGCCGTTCGGTGGTGTCAAGGCGTCGGGGCTCGGCCGCGAAGGCGGCAAAGTTGGCATCGACGAGTTCCTCGAATACAAGTATTTCGCAATTCCCAGATCATGACAGGAGGTACGGCAATGGCTGGTTCTCGGCGGTTGACGCCGCTCAACGCACGCAATACCTCGATGGTGATTGCAGACCAGATCCGCGACCGCATCATCGACGGTTCGTACTCGCCTGGTGAGCAGATCAACGAGGCAAACGTCGCCGCTGAACTCGAGATCTCGCGCGGTCCGGTTCGTGAAGCTCTGCAACGTCTCAACCAGGAGGGTCTGCTGGTGAGTTTCCGGAACCGCGGAGTCTTCGTGGTGGAGCTCTGTAGCGAGGACGTTGCGGAGATCTACGGGGCCCGAGCGGCGATCGAGGTCGGGGCGGCGTGGACGCTGGTGCATGGCGAGGTCGCGGTTTTGAAGGCAACTGCGGCGCGGCTCTCGGCAATCGTCGATCAGATGCAACCGTTCATCGATCGCGCCGATTGGTTCCGCCTCGCTGAGCGCGATCTGGCCTTTCACACCGCGTTGGTAGCGGCGACGTCGAACAGCCGTATGTCGCGAATGTATTCGACGCTGGCGGCCGAAGCGCGGATCTGTATGGCGAACCTCGAGACCGCGTACTACCGCCCCGAAGCGCTCGTCGAGGAGCATCGACTGATCGTCGACCTATTGCTCGGCGGTGACTGGAACGCACTGGAATCCGGCATCCATGAACATATGGACACCGCGATCGGAGACTTGAGCCGAGCGATAGCCGCCGAAGCGGCCGAGGATGCGGATTCGGTTCTGGTCGAACCCGGGTGACCGGCCCACGGTGAAGGTGTGACGCGTCGGCGTCGCGTAATCAAGAAGTAACACGATTGTCCTTGCTTTGACCTCCCCTTATCTCTAGTCTGATTGTCAACAATCTGCAACATGCATACGGCTGGCGACATTCCTCCCGCAATGCTTCGAGAGGGGGGGACCACATGAACGAGAACAACGTTCACGCCGAAGAAAACGCTCCGACCACGTACACCGACGACGAGTACACCGGGCGACTCGCCGCCGTGCGGACGCGGATGGTCGCACAGAACCTGACGGCATTGATCGTCACCGACCCAGCCAATCTCTATTACCTGCTCGGCTACAACGCTCTCTCGTTCTACACGCCGCAGATGCTCTACGTGCCGCTCGAGGGTGAGCTGTATTTCTTCGCCCGAGAAATGGATGCACGTGGCGCCTTCCGTACGTCGTGGCTGCCGCAGGAGCAGACGTTCGGATACCCGGAGACCCTTGTTCAACGCAAGGACACTCACCCATTCTCCTGGGTGGCGCAGAGGCTTCGTGACCTCGGCCTGGTGAACAACTTCGAGCACGGTCAGGTCGGGTTGGAGATGGATTCCTACTACTTCAGCCCCAAGGCGTTCGAAGCGCTCGTGAAGGGCCTGCCCGAATATCGGTTCACCGATTCGTACGAACTGATCAACTGGATCCGCGTGGTCAAGTCGCCCGCCGAAATCGACCTCATGCGCGGGGCGGCGCGAGTGTGCGAATCGGCTATGGCTGCGGCATTCGACGCAGTCTCAGCGGGTGCTCGTCAGTGTGACGCCGCAGCAGCGATCATGAGTGCCCAGGTCAGGGGGACTACAGATTTCGGTGGGGATCATCCGGCGATCGTGCCGATGCTGCCCACTGGAGCGGGCGCAGATACCCCACACCTCACCTGGTCGGACCAGGTATTCGTGAGGGGCGAGATCGCCGTCGTGGAGCTTGCCGGCGTCTTCCGCCGCTACCACGTGCCGATGGCCCGCACCATTGTCCTCGGCAAACCCAGCCAGCGGCTCGATTACCTCGCCCGATCCACCGGCGATGCGTTGAACGCGGTGTTGGACGCGGTACGGCCAGGGGTGGCGACCTCTGAACTCGCGCAAGTATTCGATGTCAGCCTGGCGAAGCACGGCCTGCACAAACCGTCCCGCATCGGTTACTCGATCGGGATCGCTTACGCACCCGACTGGGGCGAGCGCACCGTGAGCATCAGAACGGACGACGCCATTGTGCTCGCCGAGAACATGACGTT
>JBBSSG010000054.1:0-20894 GCA_038242295.1 Mycobacteriales bacterium | reverse complement strand
TACGCAGCCAAGCGCGCTCGTCAGATCAACGACTACTACAACCAGCTCGGTGACGGCATTTTGGAGTACGTCGGCCCGCTCGTCGAGCCGGGTCTGCAGGAGAAGCCGCTGTCGATCGCTCTACGCGAAATTCACGCGGACCTTCTCGAGCACACCGAAGGCGAATAAGAACCGGTAAGGATTCAGCCGTTGCGTGTAGTCGTCGGAGTAGGCGGCGGTATCGCCGCCTACAAAAGCTGTTCCCTGATTC
Source organism: Mycobacteriales bacterium (assembly GCA_038242295.1). GTDB lineage: Bacteria > Actinomycetota > Actinomycetes > Mycobacteriales > Mycobacteriaceae > Rhodococcoides. The sequence goes on along the minus strand of JBBSSG010000054.1, from coordinate 20,644 downwards.
GCAGCTTCACCGAGAGCGGACACCACGTACGCGTCGTTCCAACGGAGTCCGCGTTGGAGTTCGTGGGTCGTGCGACATTCGAGGCGCTGTCCGGAAACCCCGTCCACACCGGTGTTTTCGCTGATGTTCCCGAGGTGCCGCACGTCCGGCTCGGCCAGGAAGCCGATCTCGTTGTGGTGGCTCCTGCCACGGCCGATCTCATAGCCCGCATCGCTGGTGGCCGGGCTGACGATCTGTTGACTGCCACGCTTCTCACTGCTCGATGTCCAGTTTTGCTGGCACCCGCGATGCACACCGAGATGTGGGAGCATCCCGCGACGATCGCGAACGTGGCTACGCTGCGAAGCCGCGGAGTGACCGTTCTCGAGCCGGCGGCCGGCCGCCTCACCGGCACAGACACGGGCGCGGGCCGCCTGCCGGAACCCGACGAGATCTTCGGGTTGGCAATGTTGCTGGCAGAACGCGTCGATGCCCTTCCCCGCGATCTCGAATCACGGAGGCTTGTGGTCACCGCCGGCGGCACTCGCGAGCCTCTCGACCCCGTTCGATTTCTCGGCAACCGAAGCTCTGGAAAGCAGGGTTATGCCCTAGCTCGGGTAGCCGCTCAACGCGGCGCTGACGTGACGTTGATCGCCGGGTTCACCACGGAACTGCCCGATCCGGCTGCCGTCGACGTGGTTCGAGTGAAGACTGCCCAACAGATGCAAGATGCCGTGGTGAAGTTTGCTCCCGGTGCCGACGCAATCGTGATGGCCGCAGCGATCGCGGATTTCCGCCCGGCGACCATCGCCAACAGCAAGATCAAAAAGGGTGCGAACGAGCCGGACTCGATTCCGTTGATTCGTAACGACGATATTTTGGCCGGACTCGTCGAGGCTCGCCGTGGCGGTGACGTGGATTTCACCACCGTGATTGTCGGTTTCGCTGCAGAGACCGGCGACGAGCACGGCGATGTACTCGCCTACGCCCGGACGAAACTCGAACGCAAGGGGTGCGATCTGCTGGTGGTCAACGCGGTCGGGGATGGCAAAGCATTCGAAGTGGACAACAACGACGGATGGTTGCTCGGATCCGACGGGTCGGAATCCGCGTTGGGCGAAGGTTCGAAGGCATTGCTGGCCGGTCGCGTCCTCGACGCGGTCGTCGCCCTCCTGCCGCCGAATTCGACACGGTAGTGATGGCCGAAGGTGCACACGCGCCGCTCGCCCGACTAGTGTCGATGTGCGCTTGGCCGTTCCGCGCACATAGCTTCTGCAGACCGCACAGCCTCTACATACTTGTACCTCTACACACTTGTACCGCCTGACCCCGATAGCACGACCGAATTAACGCGATGACCGATCGTCAGTACTGCTCGATCGGTCCATGACCCAATTCGAGAGGAAATCCGTGAGCAAGTCCGGTAGTCGGCTCTTCACCAGTGAGTCCGTAACAGAGGGTCACCCAGACAAGATCTGTGACGCGATCAGTGACTCGATCCTCGATGCGCTGCTCACCGATGATCCGATGGCACGTGTCGCGGTGGAGACGCTCGTTACTACCGGTCAGGTTCATGTCGCCGGTGAGGTCAATACAACGGCGTGGGCAGATATTCCGAAAATCGTTCGCGAGACCGTACTCGAGATCGGATACGACTCCTCGGCCAAAGGCTTCGACGGCAACTCGTGCGGAGTCAACGTCGCCATCGGTGCGCAGTCTCCGGAGATCGCTCAAGGCGTCGACCACTCTCACGAGGTACGTGTCGAGGGACTGTCGAACGACGAGATCGACCGTCAGGGTGCTGGTGACCAAGGCCTGATGTTCGGTTACGCCAATACCGATACACCCGAGTACATGCCGCTGCCGATCGCGTTGGCGCACCGGTTGGCGCGGCGACTGACCGAGGTGCGCAAAACTGGAATTCTTCCGTACTTGCGCCCGGACGGTAAGACTCAGGTCACCATCGAATACGACGGCGACAACGCAGTCCGTCTCGACACCGTGGTCATATCGACGCAGCATGCGGCGGACATCGACCTGGATAACCTGCTGACACCGGATATCCGAGAGAAGGTTCTCGGATCTGTCTTGGCCGAGCTGAACATACCCACTCTCGATACGTCCGACATTCGCCTTCTGGTCAATCCCACCGGCAAGTTCGTCCTCGGAGGTCCGATGGGTGACGCGGGCTTGACCGGCCGTAAAATCATCGTGGACACCTATGGCGGCATGGCCCGTCACGGCGGCGGTGCCTTCTCGGGGAAGGATCCATCGAAGGTCGACCGCAGCGCCGCGTACGCGATGCGTTGGGTCGCAAAGAATGCCGTGGCTGCAGGGCTTGCAGATCGCATCGAGGTTCAGGTTGCCTACGCAATCGGCAAGGCTGCACCGGTCGGCCTGTTCGTTGAGACGTTCGGTACGGAGAAGATCGATACCGCTCGTATCCAAGCAGCAATTTCCGAGGTTTTCGATCTTCGACCCGGCGCCATCATCCGGGACCTGGATCTGCTTCGGCCGATCTATGCGCAGACAGCCGCATACGGCCATTTCGGTCGTACCGACATCGATCTGCCGTGGGAGTCCATCGATCGAGCCGACAAGTTGCGTGCGGCAGCCGGTCTCTGACTCGAAGGCAGCACCGAGCGGAGAGCAGATCACGATCTCCAGTGCAACGAAGTACGCAGGAACAGCGGCGGACGAAGAGCTACCGGTAGCTCGGGTTCTGCCGCTGTTGCCGCTTCCGCACCTCGACCGTGAATTCGACTACCTGGTTCCGGCCAAGTTCACGGAGACTGCGCTGCCTGGCGTGCGAGTCCGAATCCGGTTCGCGGGCCGACTTGTCGACGGCTACATCGTCGAGCGTGCCGCATCGACCGATCACATCGGAAAGCTGGGGTTCCTTGATCGGGTGGTATCACCTGAGCAAGTTCTCACGCCCGAAATCAGTAGTCTGGTGACCGCGGTTGCGCAGCGCTATGCCGGTACGCGAGCGGATGTGCTGCGCTTGGCGGTGCCTCCTCGGCACGCGAAGGTGGAAGCTGAACCAATATCCGAGCCACCGGAGATGACCCCGCCTGACGTGGATGCCGCAGCGTGGGATCTGTACTCACACGGCCGGGCGTTCCTCGATGCGCTCACCGGAGGACGAAGTCCTCGAGCAGCGTGGCAAGCGCTTCCCGGTGAGGACTGGGCTCTCCGTATCGCCGAGATCGCGGCGCTGACTGCCCTCGCTGGTCGGAGCGCGGTCATCGTGGTTCCCGACCAACGCGACCTGGATCGCGTTACTACAGCATGTGCGGCGGTAGCCGGGCAGGACACCGTAGTCGCGTTGTCTGCCGGTCTGGGGCCAGCCAAACGATACCGTCGGTGGTTGTCGGTCCTGCGGAACGACGTGTCGATCGTCGTCGGCACCCGAAGCGCGGTGTTTGCTCCCGCGAAGAATCTTGGCATCGTGATCATGTGGGACGACGGCGATGACGGCTATGCCGAACCACGGTCGCCGTATCCTCACGCCCGAGAGGTCGCGCTTCTTCGAGCCCACGGGACCGGCTGCGCAGTCGTTCTCGCCGGACACGCCAGAACAGCGGAAGTGGAAGCGCTGGTCGATTCCGGGTGGGCTCATGATCTGGTCGCTCCGCGCGAGGTCGTTCGGGCGAGACAACCACACGTCGTCGCGTTGGCAGACAGTGATCACGCGCTGGCACGTGATCCAGGAGCGAGGGCAGCTCGATTGCCGGGGATCGCATTCGACGCGGCGCGGGCAGCCCTGAAGGACGGGCTGGGCGTGTTGGTGCAGGTTCCGCGCGGCGGATACGTGCCGTCCCTGGCGTGTGGGAAGTGTCGGAATCCGGCACGATGTCGTCGCTGCAACGGTCCGATGTCGCTCCCGTCTGCGCCGGGCGCCGATGGCGCAGGCAGCCCTACTTGCCGATGGTGTGGAGTCGCCGACACCAACCATCGATGCATGGTCTGCGGGTCGCGAACACTGCGGGCAGTGGTCGTCGGAGCGCACCGGACCGCCGAGGAACTCGGTCGCGCGTTCCCCGGTGTACCCATTCATCTCTCGGGTGGGTCGAGCGTTTTGAACTCGGTTGAATCCGGTGCGAGTCTGGTTATTTCGACGGTTGGTGCCGAGCCTTCGACGCCGGGGGGCTACGGGGCCGCACTACTGCTGGACGGGTGGGCTTTGTTGGGTCGCGCCGACCTACGGGCAGCTGAAGAAACATTGAGACGGTGGATGACTGCCGGCGCTCTGGTCCGTGCCGGATCCGCCGGTGGGCGAGTGGTCGTGGTTGCGGAATCCGAGATACCGACTGTTCAGACGTTGGTTCGATGGGACCCGGTCGGTCACGCGCGCAGTCAACTCGACGAACGCATCGAGGTTCGCTTTCCCCCGGCAGTTCACGTCGCGGCGGTGGACGGGGCCACGGCGGCGATTTCCGCATTGGTAGAAGCTGCCGCGTTGCCGGACGGCGTCGAGATCCTCGGTCCGGTGGACCTGCCTGAGGGGCAGCGACAACCGGCAGGGGGTGGCGGCGACGGGTTGCCCGGTGACGTCCAGCGGATGTTGCTGCGCGTCCCGCGCAATGCCGGGGCCGCACTCGCGCGTTCGCTCGCCGATGCGCAGGCTGCCAGGAGCGCGCGTAAAAGCTTCGAGCCTGTACGCGTGCAGATCGATCCCATCAGAATTGGCTGACGTGCTGTACCCCATCGAGAACCTATTGCGCATAGGGTTCGACGAGGATGTGTCCACATCGAGCAGGGGGCCTGGTATGAGACGTCGGCAGTTGATACAGCGAGCGGCAACAGGATTGGCGGTAGTGGCCGGTGCACGACTCGCGGCCCCGGCACTAGCAGGGGCCGCGCCGGGAACCGGTTCGGCAGATTTTCCGGGACTGGGCATTCCGTTGAACAAGCTGCTGAGAATCGTATCGTTGTCACATGTCAACGATCCAGCGACGACGCCGATCTTTGCGGGAGATCCCGAGTTCGTTCTCGAGACGGCGGCGACCGTCGCTGAGGATGGCTACTACCTGCAGAATGTCAAGGAAGGGGAGCACACCGGTTCGCACTGGGGTGCGCCCGCGCACTTTCAGGAAGGCGGCTTGACCGCGGACCAAATGGTGCCGGAGGACTTCTTTCTGCCTGCTGTGAAGATCGACATCCGCGAAAAGGCCTCACTTGACGCCGATTACGCGGTGACTGTGGCAGACCTGCAGGAGTGGGAGGCCGCACATGGACGCATCCCGTCCGGTGCTGCGGTCATTCTGTGGACGGGATGGGGGGCGCGCTGGGGTACCGATGCGTACAGCAATACAGACGCAGACGGTGTGACCCATCAGCCGGGGTTCTCTGCCGACGCAGCTCAATGGTTGATCGATACCAGTCGACTTGCTGCACGTGGCGCACTCGGCACGGATACCTTCGGTCCAGACCTGGGCAACGACGAGACCTACCCGGTGTCGGTCAAGCTGTACGACCAGCATCGGATCAGCCTCGAGAACCTCACCAACCTCGAAGCGATTCCGATGACCGGCGCTTACGTCCTGGTCGGTGGTCCGATCAATCGAGCCGGGTCAGGTTCCCCCGCAACGATATTTGGACTGATTCCGCGGCTGCCCTGAATACCGCGGCTACCCTGCCTCTCGAGGTTGCCTCGAGTTCGAGGATAGGTGCGCCCTCCCCACCAGTCGAACGGTGGACTTTTCTCGACCGGGTTGTAGACCATTCGCAGAGTGCCGTCGAAGTCGTAGGCGTACACGCCTGCCTTTCCGTTTTTCTTGGCTTCGTACATCGCTCGATCGGCATTCCTCAATATCGAGTCGGCGGTCACCGAGTTTTCGAAGATGTCGAGTTCGACCACGCCGATACTGGCTCCGATGGAGACATCATGTCCGTCGATGTCCTGTGGCTGACGTAACGCGTCGACGATCGACCTGGCTGTACGGCAGCCGTCGTCGAGTCCTGCTGATATCAGGACGGTGAACTCATCGCCGCCGAAGCGTGCGACGACTCCTCCATTGCCGCTTTCTTCGACGGATTCAGAAAGTCGACGAGAGAGGATTTTCAGCGATCGATCGCCGGCGGCATGTCCGAGGCGGTCGTTGATCGTTTTGAAATCGTCGAGGTCGATCAACAGCAGTACGCCGGCTTCACCCGTCGTGTTGTGGAGGTCTATCGCAGTCTCGAGTCGGTCGTCGAACGCTGAGCGGTTCAGTAGTCCCGTCAAGCCGTCGTGGTGAGCTCGATAGAGAAGTTCCGACTGTGCAGAAGACAGTCGGCCGAGCAACGCCTCGTTCTGCAACAGGGTCACCATCTGGCGAACGAGTGACAACACCACGACAGTCAAGAACAACGCCAGCACGACTGTGTCGGTGGCGCCGTTGACGATCCACTGCAGCACGACGACCATGCCGACCACCGACAGGAGTGCATAGGGAACCAGAAGTTGTGTTCGCTTGCTTGCCAGATGATCCAGCCAACTGCGGTTCTTGCTCGACCGGCGCTGTTGGGGGTCCTGCTGTTCGCCGTCCTCGTGTTCGATATTTCGGTGTTCGAGGGGCGGCGCGGAGGCTGCAAGTGCGATGAGCACTGGACCCATGATGAAACCGGAGTCGGCGAGGAGCGGCATTTCCTCGGCTCCCGCCGCTATGAGGTAGACAAAGATGCTGTCCGAGAGTGAGAAGCAAACAAGGCCTGCCCCGAGGAGGACGAGTTGGGCGCCATAGCGCCGCAAAATTCCGGGAATCACCCCGAGAAGCCCGACCATGCCGACGAGGACGAGGTCGGTGACTGGATACATCAGCGCGACGAGGAAATGGAGTGAATCGGACGCCTCTGACCGTGCTACGTGGCCGAGGACGGTGGCCCAGGACAGAACGAACAAGGATCCGACGATGACCATTCCATCGAGTACCGACGTAACCCAGCTCTGCGCGGATCGGTTGCTTCCAGCGCGTGGGTTGCGGCCGAACATCGAGAGAAGAGCTGGAACGGCGAAGATTGGAAAGAGGAAGAACCCGAAGTCCGCGTAGGACGGAGATGGAAGCGGAGTATCGAGCACTGAGCGGTACAGCGCCCAGATCAGCACCCCAGTCGACCAACACGTCAGTCCTGCGGCCATGAACAAGCGCCAGCGCCGCTCAGGGCCCGATCGGTGCCGTGCGGTACGCCAACATACGAATGAGGCCGCCAGGGCGCCGGCCCATTGTGAGGCGTCGTCCAAACCCGTCGACCAGGCCTTGGAGAGGACCCCGGACGTCGCGATCACAATGACGATAGCCACGAGCCCCAGGGAAGCGGCGACCCGCCTGCCCAGCGATATGGCCATTGGCGCTCCCTCGTCCTGAGCGGAGTGGTCGTCTCCTACGGGTGGTTGACCGGCTGGCTTTCGGCTGCTGTTCTGAGCCAGAGTCGAGGCCTTTTGTGACCTTCGACAATTATCCGGTGTAGATATGCTAACCGGTCGTGGTCGTGGACGGGGATGCCCGCATAAATAGTTTTCGTCTCTAACAGAACACTCGTGGATGGCCCGGTTCATCGTGCGAGCTCCCCAGGATTCGAATGATTCCGATCAGATCATGCGAACATCGACGCGGCAGAAGTGGCAGGTTCGCCCGTCCGATGGATTTTCCTCGGAGTCGGCCGCGGGCGATGCTCGATCGCCGTGTGTCTTCGAGTACCCGTACGGATCCCTAGAATGGGTAGTTCGTCGTAAGAATCCGAAGTACCTATTCGTGGGAGCTCACTGGTGCGAGTTGTGTTTGCAGGGACGCCTGATCCGGCAGTTCCGTCGTTGGAGCGGCTGATCGAGTCGAGCCGGCATGACGTGATTGCGGTGATCACTCGGCCCGACGCTGCTGCCGGACGTGGGCGGACGGCTCGACGATCGCCGATCGGTGAGGTAGCCGACGCACACGCAATACCAGTTCTGACCCCGCGACGGCCATCCGAACCCGAGTTCTTGGAGGCACTTACAGCGCTCGAACCCGATGTCTGCCCGGTTGTCGCTTACGGAGCTCTTCTCCCGCGTCCGGTGTTGAACGTCCCGCGATTCGGTTGGATCAATCTTCACTTCTCGCTATTGCCCGCATGGCGCGGCGCTGCGCCGGTACAAGCCGCGATTGCAGCTGGTGACGACATGACCGGCGCATCGACGTTTCTTCTCGAAGAAGGTTTGGATACCGGCCCGGTACTCGGAGTTGTCACGGAAACGATTCGGCCGACGGACACCACTGGAGATCTCCTCGGAAGGCTTGCGATCAGCGGCGCAGATCTTCTCGTCGCTACGCTCGACGCCATCGAAACCGGGGAGGCGTCGGCGATCGAGCAGTCCACCGACGGGATCTCGCACGCCGGCAAAGTAACTGTGGATTCGGCCCGAATCGACTGGTCGACGTGGTCGGCAGCGGTAGACCGCCATATCCGTTCGGTTACACCCGCGCCGGGCGCGTGGACGACCATCGGCGAACTGAGGGTCAAGGTTGCACCGGTCGGGATGTCGGACCTGAAGCTCGAGCCAGGCCAGATCGTCGTTCGAAAAGAGGGAATGTATGTCGGGACAGCCGATACCGCGGTGGTACTCGGAGATATTCAACCGCAAGGCAAGAAACTGATGAAAGCACTGGACTGGGCGCGCGGCGCCCGCCTGACCGAAACGGCGGTAGCGCGATGAGCTCGGAGAGTAACGAGTCGCGGCCTCGGCGCGCAGGCGCTGGGTCGGGCAAGGGACAGCAGGGAGCACGTGCGCAACGCAGCCCTGGGGCTCGCAAGCCGCAGGGAAGTAGGCCACCACGGGGGAACGGCCCGGCATCGGCGCCTCCGATCGACGCTGCTCGGCTCGCTGCGCGTGACGTACTGAAGGCTGTCCGGGTTCGTGACGCGTATGCCAACCTCGTATTGCCGGGGTTGCTGCGAGATCGCAAGTTGGACACGCGTGACGCGGCTCTGGCAACAGAACTGGCCTACGGTGCATCCCGAGCGCGGGGACTCCTCGATGCGGTCATCGAGAGCGGCGCGGGCCGGGCTGTCGCAGATATCGACGGCGGACTTCTCGACATCCTGCGTCTGGGTGCCTATCAACTTCTGCGGACCCGTGTTGCCCCGCACGCCGCTGTCGCAACATCGGTGGATTTGACTCGTGCCGAATTCGGAGACAACAAAGCAGGGTTCGTCAACGCGGTCCTGCGTCGAGTGTCCGAGAAAACATCGGAGCAGTGGGTCGAGAAGCTGGCACCGTCGGCGGATCAGGATCCAGTGGGCAAACTTGCGTTCGAATACGCCCACCCGAAGTGGATCGCCCAGGCGTTCGCCGACGCGCTGGGCGCGGATGCCGGTGAACTGGCGGCGGTGCTCGCGGCTGACGACTCTCGTCCTGCGGTCCATCTCGTGGCCAGGCCCGGAGAGATCTCAGCGGAGGAACTTGCTCTCATTACCGGCGGCGATGAGGGGAAGTACTCGCCGTACGCGGTCTATCTAAACGACGGCGGAGACCCCGGCAAGCTCGATGCGGTGCGCGAGGGCCTCGCCGGAGTTCAGGACGAAGGTAGCCAGCTTGTCGCCCGCGCACTGTCTCTGGCTCCACTCGATGGGCCGGATACCGGCCGTTGGCTCGATCTGTGTGCCGGTCCAGGCGGAAAAGCTGCCCTGCTAGGTGCATTGGCCGAATTCGATGGCGCTCATGTGGACGCAGTCGAACCCACGCCACACCGTGCCGATCTCGTAAGCAAGACGACGAAGTCGTTGCCCGTCACGGTGCACATCGTCGACGGGCGAGATTCAGGGCTCGACGGCGGGTACGACCGCGTCCTCGTCGATGCACCCTGCACAGGGCTCGGTGCTTTGCGACGCCGTCCCGAAGCGCGGTGGCGCCGTTCGGCCGAGGACGTCGCGAGTCTCGTGAAGCTGCAGAAAGAACTGCTCGCGTCGGCTTTGAAGCTGGTCCGCCCTGGTGGGGTCGTGGTGTATTCGACCTGTTCGCCGCACCTGTCGGAAACGAAAGCCGTCGTCGCGGATGCCGTTCGTCGATACGGTGCCCACGAACTCGATACTCGCACGCTGCTGCCCGAGGTCCCGGAGCTCGGCGAGGGTCCGTCGGTGCAGCTGTGGCCGCATCGGCACGGCACGGATGCGATGTTCCTCGCTGCGTTGCAACGCCCGAGCTGATCGAGGGACTGACGTGTATTCGGCCCAGTGGGCCGTTCAGGTGACGGGGAGGCTCACGTAGCTATGGGCACAAGTTGGGAAGACGTCGTCGCGTTTGGGGCCGAGTTGCCGAAAGTGGAGCAATCCATGTCGTACGGCACCCCGGCGCTGAAAGTGGCCGGCAAACTCATCGCTCGGCTTCGGAACGAGGCCGAGGGCGGACTCGTTCCGATGTGCAGTGTGGGGGAGAAGGAAGCACTTCTCGCGTCGAAGAACCCGGCCTTCTACTCAACGCCGCGCTATTGCGGACACGGTTCGATCATCGTCGACCTCGATCTGGTGGACCGCGACGAACTGCACGAAATGGTGGTCGAGGCGTGGCGATCGAAGGCACCGAAGACTGTGAGGAAGCAGTACGACGGCACCGACTAAGATGTGACACCGTGGCAGCCCCGATGATCGCACCGTCCATACTTTCCGCCGACTTCGCCCGGCTGGGTGAAGAAGCCGACGCAGTGAAAGGTGCGGACTGGTTGCACGTCGACGTCATGGACGCTCACTTCGTGCCGAACCTCACCCTCGGCCTTCCAGTTGTCCAGTCTCTGTTGAAGGCGACCGATATTCCGCTCGACTGCCATTTGATGATCGAAGATCCCGCACGCTGGGCGCCGCCGTATGCCGAAGCAGGGGCGTACAACGTGACATTCCACGCGGAGGCGACCGACGATCCTATCTCGGTGGCGAAAAATATTCGAGCGGCGGGCGGAAAAGCAGGCCTCTGTGTCAAGCCGGGCACCCCTATCGAGCCGTATCTCGAGATACTCCGCGAGTTCGACACGTTGCTGGTGATGAGCGTGGAGCCCGGTTTCGGCGGGCAGTCCTTCATCGCCGACGTACTGAGCAAGGCACGCACAGTGCGCAATCTGGTGGACGCCGGAGAGCTGAAGTTGATCGTCGAAATCGACGGCGGCATCAACACGGACACGATCGAACAGGCGGCCGAGGCGGGCATCGATTGCTTCGTCGCAGGCTCCGCCGTGTACGGCACTGCTGACCCAGCGGCGGCCGTCCGGGGTCTACGAGGGCAAGCGGCCCGAGCGTCGAGACATTTGTCACTTCCATGACCTCGCTGGACGAAGCGATGCGAACGGCAATCGCTGCTTCGGAAACGGCGCGCGGGCGAACGAGCCCAAATCCGCCGGTGGGCGCCGTCGTGCTCGATGCTTTGGGTGAGATCGTCGGTGTCGGGTCGACGCGTCCTCCCGGTGGCCCTCATGCCGAGATCGTTGCGTTGCAGAATGCGGGAGAACGCGCGAGGGGCGGCACAGTGGTCGTGACGCTCGAGCCGTGCAACCACTCCGGTCGTACCGGTCCGTGTTCGCAGGCGTTGATCGAGGCAGGTATTACCAAGGTCATTTTTGCGGTGGCCGATCCTACGGCGTTGGCACAGGGCGGCGGACGCGTTCTTGCCGACGCTGGGATCACCGTCGAGTCAGGCTTCGCCGCAGAGGCTGTATCGAAAGGTCCGCTGCGGGCCTGGCTGCACAAGCAACGCACCGGGCGGCCGCACGTGACGCTGAAGTATGCCGCGAGTTTGGACGGCCGCAGTGCAGCGCAAGACGGTACGAGCCAGTGGATCACTGGCCCCGATGCGCGCGAGCACGTGCATGTGCAGCGGGCCAAACTGGACGCGATCGTGGTGGGGACCGGCACGGTCGAAGCGGATGATCCCCTCCTCACTGCTCGTCTTCCCGACGGTTCCAACACGCTGCACCAACCCGTGCGAGTGGTCGTCGGACTTCGCGAAACAGCGGCCGACGCCAGGGTGCGCAACGCGGATGCGTCGACGCAGTTCATTCGCAGCCACGATCTCGAGGCAGTGCTCGGTGTGCTCGCCGAGCACACCGAGGTATTGGTCGAAGGTGGTCCGACGCTGGCGGGTGCTTTCTTGCAGGCAGGGCTCGTCGACCGGATCGTTGCGTATATCGCACCTGTCGTACTGGGGTCGGGTCCCGCTGCGATGGAAGATGTAGGCGTTGGAACAATGTCCGAGGCTCTGAGGTTCTCTATCGAGAGTGTCGAAACCCTCGGAACAGACATTGTGGTGTGTGGAGTTCCTCAGCCGTGCCAGACCACAACCGTGCCAGACCACAACCGACCTGCAGTCATGACAGACCCGGATCCATGCAGTGCGTACCGTGAGTCGAGTAGGACTCACCTGAACAGGAGTTGAAGACGTGTTCACCGGAATAGTCGAGGAACTGGGAGAGATCGTCGGTAAGGAGAATCTTTCCGACGCTGCTCGCTTTACGGTCAAGGGACCACTGGTGACCTCCGATGCCGGCCACGGCGACTCGATTGCAGTCAACGGTGTATGTCTGACCGTGGTGGACATCCTGGAGGACGGTGCGTTCACTGCCGATGTCATGCAAGAGACCTTGAATCGTTCGAGCTTGCAGCGACTGGAGGTCGGTAGCCACGTCAATCTCGAACGGGCTGCTTCACTCGGGAGTCGCCTCGGCGGCCATCTTGTTCAAGGCCACGTCGATGGAACCGGCACAGTGCTCCATCGCGCCACGTCCGAGAATTGGACCGTTGTGCGTGTTGCCATGCCGACATCCGTGGCGCGATATGTCGTGGAAAAGGGTTCGATCACGGTCGACGGAGTGTCACTGACCGTGTCCGCCCTGGGGCAAGATGCGGACAGGAGTCATTGGTTCGAGATCTCGTTGATTCCGACAACCCTCGTCGCGACGACGCTGGGAAACTCAGAAGTCGGCACGCCGGTGAACCTGGAGGCCGACGTCATCGCGAAGTACGTGGAGCGGCTACAGACCCTCGCCGAGTAGTAAGCGAATAGGAAAGTACTGTTGACGATAAATCCGCACGTAGTGGAGAGAGTCAGAACCGAGGTGCGGAATGAGACGTATGGAGCGCAGGACGTGACAAGGTTCGACACTATCGAGCGTGCGGTCGCGGACATCGCCGCGGGCAAGGCCGTTGTCGTGGTCGATGACGAGGATCGCGAGAATGAAGGCGACCTCATCTTCGCGGCTGAGATGGCGACGCCCGAACTCGTGGCATTCATGGTCCGCTACACGTCCGGATATCTTTGTGTGCCACTTTCGGGCGAGGATTGTGATCGCCTGGGATTGCCGCCGATGTATGCCACAAATCAGGACAAGCACGGCACCGCCTACACCGTTACTGTCGATGCTCGCGAAGGTATCGGCACCGGTATCTCGGCATCGGATCGCGCTGCGACGATGCGCCTGCTTGCCGACCCGAACACCGGGGCGAACGATTTCACTCGTCCAGGACATGTGGTGCCGCTGCGCGCCAAAGAAGGTGGCGTGCTTCGTCGCCCTGGCCACACCGAAGCTGCGGTAGACCTGGCCCGAATGGCAGATCTGCGTCCGGCGGGTGTCATCTGCGAGATTGTCAGTCAAAAGGACGAAGGTGCGATGGCTCAGACTGACGAGCTTCGAGTCTTCGCTGACGAGCACAATCTCGCACTGATCTCCATCGCCGACCTCATCGGGTGGCGTCGTAAGCACGAGAAGCACGTGGTCCGTATCGCTGACGCTCGCATTCCTACTGCCCACGGCACTTTTCGCGCGGTCGGCTACCAGAGTGTCTACGACGAGGTAGAGCATGTTGCCCTCGTCCGCGGCGACATAGCAGGACCTGACGGCGACGGCAGCGACGTGTTGGTGCGCGTGCACTCGGAGTGTCTCACCGGTGATGTATTCGGATCACTCCGCTGTGACTGTGGTCCGCAGCTCGATGCCGCACTGGACATGATCGCGCAGGAAGGTCGCGGAGTGGTGCTGTACATGCGCGGCCACGAAGGACGCGGTATAGGTCTGTTGCACAAGCTTCAGGCCTATCAGCTTCAGGACGCCGGATCGGACACCGTCGACGCCAATCTCCAACTCGGATTGCCGGCAGATGCGAGAGATTATGGCATCGGCGCACAGATTCTCGTCGACCTCGGAATTTCATCGATGCGCCTTCTGACCAATAACCCAGCCAAGCGGGTCGGGCTGGACGGCTACGGTTTGCAGATCACCGAACGCGTCCCGATGCCGCTTCGCGCGAACGCCGAAAACCTCACCTACCTCCGGACCAAGCGTGACCGTATGGGCCACGACCTCATCGGGCTCGAGGACTACGAGAAGAGTCAGAACGCGACCATCACCCCGGGCTACATAGCAGATTCCACCTCATGAGCGGCGAGGGCGAACCCGAACTCCAACTTGCCGGCGCCTCAGAGCTCGCGATCGCAATCGTGGCTGGTCGGTGGCATCAAACCATTTCCGAAGCTCTCCTCATCGGGGCGAAGAGAAAGATCGAAGCAGCGGGGGTCGCCGAGATGACCGTCGTACGCGTAGCGGGAGCAATCGAGTTGCCGGTGGTCGCGCAGACACTGGCGCGGACACATGACGCTGTTGTTGCCTTGGGAGTGGTCATCCGCGGTGGCACACCCCACTTCGAGTATGTCTGTGATGCAGTCACAGCCGGACTCACTCGCGTCTCGTTGGACGAGGGTACGCCGGTGACAAATGGCGTCCTTACAACAGACGATGAACAGCAGGCCCTCGATCGAGCCGGTCTGCCGGGTTCCAAAGAGGACAAGGGCGCGCAGGCCGCTGCTGCCGCCATCGACACTGCACTCACACTCGAGCATCTACGTCGAACACGGACGAACAAGGAGTCCAGATGACCGATAAAAATCGCTGGGAGCTGGTGGTCCGGTCACGGAAGTCGGCTCGCTACGCGATCGCTGCGGCGGTCCTTCTGATAGCGGCACACACCACGGTCGCAGTCCTGCTGAGGGTCTCTCCCACCGGCGTCTATTTTCGTACCGTTGATCAGGTCGCGTTTGCCGGGATCGGGTTTTTGCTCGGTGGAGTCGCACTGCTCTTCACACGACCTCGCGTAAGAGTCGGGGCGGAGGGCGTCGCGGTACGAAATATTTTGTCCGAACGCCTCATCGAATGGGACCTCGTGCGCGGTCTGGCCTTTCCTGACGGAGCGATTTGGGCCCGAGTCGATATCCCTGACGACGAGTTCATTTCGGTCATGGCCATTCAATCGAACGATCGTGATCATGCGGTAGAAGCGGTGCGAAAATTTCGCTCGTTGGAAGCCAAGTACACGGCTGTCGACAGGTGACCGGTCGCTCACCGCACTGCGTCGGTATCTGCGACTAGCCTGGAATCTGTGTCCGATCCAGCTACCTATCGTCCGCCGACCGGGACCATTCCGGTAGAACCCGGCGTGTACAAATTTCGTGATCCCCACGGACGCGTGATTTATGTCGGTAAGGCCAAAAGCCTCCGAAGCCGACTCAACTCGTATTTCGCTGATGTGGCGTCGTTGCATCCGCGCACACGGCAGATGGTCACCACGGCGGCATCGGTGGAATGGACTGTCGTCACCACCGAGGTGGAAGCCCTCCAGCTCGAGTACAACTGGATCAAAGAATTCGATCCTAGATTCAACGTCCGTTACCGGGACGACAAGACCTATCCAATGCTCGCGGTAACGATGAACGAAGAATTCCCGCGACTCTTCGTATATCGAGGCCCGAGGCGTAAGGGGGTGCGGTACTTCGGGCCCTATCCGCACGCTTGGGCTATCCGAGAGACCCTGGATCTACTTCTGCGTGTGTTCCCCGCGCGGACCTGCTCAACCGGAGTATTCAAGCGGCACACGCAGATCGGTCGACCGTGTTTGCTCGGCTACATCGACAAGTGCTCTGCCCCGTGCGTCGGCCGCGTAACTGCCGACGAGCACCGCCGTACCGTCGAAGACTTCTGCGACTTTCTATCCGGTAAGACCGACAAGCTTGTCCGTCAGATCGAAAAGAAGATGCAGGATGCGTCGGCAGATCTCGATTTCGAGACCGCTGCGCGATTGCGAGATGATGTCGGCGCGCTGCGACGGGCACTGGAGAAGCAAGCGGTGGTACTCGGTGACGGTACCGATGCCGATCTTGTTGCGTTTGCCACTGATTCGCTCGAAGCGGCGGTGCAGGTTTTCCACGTCCGCGGCGGCAGAGTGCGTGGCCAACGCGGATGGGTGGTCGAGAAAGCCGGCGAAGTCATCGAACAGCCGCAGAACGATCAATCCGATCTCCCCGCACTGGTGGAGCAGTTTCTCACTCAGTTCTACGGCCAAGAGGCTGCGCTCAACACTCAAATACCAGGCAGCGAGGACGGCAGCGCCAACGCGGTACCGAGGGAAGTGTTGGTACCGGTACTGCCTGCTAATGCCAATGAGGTGCAGCAATGGTTGTCGGGCCTTCGCGGGTCCAACGTGCAACTGCGAGTGCCGCAGCGAGGTGACAAGAGAGCTCTCGCCGAAACAGTCGAGCGCAACGCGAAAGAGTCGCTGCAGCAACACAAGCTCAAGCGTGCCGGCGACTTCACGTCACGATCGGCCGCGCTACAGGGCATCCAGGAAGCCCTCGAACTCGACTCTGCGCCCCTGCGGATCGAGTGCATCGACATTTCGCACGTGCAGGGAACCGATGTGGTTGCCTCCCTCGTCGTGTTCGAGGACGGGCTTCCGCGGAAGAGCGACTATCGGCATTACTCGATCAAGGAGGCAGCCGGAGACGGTCACTCCGACGACGTGGCGAGCATCGCCGAGGTCACGCGTCGACGATTCTTGCGGCACAGTTCGGATGCGGGCGGGCCGGATTCCGGCGGTGACCTGTCACCGGAGGCTGCGCTCGATCCACAGACTGGGCGTCCTCGTCGTTTCGCCTATCCGCCCAATTTGTTCGTCGTGGACGGCGGCGCACCTCAGGTCGCTGCTGCGGCCGAGGTTCTCGACGAACTCGGCGTCACGGATGTGGCAGTCGTGGGACTGGCGAAGCGGCTGGAGGAAGTATGGGTGCCGGGGGAGAGCGACCCCGTCATCTTGCCGCGCACCAGTGAGTCGCTGTATTTGCTGCAGCGAGTTCGTGACGAAGCGCATAGGTTCGCGATCACCTTCCACCGCAGCAAACGTTCGCGTCGTATGACGGCATCTGCTCTCGACTCGATCCGGGGACTCGGAGACACTCGAAAGACAGCCCTGGTCACCCATTTCGGTTCCGTCGCGAAGCTCAAGCAGGCAACGGTCGCCGAAATTATCGAGGTGCCTGGGATCGGTGAAACCACAGCGAAGGCGGTACTGGTCGCGTTGCACACAGACGAAGCCGAACTCGAGCAGGGTTCTCGCACCCCAGAGAGAAGTCTGGGGAATGATGGGGGGCGAGAGGACGAGAGCAGGGAAGTTCCGGGACGACACGAGACAACATCGACAGGGCAGGCTTTGACGTGAGCGAATCGGAGATGCACGGCGAACCGCAGTCGCATCGCGGCGACGCAGATTCAGGCCAAGAGTCACACTCGATCGAGGTGGCCCTTGTCACGGGGCTGTCCGGTGCGGGGCTGCGGACAGCGGCGAAAGCACTAGAGGATCTCGGTTGGTACGTGGCCGACAACCTCCCTCCGGAACTCATCTCGAAAATGGTGGACCTGGGACGCGAATCCGAACCGCGGATCGAACGGCTCGCGCTCATCATGGATGTTCGAAGCCGGCCGTTCACCGGGGACTTGGGTTGGGTGGTCAACGAGCTCGACTCGAAGGGAGTACACAATCGAGTCCTCTTCCTCGACGCCACCGACGCTGTGCTGATCCAGCGTTTCGAGTCGAATCGACGAAGTCACCCACTTCAGAACGATGGTCAAGACGCCACCCTGACCGAAGGAATAACCGCGGAGAGGCTCCGTCTCGCGCGAGTGAAGGCCGTAGCCGACGTAACGATCGACACGACTTCGCTGTCGGTACACCAGCTTCGCCGCAAGGTCGAAGCGGCATTCAGTGGCTCGGATACCGCAATGATCGGGGTGACGGTCCAATCTTTCGGGTTCAAGTACGGACTACCCATCGACGCGAATCTCGTGTGTGACGTTCGGTTTCTGCCGAACCCGCACTGGGTTCCCGAACTGCGCGAGCACACCGGCCGCGAAGCAGCGGTGCGAGATTACGTGCTCGGTCAGGACGGAGCGCAAGAGTACTTGGACACGTACCACCGTCTGCTCCAACTGACCGTTGACGGGTATCGACGAGAAGGAAAGCGCTACATGACGATTGCGGTCGGTTGTACCGGAGGAAAGCATCGAAGTGTCGCCATGACCGATGCGCTGGCAGGCATGCTCGAACAGCATGAGGACCTATCGGTTCGTGTGCTGCATCGTGATCTTGGCCGCGAATGACGGAGACCGAAAATGCGTCCGCAGACCTTGCGCCTTCCTCGATGAAGATCGTCGCACTCGGTGGCGGTCACGGCCTCTACGCGACTCTCAGCGCGGCACGACGTCTGGCCTCCGACGTGACGGCAGTGGTCACCGTCGCGGACGACGGTGGTTCCTCGGGCCGGCTTCGCGCTGAGCTGGGCCAATTGCCGCCCGGCGATCTCCGGATGGCGCTGGCTGCGCTCGCGTCGAACGAGCCCCGAACACGCATGTGGGCCGATGTGATGCAGCATCGATTCGGTGGATCAGGCGCGCTGGCGGGTCATTCCGTCGGTAATCTGATCCTCGCAGGCCTCACGGAGGTTCTCGGCGATACGGTCCTCGCACTCCAGGAGGCGGCTGAACTCCTCGGAATCGATGGGCGGGTGGTGCCGATGGCGCCTATTCCGCTCGATATCGAGGCCGATGTGTCTGGCTTGGAAGATGATCCCCGCGTGAGCAGGGTCATTCGGGGTCAGGTTGCGGTGGCAACCACCCCTGGCAAGGTAAGACGGGTTCGGTTGAGACCGGCCAATCCTCCCGCGACGCCGCAAGCCGTCGCGGCCATCGAATCTGCCGATCTGGTCGTGCTCGGTCCGGGGTCGTGGTTCTCCAGCGTGATCCCGCACGTTCTCGTTCCGCAACTGCTCACTGCGCTCGCTACGTGCACCGCGCAGAAGGTTCTCGTTCTGAACCTGGCACCCGAGTTGGGGGAGACGACCGGATTCTCTGCCGAGAGGCATCTGCACGTACTGTCCCAACACGCACCTGAATTCAGAGTCGATCATGTCGTAGTCGATTCGGCGTTCGTTCCCGAAGGCAGGGAACGCCAACACTTGGCTAGAGCTGCCGCGCGGCTCGGCGCCGATATCGTCTACGTCGACGTGGCCGAAACAGGTACGCACGCTCACCATTTCGGAAAGTTGGCTGCGGTCCTCAGCAGCATCGTCTCCTCACGTGACGTTGCCGCCACGAGTGCGCCGCACAGAGAGGGGATCACTTCGTGGCCATGACAGCGGAGGTGAAAGACGAGCTGAGCAGGCTCGTGATCACCCAGGTGACCAGCAGACGCGCCGAGGTATCGTCGCTGCTGCGTTTCGCCGGTGGTCTTCACATCGTTGCGGGACGAGTCGTCGTGGAAGCGGAGGTCGATCTGGGATCGATCGCGCGGCGCCTCCGTCGGGAAATCTTCGATCTTTACGGATATGCGTCGGATGTGCACGTGCTCAGCGCCGGTGGGTTGCGTAAAAGTTCGCGGTATGTCGTACGGGTCGCCAAGGATGGGGAAGCCCTTGCTCGGCAGACCGGACTCTTGGACATGCGCGGCCGGCCTGTCCGCGGATTGCCGGCCCAGGTGGTCGGCGGAACCGTCGGTGACGCCGAAGCTGCTTGGCGTGGGGCATTCCTCGCGCACGGGTCGTTGACGGAGCCGGGCCGATCCTCGGCGCTGGAAATCAGCTGTCCCGGTCCAGAAGCTGCGCTCGCCCTCGTCGGTGCGGCACGACGGCTCGGCGTCGCAGCCAAGGCGCGAGAGGTGCGGGGTACCGACCGGGTGGTCATTCGTGACGGTGAGGCTATCGGCGCGCTGCTGACCCGAATGGGCGCACAGGACACTCGTCTCGTATGGGAAGAACGCCGCATGCGTAGAGAGGTACGCGCGACGGCGAACCGCCTCGCAAACTTCGATGACGCAAATCTTCGCCGCTCGGCACGCGCGGCGGTAGCCGCGGCCGCGCGAGTCGAGCGAGCACTGCTGATCCTCGGCGAGGATGTACCGGACCATTTGTCGGCAGCCGGCGCTCTCCGTGTACAACACAGGCAGGCGTCTCTCGAGGAGTTGGGCCAGTTGGCTGACCCTCCGATGACCAAAGATGCGGTTGCGGGGCGCATCAGGCGACTGCTGTCGATGGCAGATCGCAAGGCCAAGGACACCGGCGTTCCCGACACTGAGTCCGCAGTCACCGCAGAACTACTCGACGACGCCTGACTCCTCGGTAGCGGGTGACGCGCGCACAGGTGTGACCCGCACACTAGGGTGGACTCTGCCGCATTGATGTCTTGATGCGAGTAACACGACCATTGATTCGACAACTTAGGAGTAGACAGTGACGATCCGGGTAGGCGTGAACGGCTTCGGCCGCATCGGACGTAACTTTTTCAGGGCGGTAGATGCGCAGAAAGCTCTGGGCACCACCGACATCGAGATTGTGGCTGTCAACGACCTCACT
>JBBSSG010000053.1:0-20972 GCA_038242295.1 Mycobacteriales bacterium | reverse complement strand
TCACCGTCGTCATGGCGGCGACGGTAACCTTCGGTTTCACCTACATGCTCGGCGAGCGCATCCTTCGGCCGGTGGCAGCGATGGCTCTGAGCGAGGGTCGGTTCGATCGCACCATGACCCCCGGCGTAGGAACTCGCATGGCGATGACGTGGGGACTGGGCACGTTGATGCCGGTGATCGGGATCATTCTGCTCTGCGCAACTCAATTGACCACCGACCTCGTCTTCTCTCCAAATTCGCTCGCGATCGCGATCATCTTGCTCAGCGTTCTCGCAATCGGGCAGGCGTTCCTCCTGTCCATGCTGACCGCAAGTCAGATTTCCGATCCGATCCGGCAGCTCCGCCGCGCTATCGAACGGGTTCAGCGCGGCGACAACGAGGTCCAGGTCGACGTGTTCGACGGCAGCGAAATCGGGCGTCTGCAGGTCGGGTTCAACCGCATGATGGAAGAATCCGCCCAGCGACGCGTGCTGCGCGAGCTGTTCGGCCAGCACGTCGGTGAGGACGTGGCGCGTCGCGCATTGCAATTCGGTACCGAATTGGGCGGAGAAACTCGCTTCGTCGCGGTCCTGTTCGTCGACATGGTCGGCTCCACGGCCACTGCGTCCGAACGTCCCCCTAGCGAAGTCGTCGTGCTTCTCAACCAATTTTTCCGAGTCGTCGTCGATGTCGTCGATCAGCACAACGGTTTCGTGAACAAATTCATGGGCGATGCCGCGCTCGCGATCTTCGGTGCACCGCTCGATCGTCCGGATGCGCCGACCGCAGCACTCGCAGCCGCTCGCGACATGCGGTTTGCCCTCAACGACATCACCGGACTCGACATCGGCATCGGCATCTCCGCAGGGCTCGCCGTCGCCGGAAACATCGGCGCGAAGGAACGGTTCGAGTACACCGTCATCGGCGATCCGGTGAACGAAGCATCCAGATTGACCGAGTTGGCCAAGCTGCGTCCCGGACGCGTCCTGGCGTCGACGTCGGCGCTCTACTTCGCCAGCGACGAGGAACAGCAGCACTGGGAAAGCGGCGATCACGTGCAACTTCGCGGCCGACGCCGACTCACCCAGCTGGCGTGGCCGGTCGAGAATCCCTGAGGCCGGGCGGTCGAGTGGTTACCCTGTGAGAATGGCCGAACCCAGACCAGAGCCTGAGGCCGGCGCTCCCCGCCCGAAGAATCGCCTGCGCTGGCTCAAATGGGTTGCGGGGATCGCGCTGATCGCGCTGCTGATCGGCGAAGGCGTCTATCTGTGGCCGCGACTGCACGAGTCCTGGCAAGCACTCACCGAAATTCATTGGGGGTGGCTCGCGGCCTGCATCTTCGCCCAAGCACTGTCACTGAGCGCGTTCGCCCGAGTCCAAAAGCAACTGCTTCAGGCCGGAGGAGTACGCGTCCGGCAAGCAAAGTCGGTGTCGGTGATCTACGGCAGCACCGCAATGGCTTTGACGCTGCCTGCCGGACAGGTCTTCTCCACCGCATTCACCTACCGAGAGACCCGGCGCTGGGGCGCCAGCCCCGTCGTCGCTTCCTGGCAGCTGGCCATCTCGGGAGTGATCGCCGGAGCAGGCCTCGCCGCCCTCGGCGTCGGGGGCGCACTGTTGGTGGGCGGATCCGTCAACACGTTCACCTTGGTCCTGCCGATCGCCGGCGTAGTCGCGATCGTGCTGGCCGTGCGCTACATCTCCTCTCATCCCCGATCGATTCGCATCGCCGCGCGCTGGGTACTGCACAGAATCAACAGCTTCCGCAACCAGGACCCCGATACCGGCAGAGAGCGTATCGACGAAGTAATCAAGCAGGTGCAGTCGGTGCACCTCGGCAAACGCGACGCCAGCATCACCCTGTCGTGGTCGGCCGTCCATCGCCTCACCGACGTCGCATGCCTGGCCTTCGCGTGCTCCGCCGTCGGCGCCGATGCTCGGCTGTCCGGGTTGCTCGTCGCATTCGCTGCAGCCAAAGCCGTCGGATCGGTCCCGCTCGCCCCCGGCGGACTCGTCATCGTCGATGCGACTCTCATCGCATTGCTGACCAGCGCAGCATCCATCAGTGCTTACGAAGCTGTCGCTGCAGCGTTCGTCTACCGAGGCGTCAGCTTCATCCTCGTCGCGATCATTGGGTGGGTCGTCTTTCTCGTTCTCTTCCGCAAAAACCAGCACGAGGATCTCCAGTACGACCTCGAGATGGAACAACGCGAAATCAAGGAACTACACCGCGACTCCAGCATCTCCAGGGACGCCTCGCAGACCAGGGTCGACAAGCCCGACCCGGAAACGGCATAGCCCCGCCGTCGCGGCGCCATCTACGGTGGACGGGTGAACAAGCGCAGCCCGATCATCGCCGCCGTCGTCGACCTTCTTCTCGTTGTGATCTTCTGCGCCATCGGGCGCCGCAATCATGACGAGACCGGTGCCATCTCCGGCCTGCTGGAAACAGCGTGGCCTTTCGTCACCGGCGCGGTTCTCGGCTGGGCAGGCGTGTGGGCTCTCTATCGCGACAAGTTCGACGCCTACTTGATTGTCCCGACGGGCATCATCGTGTGGGTATCGACGGTCGTTGCCGGGATGATTCTTCGGGCCATCAGCGGGCAAGGCACAGCTCTCAGCTTCGTCATCGTCGCGTCGACTGTTCTTTTGGTGTTCCTTCTCGGCTGGCGCGGACTCGCAAAACTGGTACCTGTACCCAAAAACTGACGCCATCGATCGGCGAACATGGCACAGTTCACTAATGGCCGATGTAGAGGATACGAACGACACCCGTTTTTTCGGACAGCCCTTTGCGCTGGCGAACCTCTTCGGTGTGGAGATGTGGGAACGCTTCTCCTTCTACGGGATGCAAGGCATCCTCATCTTTTACCTTTACTACTCGGTCGCCGACGGTGGCCTCGGTATCGCCGAGAGTTCGGCAACCTCCATCGTGGGAGCGTACGGCGGGACCGTCTATCTCTCGACAATCCTCGGGGCGTGGATCGCCGACCGACTACTCGGTTCCGAACGCACCCTTTTCTACAGCGCAATCCTGATCATGGCCGGTCATATCGCGTTGGCCCTACTGCCCGGATTCCTCGGTGTCGGTGTCGGTTTGGTCCTCGTCGCGTTCGGCAGCGGCGGGCTGAAAGCAAATGCAACCTCACTCGTCGGCGATCTGTACGGCGAACACGACACCCGACGCGATGCCGGATTCTCACTGTTCTACATGGGCATCAACATCGGCGCCTTCTTCGGACCACTGCTTACCGGACTCGCGTGGGACAGGATCGGATTCCATGCCGGATTCGGGCTTGCCGCAATCGGTATGGGGCTCGGGCTGATTCAGTACACACTGGGACGCAAGCATTTGCACGGCCTCGGGGCCGTCCCGCCGAATCCGTTGCCCGCCACCGATCGCATCAAATGGGGCGCGATCGCTCTCATTGCGATAGTCGTCATCGCAGTGCTGTCTGTATTCGGAGCGATCAAAGCCTCGAACATGTCCAATATCGTCGTTGGCGTCACCATCGTTGCAGCGATCGGCTACTTCGCAATCATTCTGTCCAGCAAGCAGATAACGACAATCGAACGCCGCCGCGTGATCTCGTTCATCCCTATGTTCTTCGCCAGCGCCGCCTTCTGGTCTCTCTTCCAGCAACAGTTCACGACGGTGCCGCTCATCGCCGATACCGAGTTGGACCGCAACCTGTTCGGCTGGGAATTCCCGCCGAACTGGGTTCAGTCGATCAATCCCGTGTTCATCATCATCTTCGCCGGAATTTTCGCGGCGGTCTGGACGAGACTGGGTAGCAGGCAACCATCGACACCCGTGAAATTCGTTGCGGGCGTGCTCATCATGGGTGTGGCATTCCTCGCGTTCATCCCTTCGCTGGCGGGCAGCAGCATGCCACTACTCGCGCTCGTCGGCATCCTTCTACTGTTCACGTTGGCGGAATTGTTCCTCTCACCTGTCGGGCTGTCGCTGTCCACGAAACTTGCCCCGGAGAACTTCCACACCCAGATGGTGGCGCTCTTCTTCCTGTCCGTAGCACTCGGTTCAGCGATGGCAGGAACCCTCGCCGGATACTACGACCAGGACAACCCGAATCCCTTCTTCTACACCGTCGGGTTTGCGTCGATCGCCGTCGGCGTCGTCCTCCTGGCGCTGACGCCGTGGATCAAGAAGATGATGAGCGGGGTCGAATAGCGAACGCCGCTATTCGGTGCTGCCGGAGTCCATTTCGCGCAGCAAGCGAGTGCTCATCTTCACAGCCTGATCGGTGCCGTCCGCATCCTCGATGTAGACCGCAAAAGCCAGGTCGCCGCGGTTGGCGATGAACCACCGGTCGTCGCCACTGTTACCGGCAAACCCGGTCAATCCGGCGTAAGCATCGAGCCCCTGCTCGTGTGCCGATGTGCGTAGCATCTCGCGCAGCCGGCCCAACGCCTCGGGCGGGATAGCGTCGGTCGCCTTGTTGGCAACCGCGGGTTGACCGACAACGATCGATGGGATCGGCGCTGAACCGCGGGAAATTGCGGCAGCCATCTGAGCGAGCCCGAAGGGCGTTATCGTGGTCTGCGGAGTCTCGTTCCCGGCGGTCCGGATTCTTTCGATAGCGGCGCCCGTCGAGACGGTCTGAGCGGTGAACGCGTCGAGACCCGGCATCGAATAATTCACACCCAGTCCGAACTGAGCAGCGTCGACGCCGCCGACGTCGATCATTTCCTGCGCCGAGCCCGCCGGGTACATCCCCGAGAACGCGATCTGCCCTTGCTCGTTCGCATAGCTGTTCTGGGCAGCGGCGACAATTGCTCCGGTGGACGGCGTGATCGCCACGATCGACGCGGCCGTACCCACACTGACCACTGCCTCTTCGGCTGCCAACTGAATGCGAGGGTCGAGCGTCGCGTGCAGATCAGGTCCGCCAAGACCTTGGAACCCGGCCTGACGTGTGAGCGCTCCGTCGGGACCGATGACGTCGACGGCCCACCCTGCGGTGGCATCCCGGTTCTGCTGCCAGGCAGTACGCAGTGAATCCAGAACTGGCGAGGTGATCCGTCGATCTCCGGCGATCAGCTTCGGCGTTTGGACGACGACAACCCCCGGGATGGCACGAAGATCGTCCTCGAGCACCGCGAAATCATCGTCGCGAAGATTGACGGCGCGAACTGAATTGCCGGGTGCCGCGGCGAGTTCGGCTTGCAAACTTTCTGCCGTGATCAACGGAGCCACGACGTCGATGACGTCGGCGAGCCGTGCGGCGGACGAGGCGGGATCCGGCATCTGCGCGGGGTCCAGGAGAATCGCATTGATGGTGCGCTCGTTCATCAGCACATTCTGAGCAGAGTCGAACACGAGCGGAGCCGGCGCGTCGGTCCGCACGTACCGCACTGTGCCGCCCGGAGGCATATCCGGAGCGAGGACATCCGGTTCCCATGCGATTCGCCAGCCGACGGAAAGCTTCTTCGTACTACCCTTCGTCGAGTACTGCCAGTCCTTGCCTTCCCCGAAGTTCCACCCCGAGTCGAGTGTGAAGAACCCGGAGTCGTCACTGAGTTCGATGAACTGCGCTAGCTCGACATCGCCGTTCACGGCGCCATCGACAGACAAGCCACTGAACATCTGGGCGAGGCTCGCCGCTGCTGCATTCGGGTAGGTCGTCAGGGCTGCCGCGGCCTGCACATCGCGCTCGTTGAGGGCAGCGACGAACTTGTCCACCACCGATTCTGCTTCGCTCGGCGGGCTATCCAACGTCCACACGGCAAGAGATGCTGTCAAAACTACGGTGGCGCCGGCTGCAACGACGTACCGGAGACGAACCCGGCGGGCGACACGCGATCTACCAGGATTCATAAGTCACAATATTCACTGTAGTCACATGAGTAACAAGCACAGATGTCATACGCTCCGGTCACGATTTCGCTACAGTAAAGATTCTGTAGACGTTAAAATGGCCATTCTACCCGGCGAGCGTAAATCCTGCGGAGGGTCCAACGCAGGTGTGGAGCCTGCGGAATGCCCGATCAGCGCAGGCGTGGAGCCTGCGGAATGCCCGATCAGCGCAGGCGTGGAGCCTGCGGAATGCCCGATCAGCGCAGGAATCGTCCGGCTGCTTCGAGTGCCGGTCCGGAGCTCTGGCCGCCCGCGACGAACACTGCGAACGCCAGATCGCCTTGAATTCCGACGAACCAGCCGTGAGCGCCCTCGTTGTTCGGACCGAATTCGGCGGTGCCGGTTTTGCCGAGGAGCCCTGGGATGTCCCGGAGTTGGGTTGCGGTGCCGTTGGTGACGGTCTCCCTCATCATGGTCTTGACCTGGTCGGCGACAGTTACATCAACGGGATCAGGTGTCATTTCGGTGGTTCCTGGCCGGCCGTCGATCAGGGTCGGGGGTTTCAGCGAGCCACCTGCGATGGACGACGTCACGAGCGCCATCCCAAACGGGGACGCCGTCACCTGCCCTTGTCCGATGGCGGACTCGACGCGCTCGGCTGGGCTGTCCGCGAGCGGAACGCTGCCGGTCACTGTCGTGAGTCCGGGCGTCTCGTAGTCGACTCCGAGGCCGTACTGAAGAGCGGCCCGATACAACCCGTTGGTGGCGAGCCCGACGCCGAGGCGTCCCATCGTCGTGTTGCACGAGGCGGCGAATGCCGTGTGCAGAGGGACGTTGCCGAGGTCGAAGTTGTCGTCGTTGGGGATCTGACGGCCTTCGATGTTCTCGGTTCCCGGGCAGGGCAGAACCGTGTCGGGTGTGGCCGTGCCTGCTGCGAGGACTGCGGACGTTGTCACGGTCTTGAACGTCGAGCCGGGCGGGTAGAGCCCGGTGAGCGCGATGGTCCCTTCGGCATCCGCCGCCGAATTCTGTGCCACCGCAAGCACATTGCCGGTCGATGGTTGCAATGCCACGATCGCCGACTGCTGAGGCAGTGACGCCAATGCATTCTCGGCCCTGAGTTGCAGTCCGGTGTCGAGTGTCGTGGCGATATCCGGGGCGGGCTGCGCGTCGACGCCCGTCAGCCGCTCGACGGTTCCGTCGGCCTTAACCGATTGGATCGACCAGCCCTTGTTCTCGTCGAGTTGCTTCTGCCATACATCGGCGACGCCGTTGAGGGCTGGCGATGACAATGCGCGGTCGTTGGTAAGCAATCTGGTCTGCGGCGCCAGGGTCACCCCCGGGACGGCTGCGAGTCCTGCCGCGATTGGATCGATGTCCGAGGGGCGCAGCGGTACGACGGCAGATGTGTTTCCTTGCGCTACAGCTTGCTGGGATGCAATCGACTTTGCGGTAATCGTTGGAGAGATCGGGGTGATGAAGGCAGCGACAGCGCCAGGATCGGCGGAGGCTTCGACGTTCACGACCGTCACCACTTGCTGCGACATCAGTTCCGCGCCGGCTCGGTCGAACACCTTGGGTGTCACGAGCGCGTCGGTCGAGGTGTAGCGAATCGTGGTGTCCGCGGCGAGGCCAGGTGCCAACACGGCCGGATCCCAGTTGATCCGCCAACCCTGATCGGTCTCGGTCAACGCTGCGGTGGTGTTGTACTCCCACTGCTTGGGTTCACCGTTCGGCTCCTCAGTGCCGTCATTGGTCGTCGAGAATCGCCAGACGGCGTCGAGCGCTGCCGTTCCGTCCTCGTCCGAGGCCGATTCGACGGAAAAGTCCGGCGTCGCGGTGACGGTGCCGCCGAAACTCAGTCCGTCGTACAGGCCGGTCAAGGCTGCAGCCGCGGCATCCGGGTCGGTGGTGAGGGCGGCGGCTGCCTCGGCGTCACCGCTGTTGACAGCGCCGACGAACTGTTCCGCTGTGGTTTCAGCTTCGGATGAACTGGCGTCGGCGCACCCGGCGAGCACGAGTGCCACCGCGGCCACGAGGGCAGGAACCGTCATCTTCGATGTGCGCACGCATCTGATCATGCCCCAGCCGGGGCGCACAGGGGAATGTCGGAGTACATCCATCAGCGCGGAGCCGTCCTGCCACCCTCCCGCCAAGCCATTGCGCGAGGGGGTCGATAATCCGTCGTATGTCCTGGACGAGAAGCCTCGGCCGGTTGCCCGGGATAGCAACGGCCCGCACCTACCAGCGGGAATGGCTACGCAGCGACATCACCGCCGGCCTCGTTCTGACTGCCCTACTGATCCCAGCCGGGATGGGTTACGCGCAGGCAGCCGGGCTGCCCGCCTACGCGGGGCTGTACGCCACGATCGTGCCCCTGCTCGCTTACGCAGTGGTGGGCCCGTCGAAAATTCTCGTTCTCGGCCCTGATTCGACGCTGGCGCCGCTCATCGCTGCGGCGATAGTGCCGCTGGCTGTGGTCGGTGACCCGACGAACGCGCTGGCGTTGGCCGGAGTCCTCGGGGTTCTCGTCGGCCTCATCCTCGTTCTCGGCGGATTCCTACGTCTCGGTTTCGTGACCCAACTGCTCTCGAAGCCGATCCGGCTCGGCTATCTCAATGCGATCGCGCTCATCGTCATCATCGGGCAGGTGCCCAAGCTGCTGGGACTTTCGATCGATGCCTCCGGTGTCCTTCGGCAATTCGGTGAGATTGCAAAGTCCGTCGTGCAGGGCGACATCGCCCCCACGACGGCGGCGGTGGGTATCGGTTCGCTCGCCGTGATCCCGGTCTTCCGCAGGTGGGGGCGCCGCATTCCTGGAGTTCTGGTGGCCGTGGCCGGGGCAATGATTCTCTCGGCTGCGTTCGGTCTCACAGACGTCATCGACATGGTCGGCGCACTACCGAAGGGGCTACCGCTGCCGTCGTTCGACGGCGTCGGGTGGTGGGAAGTAGGACGCCTGATCGGGCCGGCGGCCGCCATCGCTCTGATCGCATTTGCCGACACGGGTGTGCTCTCTCGCACCTTCGCGGCACGACACAGCGAAGACGTGGACGGCAGCACCGAGATGAAGGCGATCGGAGTCGCCAACATAGCGGGTGGCCTGTTCGGCGGCTTCCCCATCTCGGCCAGCGGGTCACGGACGCCAGTGGCCGAACAGAGCGGTGCTCGTACTCAATTGGCGGGCGTGGTGGGAGCCCTCGCGGTCCTGCTCTTCGTCCTCGTCGCCCCTGGTGTGACCGCTTATTTGCCCGAGGCAACGCTCGGGGCGGTGGTGATCGTCGCAGCCTCTACGCTCATCGACGTACGTTCCCTGATTCGCATGTGGCGCATGAGTAGAGTCGAATTCGGTTTGGCCGCAGCCACATTCCTCGGTGTCGCCCTCGTGGGTGTGCTGCAGGGCATCCTCGTGGCAATCGGACTGTCCTTTCTCGCACTCGTCGTTCGGGCATGGCAGCCCTACCGCACCGAACTCGTCCGCACGACTGACCGACCAGGCTTCCACGACATCGAACGCCACCCGGACGGGAAGCGCATCCCCGGACTCGCACTGGTGCGTTTCGATGCGCCGCTCTTCTTCGCGAACGGTGACATCTTCGACCAGTACGTCCGCTCAGTGGTGATCAATGCGCCGAGCACGATCGAGTGGGTGGTGATCGCCGCCGAACCCATCACCGGCCTCGACACCACCGCCGTCGACGAACTCGTCGACCTCGACCAGTATCTGGACGGCCGGGGCATCCGACTGATCTTCGCGGAGATGAAAGGCCCGATCAAAGATCGACTCATCAGGTTCGGCGTGGGCGCCAGGTTCGACTCGACGCGCTTCTATCCCACCGTCGAAGCCGCCGTCGAGGACTTCCAGGGGCGACACGACAAGCCGTAATCCGTTCGTGCGGAACGCGTCTGTGAGTGATTGGTCCTATTTCAACCCGGGAAGCTGATCGTCCCGCCATTCGCCCGACAGCACCACACCTGAATCCTCCCGTGCCCGCAGTTCGACGCGCCGAATCTTGCCGGAGATGGTCTTGGGCAGTTCGAAGAATTCGATCCTTCGCACCCTCAAATACGGCGCAAGATGCTCGCGCGCGTACTGCAGAATTTGAAAAGCTGTGTCCTCGTTAGGTTCCCAACCGGCCGCGAGGGCGATGTACGCTTTGGGAACCGCGAGACGAGTTTCATCGGGAGCAGGTACCACCGCTGCCTCTGCGACGGCCGGATGCTCGATCAGCACACTCTCGAGTTCGAACGGCGACACCTTGTAGTCCGATGCCTTGAACACATCGTCGGTGCGGCCCACATAGGTGATGTAGCCATTCTCGTCGCGGGATGCGACATCGCCTGTGTGGTAATACCCCCCGGACATCACGTCCGCGTTCCTGGCAGGGTCGTCGAGGTACCCGGTCATGAGGTTGTACGGCGATCGAGCCAGGTCGAGGCAGATCTCTCCTTCGTCGGACTCTTGGCCGGTGAGCGGGTCGACGATCACGACCGGCACACCGGGCAACGGCCTGCCCATCGACCCGAACTTCAAGCTCGCCCCGGGCGTATTTGCCACCAGCGCAGTGGTTTCCGTCTGGCCGAAACCATCCCGAATACTGAGCCCCCACTGGTTGTGCACCGTCGAAATCACCTCGGGATTGAGCGGTTCACCCGCGCCGATCGCTTCTCGCAGCGCACCCTTGCCGCCTGAGATGTCTGCTTGAATCAGCATGCGCCACACGGTCGGTGGCGCACAGAACGTCGTCACCTCGGCGCGGCGGATCTGGTTCAGCAGCGCGGCGGCATCGAAACGTCCGTAGTTGTAGATGAAGATCGTCGCCTCGGCGATCCACGGCGAAAAGAAACAACTCCACGCGTGCTTGGCCCAGCCGGGTGAGCTGATGTTCAAGTGGACGTCGCCCGGCCGAACGCCGAGGAAGTACATGGTGCTCAAATGCCCGACGGGGTAGGAGACCTGCGTGTGTTCGACGAGCTTGGGCTTACTGGTCGTTCCCGACGTGAAGTAGAGGAGCAGTCGATCGGAAGGAGCGGTGACCGTCTCGAACGGTTGAGGATCCAGCACGTCGTACGCGGCATGTAAGTTCGTCCAGCCTGCGACCTCACCGACGGTGATCTTCACGTAGTCGCCGGGAACCTCGTCGAACTTCGGAGCGTCGGACGGGTTGACGATGACAGCCTTTGCCTGACCACGTTCGACCCTGTCGATCAGATCCGCGGACCCGATTGCAGTGCTCGTCGGCATCAGTACCGCACCGAGTTTCATGACAGCCAACATCGACTCCCACAATTCGACCTGATTTCCGAGCATGAGGATGACGGCGTCACCGCGTCCGATACCGAGCGAACTCAACCAGCGTCCGACCTGATCAGAGCGACGTGACATCGCGTCGAAACTGTATTTCGCCTCAGAGCCATCCTCCTCGACGATCCACAACGCGGTGCGCTCATTGCCCCGTGCCATCGCATCGAACCAGTCGATTGCCCAGTTGAATCGCTCACCGAACGAGGGCCACTCGAATGCTCCGACAGCAGAGTCGTAGTCGCCGTACGCATCGAGCAGCACATCGCGAGCGTCCTTGAATGCCGTGTATGCGGTGCCAGCCATTGATCCTCCTGCGCAGAGCGGTGTGATGCCTATCACCAACCGACGCTATGGGACTCGCTGATCCACCGCTACCCCCGATCGGGGGTAGCTACCGACAATCGGCAGATTCGAATTCGATAATCTGCCGTATGGCAAAATTCCGCTTGGCACACACACGTCGACCCGTGCCATGCCCACAGTGACGAACAGGACGATTACATACTTCGCCGTCGCATGCATTCTCGGAGTAATTCACGCTGCGTTCTCCGGGTACTGGGCCGTCGGAGGTCGGTGGATGCTGGGAACCGTGGGTGCTTGGGCCACCGACTGGGTAGACGCCGACCCCACCACGGCGCATTCGGTCTTGGCCGGACTGACAATGGTCAAACTGGCCGCAGCGATACTGCCACTACTCGCCCATCTCGGCCGAGTCTCCTTGCGTCAGATCATCTTCGCCGTATCTTGGGCGGGCTCGATCGTGCTCATCCTGTGGGGCGGGCTCTCGTTCGTCGGAGCGATGATCGGACTGATCGATGCGGCTGACAATCGCGACGTCAAAATCGGCCACCTGTTCTTCGACGGTGTGTTCCTCGCATGGGGCGCCGCGCTGTTGGCGGGGCTGATCGCGAGGCGGATCTACAGCCATCGAACCATTGCCTGAATCGCCCCTACTGAATCAGGACTCTGGCGAACTGGTGATTGCGCGTCCCCCGTGGGAACGCTTTCCTCACACCCAGAGCAGGAGCAACAGTGGCAACAGTCACCGAACCTGGACTACGTTCGTGAACTATGCGCGACTCCGAGGATTCCGACGCCTTCCGTCTTGCTGTCGCCAAGGCGGCCCTCGACTTGTTCTCGGTGCAGGGCTACGACGCGACATCGGTCGACGACATCGCTGAGGCATCGGGCATCTCGCGTCGTACGTTCTTTCGCCAGTTCCGCGGCAAGGACGATGTCATCTTCGCCGACCACGAAATCCTGCTGGCGCAGGCAGCGCAATTTCTGGAGCGACCGCATCCAGATCCGTGGGTCGCGGTCTGCGATGCGGCGCAGTTGGTCTTCGACCGCTTCTCTGGTTGGAAAGAATACGCGCACCTGCGCTACCAGGTGGTTCACATAAATCCGGCTTTGCGTGACCGCGAAATCGTGACCGTGTTTCGCTACGAAGGACTCTTCGCCGACTACATTCGCCGCGCGATGCCCGAGCATTCCAACCTCGAAACCATCCAGTTCTGCGCTTCGGTCACCGCAACACACAATTACGTTCTGCGACGAATGATCCGCGACGGGGTCGAGACCGCCCCCACCGACCTGCAGACGGCGCTTGCAAAGGTACGGAAGAGGTTCGGTCACACCTCCGACCAGGTCGTCGTGGCGGTGTTTGCGAAAGGCACGCCGCGTACTGCCGTCACCGAGGCATTGTCGGAGCATTTCGAGTGACTTCGGGCTCCCGGCTTTCGCCCGCCACCCGCTCATCCCCACCCCCACCGGCACCCCACCTGCGCCTCCGGCATCCCCACCGGCATCAATGGGCCATCGCAACGGTTAGACGGTTGCGATGGCCCATTGATGCGATACGGCTACCGCCAGCACTGGCACCGAGTGCCACCGCGGAGATTGAAGTTGCTATCACTGTCGCGTATCCTGGATAAATCCGTGGCACCGAGTGCCGCCGAAATATTGAACCTTGAAGTCAAGCCCCGAGGAGAGTCGCACCCATGGCCGGAAATCCCGATTTTGATCTCTTTCAGTTGCCAGAAGAGCACGAAGAACTACGCGCAGCTATCCGTGCACTCTCGGAGAGGGACATCGCACCGCACGCCAAAGATGTCGACGAGAACGCACGCTTTCCGGAGGAGGCGCTGACTGCCCTCAACAACTCCGGCTTCAACGCGATCCATGTCCCCGAGGCTTACGACGGTCAGGGCGGCGACTCCATCGCAGCCTGCATCGTCATCGAAGAAGTTGCCCGCGTCTGCGGATCGTCCTCGCTGATCCCCGCAGTGAACAAGCTCGGCACGATGGGCCTGATCCTCAAGGGTTCCGAAGAGCTCAAGAAGCAGGTGCTCCCCTCACTCGCCGGTGGTGCGATGGCGTCGTACGCACTCTCCGAGCGTGAGGCCGGATCGGACGCGGCTGCGATGAAGACGCGCGCCAAGGCAGACGGCGACTCCTGGATCCTCAACGGCTCCAAGTGCTGGATCACCAATGGTGGCAGGTCGGATTGGTACACAGTCATGGCAGTGACCGATGCGGACAAGGGCGCCAACGGCATCTCGTCCTTCATCGTCCACAAGGACGACGAAGGCTTCGTGGTCGGGCCGCTGGAGAAGAAGCTCGGCATCAAGGGTTCGCCGACGGCCGAACTGTACTTCGAGAACTGCAAGATCCCCGGCGATCGCATGATCGGCGATCCGGGTACCGGCTTCAAGACAGCGCTCGAAACCCTCGACCACACCCGCCCCACCATCGGTGCGCAGGCTGTCGGTCTGGCGCAGGGTGCACTCGATGCCGCCATCGATTACACCAAGGACCGCAAGCAGTTCGGTCAGTCGATCAGTAGCTTCCAGGGCGTCCAGTTCATGCTCGCCGACATGGCCATGAAGGTCGAGGCCGCACGGCTGATGGTTTACTCCTCCGCAGCTCGCGCCGAGCGCGGCGAGAAGAACCTCGGATTCATCTCCGCGGCATCGAAGTGCTTTGCCTCCGACGTGGCCATGG
The DNA here is from genome assembly GCA_038242295.1 of Mycobacteriales bacterium. Lineage (GTDB taxonomy): Bacteria > Actinomycetota > Actinomycetes > Mycobacteriales > Mycobacteriaceae > Rhodococcoides. The sequence continues at coordinate 6,867 of JBBSSG010000053.1, read as the reverse complement.
AGGTCACCACCGATGCGGTGCAGCTCTTCGGCGGCGCCGGATACACCACCGATTTTCCGGTCGAGCGCATGATGCGCGACGCCAAGATCACTCAGATCTATGAGGGCACGAATCAGATTCAGCGTGTCGTCATGTCGCGGGCGTTGCTCAAATGAGCAACATCGAACTGGTAGGCGTCATCGGCGGCGGCACGATGGGCGCAGGTATCGCCGAGGTATGCGCCCGAGCGTGCAGCACGGTTGTCGTGCTCGAGACCAGCCAAGCTGCGGCCGAGGCGGCCGAGGCACGTCTGGACAAGTCGTTCGCACGCGCGGTGAAGTCTGGACGTATCGAAGCGGACGCAGCTGAAAAGGCTCGCGCCGCAATCACCTTGACGCTCGATATGGCGGATTTCGCTGATCGCGATCTCGTCGTCGAGGCGGCGCCCGAGATCGAATCCCTGAAGTTGGACCTGTTCCAAAAGCTGGATTCCATCGTCAAGTCGGATGGAATTCTGGCGTCGAACACGTCGTCGATTCCGCTGATCAAGATGGCCAACGCAACTCAGCGTCCAGGCAAGGTCGTCGGGGTTCACTTCTTCAATCCCGTACCGGTGCTACCGCTCGTCGAGATCGTCGTCAGCCTTGTCACCAGCGAGGACACTGTCGACACTGTCACCAACTACGCCGCAAACACGCTGGGCAAGAAGACAATTCGATCGGGCGATCGCGCGGGTTTCATTGTCAACGCGCTGCTGATCCCGTACCTGACGTCGGCAATCCGGATGCTCGAATCCGGCTTTGCCAGCGCCGAGGACATCGACGGCGGGATGGTCAACGGATGTGCGCATCCAATGGGTCCCTTGCGTCTGACCGACACCGTCGGCCTCGACGTCACCCTCGCCGTTGCAGAATCGCTGTACGCCGAGTTCCGTGAGCCTCACTACGCACCGCCGCCGCTGCTGCAGCGCATGGTCGATGCAGGGATGCTCGGACGCAAAGCCGGTAAGGGCTTCTACACGTACTCGTAGCTCATCCCCCTCAACAAGCCGCATGAATGGGCCACTGCAACGGTTAGACAGTTGCAATGGCCCATTCATGCGTCAGGGGGCGCGTCAGGGGGCGTCAGGGGGTGCGTCAGTGGCGGCGCGTTCGAAGAGCGGGGCAACCGCACTAGTCTTTCGGGCCACCGGCGGCGTAGACGACCTGGCCGGAGATGAACCCTGCGCCTTCGCTGATGAAGAAGGATGCTAGGTGCGCGATGTCGTCCGGATTTCCAACTCGATTGACAGGGATCTGGGACGCCGCAGCCGCTTTGAAGTCCTCGAACGGAACTCCGACGCGTGCCGCGGTGGCCGCGGTCATCTCGGTCTCGATGAACCCTGGCGCGATCGCATTTGCGGTGACGCCGAATTTGCCCAGCTCGATCGCAAGCGTCTTGGTGAACCCTTGCATGCCGGCCTTGGCTGCCGAGTAATTCGCCTGCCCACGGTTGCCGAGGGCCGAGGTGCTCGACAAGTTGACGATCCGCCCCCATTTGGCGTCGATCATGTGTTTCTGCACCGCGCGTGTCATCAGGAACGAACCGCGAAGGTGCACGCCCAGTACTGAGTCCCAATCCTCGACGGACATCTTGAACAGCAGGTTGTCTCGGGTGATGCCGGCGTTGTTGACCAGAACGGTCGGTGCGCCGAACTCCGATGCGATTCGGTCCACGGCCGTCTGGACCGAATCTTCGTCGGCGACGTTCGCCCCGATTGGGACGGCTTGGCCGCCTGCCGCTTCGATGGCGCCGACGGTGTCCGCGCAGGCCGACTCGTCGAGGTCGACGACTGCGACACCGAATCCGTCCTTGGCCAGACGCTTCGCCACGGCGGCACCGATCCCTCGTGCGCTACCGGTTACCACTGCGGTCTTGACTGCATCACTCACGTACTACTCCTGACGTTGCGATCGACGAGAACCCCTCGGGTCTTTTCTACCAACCTCGAGCTACTGCTCAGTACGCGGCCACTGCCCCGTCCAGTGACTTCTGCATTCCGGCAGCGACGACGCGCGCGATGTCCATCGGCTTGGCAGGCAGAGAAGTGATCGGCTCGTCGATGTACACGCTGGCGGACTTGTACGAGGTCCCCGGGCCATAGCTGAGCCCAATGCAAACCAGAACGGGCTCGACGCCGAGCTTTCGAGCTCGGGCAATGATGTGGCCGACACCGCTCCCCACCTTTTGAACCTGCGTTGGATCCTCGAGGTTGCATGTGCCCTCGGGAAATATCGCGATATCGTCGCCCCGGCGCATTCGTTCAGCCGTGACATCCATCATGCGATTGCCGGCGGCGCTCACGGCGCGCAATCCGTGGTTCTTACCGCGAAAGACGGGGATACCACCCATCATGTCGATTCGCCTGCGCTGCTTGGGTTCTTGGAACAGTTCATCCTTGGCCAGCACCCGAGTTCGAGCGATGAGAGGACGCAGCGGAGACGCCCAGGCAGTCGCTGCCACTGTGTAAGGGTCGGTCTCCGACAGATGGTTGACCGCAATGATCAGCCGTGTGTCGTCGTAGACGTGTCGGCGCACTTCCTCGCGCGCACCTTCCGGGTAGCTCACCCGCGGCTTGAAGCGTCGGGCGAGCGCCGCATACGCAAGCCTTGTCACATGCCGGTTCTGTTGGTGACGCAGATAGAAGTCGTAGACAGTTTCGTCGTTCTCGAGAATTACCGCAGGTCGATCCATAGCGGCAACACTATCCGGCCGCACGGACAACCGAGATAAGCAAGGGCAATCCATTCTCATCTCGAGTACTCGCTACGGCGGTTCACCAGCGAGTATCCTGCACCCATGTGGTTCGACTCTTGGTCTGACGTGCTTCGTGTACTCCTCGTCGGTGCCGCCGCGTACCTATCGCTGATATTAGTTTTACGCATCTCGGGCAAGCGAACATTGGCGAAGCTCAACGCCTTCGACCTCGTGGTCACGGTGGCGCTGGGGTCGACGCTAGCGACCATTCTCCTCAGTTCGGACGTCGCTTATCTCGAAGGCGTCGTCGCGCTGGGTGTACTGATCGTTCTTCAGTACCTTGCAGCCTTTGCGTCGTCGCGTCTGTCCTGGGTGCGGACAATGCTGACTGCCCGTCCAACCTTGCTCGTCGACCGAGGAACGATTCTAGAATCTGCAATGGCCCAGCAGCGTGTCAGTCATTCCGAAATTCGGCAGGCTGTACGTACGTCGGGTGCCGGAGGCCTGAATTTGATTGCTGCCGTCGTCCTGGAAACCGACGGGAGCCTCAGTGTCATCACTATGGAACAACTAGGTGACGGGTCCGCCTTGTCAGAGATTCGCGACTTCGCCGATCCGAACGAACCCCTCGGTCGGACCGACATCGCACAGTGAGTCGTCCGTACGGCGCCGGAGTGTGAATGGGGCCCCGATGGGTATACGGGGTGGGCTCGATGCTTTTCGTAGCCAACACAGATCGTCGATAAGGGTGAAGACAATGGCAGAACCGAAGAAAGCCAACGAACGGCGCTGGATCAAGACGACCGAAAATCGCGTGGGCGTCGCCCTCGTGATGTCGGGATTCATAGCAGCGGGCCTGCTCATCATCGCGTTGGCAGGCGGATTCTGGGGTTGGTTCTGGATCGCCCTTGCCGCAATAATTGTGATATTTGGTGGGGCTATTCTCTCGTTGAGGGCCGGCGCGCGTCGGCCGGACACGCTCCCGATCGTGTATCACCCTGATTCTCCCGACGCCGTGGTGGATATCGACCGTGAGACCGGAGAACGTACACCTCATCAAGAGTGATGAACGAGGTGTTCGGGTTCCGATCTTCGTCCGACTGCAGAGCAGTTCACTGGATCGGAACCAGAATTCGCCACGCCCCTACGGCAAGCGAACCAAGCGTCACCATCAGAAAAAAGCCCACCCACACGATTCCCGGTAGGAACGTGAGCCGCGCCAACTGATCGGCGTCGGAGTCCCTAGCTCGCCCCGCACGCCGCGATCTCTGCAATTCGATGACTGGCCGCGGACCGGCGATCAGCAGGAAAAACGTGATGAAGTATGCGGCCGCGACCTGCTGTTCACCGGTTCCCCACCACGAAACTACGAACAGCAGCGCACCGACTACGACGAGCGAAATGAACCCGTAGACGTTGCGGATCATGATGAGCATCAACGCGATCGAGATGACACCGATCCACAGGACGGCGGTTGCGTGCTGCGTCCCCAGCACGACAGCGGCACCGAGGCCCAGCAGGGACGGCCCCACGTAACCCGCAAAAGTCATGACGATTACACCGAGGCCTGTCGGCTTGCCTTTGGAGATCGCCACACCGGAGGTGTCCGAGTGCAAGCGCACACCCACTAACTGACGCCCTGTGACGAGAGCAACGAAAAGATGCGCACCTTCGTGCGCAATCGTCACCACGTTGCGTGCGATCTTCCACATCGGCGGGAACAACACGATTGCCAACGCAATCAGTGCGGTGGCGTAGACGATCCAGGCGGGTGGGGCGGGGCTGACCGCGGAGATGCGATCCCAGAATTCAGACACGCTTCAGTATGACGTCTGCGGCGTACGTGAGTGCGCCGCAGACGCCTATACGGGCCGCAGGAGCGACCGTCGGCGCGGCGGGAGTGGCTCGGGCACCTTGTCTGCCAGCAACTTCAGTGCCCGTCGAATTTCGAGCCGCGTCTGCGACGGTTCGATGACTGCATCGATGTAGCCGCGCTCGGCAGCGGTGTACGGCGTCGCCACGTGTTGGTTGTAGAAGTCGATGAACTCTTGGCGCACCCGCGGGCCGTCTTCTCCCGCGGCTTCGATTTCTCGACGCTTGAGCAGGCCGACAGCTCCCTCGGCGCCCATCACTGCGATCCTGGCGGTCGGCCATGCGAAGTTGAGGTCAGCGCCCAGATTTTTCGAACCCATGACTGCATATCCGCCGCCGTAAGCTTTGCGAATCACGACCGTCACCTTCGGGATAGTCGACTCGATCACTGCAGCAAGGAGTTTCGCGCCGCGATAGATGACGCCTGCGCGTTCCTGTTCCAACCCCGGTAGGTATCCGGGAATGTCGACGAGAAACACGACGGGAATGGCATAGGCGTCGCAAATGTAGATGAATCGCGCTGCTTTCTCGGAGCTAGCGATATCCAGAGCGCCACTGAGGTGCATCGGTTGATTGGCGACGACGCCAACCGTTTTTCCATCCACGCGAGTGAACGCGGTAATGACATTGGGGGCGTACAGCTCTCCAATTTCGAGGAACTCGCCGTCGTCGAACACCCTCATCATTATTTCGTGCATGTCGTAGGCGGTGTTGTCGGAGTCCGGCAAGAAGGAATCCAGCCCGAGATCACTGTCGGTGACGGTCGGTTCGAGCCCTGGATTGACGCGCGGAGCTTCTTCGTGACAGTTACTGGGAAGATATCCGAGCAGGGTCTGTACCCAGGTGAAAACTTCCGCCTCCGACTGGGCGACGTGGTGCACAGTCCCGTAGCTCGCCTGCTTCGCGGCTCCGCCCAGGTCCTCAGCGGAAATCAATTCGCCCGTCACTGCTTTCAGAACATCTGGTCCGGTGACAAACATGTACGACTGATCTTGAACAGCAACAATGAAGTCGGTGACAGCCGGAGAATAAGCAGCTCCACCGGCACATTTTCCGAGCATGATCGAAATCTGCGGAACCAAGCCGGACAACACACGCTGGCGCCGACCGATCTCGGAATAGAAGGCGAGCGAGGTGACCGCGTCCTGCACGCGAGCGCCACCGGAATCATTGATCCCGATGATCGGGCAGGCGGTCTTCGCGGCGAGTTCCATCATCGCAACTACCTTGCGGCCGAACATCTCTCCGAGCGAACCGCCGAACACCGTGTTATCGTGCGAGTACACGATGACCGGTCGTCCGCCGACGGTTCCACGGCCGGTGACTACACCATCGCCGTACGGATTCGCTTCGCTGCCAGGGGCTTTCATCAATGCGCCGTACTCGATGAAGCTACCCGCGTCGAGGAGTGCGTCGATGCGGTCGCGTGGGGTCGGCAAGCCAGCGGCGGTGCGCTTGGCGATTGCCCGCTCGTTGCCGGGATTCTTTGCTTCCTCGAGCTTATCGGTCAGCTCAGCAAGTTTGTCGATCGTCGTACTCAGAACGAGCTCCATTGTTCGGGCGTGCTGTTTTCGATCGCACGCATCCCACGTACTGGCACGGTTGAGCGCGCTATGCCCTACTCAACCGTGCCACTAGATACGAGTCTTATGACGCTAGACGCTCGGCCTTAGCTGCTTCACGGGCGAGTGAGCGGTCACGCATCTCTTCGAACTTGACGGCCTGACGCTCCAGGTCCTCCAGGAACACGGCGAGTTCTTCGCGCTTGGCCTCGCCGCGACCGGTGAAGTCGTCGCGCTCGAAGATTCTCCACTTCTTCAGAACCGGCCACACGACCTCTTCGAGGTGCTGACGTGGATCGTAGATCCCGTGCTTGGCCATCAACACGCCGTTACGGCGGAAGTTGGGCATACCGGCCCCGGGCATCTGGAAGTTCATAACTACGTACGACAACGCCTCGAGCGTCTGATCGGGGGCGATGTCGAGGGCTGCACTGGCAATGTTGCGATAGAACATCATGTGCAAGTTCTCGTCCGCGGCGATGCGCTGCAGCATCCGGTCCGCGACCGGGTCGTCGCAGACCTTGCCGGTGTTGCGGTGCGATACGCGCGTCGCGAGTTCCTGGAACGTCACGTACGACACCGAATTCAGCAACCCGGAGTCTGCGCCTCCAGGCGAGGCGAAGCCGTTGGTCATGTGGATCATCCGGGCCTGCTCGAGTGCCACGGGATCGACGCCGCGGGTGACCACGAGGTAGTCACGCATGACGATGCCGTGCCG
>JBBSSG010000052.1:0-21031 GCA_038242295.1 Mycobacteriales bacterium | reverse complement strand
GGGGGGGGGGCTGGGGCGCGCCCCCCACCCGCCCCCGCCCCCGCCGCCTTGGCCCGCCCCCCCGGGGTGGGGGGGGGGGGCCCCCGCGGCCCCGGCCCGACACCGCTGCTGGGTCGTATCGACAACAAAGGTAACTACCGGTTGACCGTCGTTCAGCCGTCCGTCACGGATTTGATCGACCAGGTCTTCGACGCGATGCGGCACTACGGCCTTGGAAATCCGCTTGCAGTGATCGCCGCGGCGGAGCTAGGACAGCGGATCGCAACCGCGACACCTCATCCGTACATCAGAGAGGCAGTGCTTCGGCAACTCGCCACACTGCGCCGTGCGTACTGCGACAGCGGCAGCGATCCAGTCGACATCGAGGCGGGCCGGATGCGCATTGTGGCTGCGTCCACCGCAATCACCGGTCTGCGCTGATCTTCCTCTCTGTGTACAGCGCCGAGCTCCTCCCCGCACTACATGCACGAGGAGGAGCTCGGTTGCTGAGTTCGCCCTGCCTGCGAGAAGGTAGGGCGCGATCCTTCTTTTATCAGCCCCCGTTGCGGTGGCTGTGTGCTTGGCCCTCGGCCGAATCGGCGAACTCGGGGGTATCGAACACTTCACCGCCGAGAGGGTCCTTCCGTGCATCGTCGTGCACGTACTCGACAGCGCCGGTGTTCGGATCGATTCCGATCTGATTCGACGAGACCTGATGAATCTCAACGACGAGATGCTCCGAGACAGGTGTGGATATGCCTTGTCGCGACGGCGCGAGTCCGGAGAACGTCGCCGAGATCCCAGCTCCTCGACCCTTGCTGCCCGCGACCTTGGTCTTCGAGGCGCCTTGCTTGCCGGGGGCTGCGTCGCCTTCTACAGCCGGAGTGATCCGAACGTAGCTGGGGGCCATAGCAACGTCGTAGTGGAACGCCTTGAGCATCGAAATACAGGCAAGCACCAAGACGATGGAGAACGGCACCGCCGTTGCGATCGATGCTGTCTGCAGCGCAGTCAGCGAACCTGACCCACCTACCAAGAGCAGTACGGCGGCGGCAAGTCCCTCGAGAATTGCCCAATACACGCGGGTGATCTTCGGGGTATCGAGATTTCCGCCGGTCGAAAGAATATCGATGACCAGCGATCCCGAGTCCGAGGAAGTGACGAAGAAGAACACGACCACCAAAATCGCGAGCACGCTGGTCACCGTGGCCAGCGGGAAGCCATCGAGAAGGTTGAAGAGGGTGGTGTTGGTGTCGACTTCGCCAGCTGCCGTGAGCATGTCGCTGTCGTTTCGTTGCCGCAAGATGCCAGCACCACCGAAGATGGTGAACCACACTGACCCGATGATCGTCGGTGCGAGTAGTACGCCGAATACGAACTGGCGAATCGTGCGTCCACGGGAGATTCGGGCGATGAACATTCCTACAAAAGGAGCCCAGCTCATCCACCAACCCCAGTAGAAGATCGTCCAAGCGCCCGCCCAGCCGTCATCGGCGAACGGGGCCGTGCGGAGCATCAGCTCTGGCAGGGCTTGAATATAGCCGCCGAGGTTCTGAACCCAGGACTGCAGCAGGAACAGCGTCGGCCCGAGGATCAATACGAACATCGCCAGTCCCGCGGCCAGCACCATGTTGATGTTGGACAGCCATTTGAGGCCCTTGGACACTCCCGAAACAACGGAGAACGTGGCGAGTCCGGTGACGCCGGCAATCAGGATGACCGTCAGCCAATTGTTGGTCTCGATCCACCCGAGGTACTCGAGTCCAGCCGAAATCTGCTGTACGCCGAACCCGAGCGAAGTCGCGACGCCGAAGAGCGTACCGATGATCGCGATGGTGTCGATCGCATGGCCGATACCACCTTCGACGCGCTTGCGGCCGAGTAGCGGTTCGAGCAGCCAGCGAACCGAGAGCGGGCGGCCCTTGCGATAGGTCATGTAGGCAAGGCCGAGACCGACGACGACGTAGATGGCCCATGCGTGGAGTCCCCAGTGATACAGGGTCAGTTCCATCGCCTGGTTCGCCGCGCCGTCCGTCGATCCTTCGATGCGCCCAGCTTGAGGGGGATTGACGTAGTGGGAGAGCGGTTCGGCGACTCCGTAGAAGACCAAACCGATGCCCATACCGGCACTGAAGAGCATCGCGAACCAGGAGAAGACTCCGAACTCGGGCTTCTCGTCGTCGCGGCCGAGACGGATGTTGCCAATTTTGCTGATTCCGCAGTACAGCGCGAATACGACAAATCCGGTGGCGGAAACGATGTACCACCAGCCGACGCCGTCGGTGATGATTTTGTTCAGTGATTCGAAGGCATCGGAGGCAGTGCTCGCGAACACCACCGAAAAAATAATCATGGCGAAAATGATGAGCGAAGCGGGAATGAATACAGGTTTACGTAAGCCGCGCCACGCAGTCTGCACAGTGTTCATTTCGTGTGTCCTTGCGATACTTGGTCGGATGTCCAATGTCGGCCCCGTAAAGCACGGTAATGCGCCTGTCGTGATGTTCCAACTCCTTCAGCGAATTCACGGCCGTGCCGGTTGCAAATCAGTCGCGCGGAACCGCTAGAATCGGGCATCGGTGCGCCGGGACGTCTGGTCGGCATGACTTGGTCATGCCCGAATGCTGTTTCAGCAGTGTCGTGGTGATCACCTACACGAAAGGCTGCTAATCAGATGTCCGAAACAACGCCTCGGCTCCCGTTGTTTTCCCGCGGATCGTGGTCCGAAGCTGACCGCATTGCGTCGATCCTTCGGAAAGAAACCGTCGGCGGAATACTTCTTCTTATAGCTGCAGTAATTGCGCTCGTGTGGGCCAACTCGCCGTTCGGCGATAGCTACGAGACGCTGATAAACACCAGAGTGGGGCCATCCGCACTGCATCTGGACCTGACGCTGTCGACGTGGGCCGCGGACGGATTACTCGCGATTTTCTTCTTCGTTGTAGGCCTCGAACTCAAACGCGAGTTCGTTGCCGGCGACCTCCGCGATCCGCGCCGTGCCGCGCTTCCGATCGCCGCGGCTATCGGCGGGATGGCGGTACCGGCGCTCATCTTCGTTCTTGTCAATCGCACTACCGGTGATGGTGCGCTGCACGGGTGGGCCATCCCCACCGCTACCGACATCGCTTTCGCGGTTGCAATCCTCGCCGTGATCGGTACGCATCTACCCTCGGCTTTGCGCACGTTTCTATTGACGCTGGCGGTGGTCGACGACCTATTGGCTATCACCGTCATCGCTGTCTTCTACACCGATGAGGTGAACTTCGTAGCGCTCGGTCTCGCCGTGATTCCCTTCGCTCTGTTCCTGGTTGCCGTCCAGAAGCGAGTCACGGCGTGGTGGATTCTCATACCGCTCGCCCTCATCACGTGGGCACTGGTGCATGCGTCGGGAATTCACGCCACCGTGGCTGGGGTACTGCTGGGATTTGCTGTACCGGTTATCCGAAGTCGAGCCAACGGAGGGCCCGACGCCGGACCTGGTCTTGCCGAGTATTTCGAACACCGCATCCGACCTCTGTCCGCTGGCGTCGCGATCCCCCTCTTCGCTTTCAGTGCCGCGGGTGTCGCAATCGGCGGATTCAGCGGATTGACAAGCGCATTGAGCGACCCGATCGCGCTCGGGATCATTGCTGGTCTGGTGATCGGGAAGACCATCGGAATCTTCGGAACCACGTTTGTGTTGTCGAAATTCACGCGCGCTGCACTCGATAAATCCGTTCAATGGATTGATGTCGTCGGCATCTCGCTGCTCGCCGGGATCGGATTTACGGTGTCACTGCTCATCGGCGATTTGGCGTTCGGCCCGGGGACCGACCGGGACGATCACGTGAAAATTGGTGTGCTGGCTGGCTCGATCCTCGCTGCCCTGTTGGCCTCTATCCTGCTCCGGGCCCGTAACCGCGTGTATCGACGGATACACGAGGAAGAAACGCGGGACGATGATTTCGACGGTATCCCCGACATCTACCAGGACGGAAAATAGTCCCCCTCCGCAGAGATGGGTCGCTCCATGACGGACATTTCGACAATCCTCTTCATCGCCCACACCGGGCAGGTTTCGGGTGCGGAGAAAGTACTGCTGAACCTGGTAGACGAGGCACTCCGAAGCGAATACGAGGTTGTCGTTGCGTGCCCGAGTGGGCCTTTGTCGAAGGCATTGCCTGCAGGCGTCCAGCACGAACTGATCGGGGAGTTGGGACTGGGCGGAGAACACGGGGCAGCACGTGCCGTGGCTGCAGCGCAACTCGTTCGAAGGTGGGCGTCAGCGGCACGCACACTGCGACCACTCATCCGAAACTCGGGGACTTCGACAGTAGTGAATTCGTTGTTTGCGCTTCCGGTCGTACGGTTGGCGCGTCCCGAGGGGGGCGTCTCCTGGCTCGTGCACGACACGATGACGAATGCGAAACAGCGCGTAGTGGTCAGGTTGAGCCGGTCGGCGATCCGCGTAGCGGTCTCCGTATCCGAGGCGACAGCAGTACCTCTTCGTGCTGCCGGCGTACCAGTGGAGGTGTGCCACAACGGTGTTCCGTGGCCGGTTCCGCAGTTCGGCGGTGACCTGCACGAACCTCCCGTAGTGGGAATGGTGGCACTGCTGACGCCGTGGAAAGGACACACCGTGCTGTTGGACGCGGTCGCCGAGTTGCGAGACGTCCGATTGGAGTTGGCGGGTGGGAGTTTCCCTGGTGACGCGGAGTACGCGGCCGAGGTGAAGAAGCGTGCGTCCGCACCCGATTTGGTGGGTCGCGTCGAATTTTTGGGACACACCGATACCGCGGCGGCGATGAGTCGATGGGACGTAGTGGTCTCGGCCAGTACCTCGCCCGAGGCGGGGCCGCTGTCGGTCCTGGAAGCCATGTCACATGGATTGCCGGTCGTGGGAACCGATCATGGTGGGACCACCGAGTTTCTGTCGGCGGGCGCCGGAATGCTGGTGGTACCCGGGAATGCTCCTGCACTGGCAAAGGCCATCGCAGCGGTGTTGGCGGATTCGGAACTGCGTGCGCGCTTGGGTGCGCACGCGCGCACGAGAGTCGAACGAGAGCATGACATTTCGGCGACGCTGCCGACGATGCTTCGACGACTTACCAGGTGATCGGCCGACCACTAACGACACTAGAGATCGTGCGCGATCCCAGCACGATCCCAGTGTCGTCAGCCTTCCGCGAACAGCTGAGGGTCAATCGTTCGAGTTAGTGACCGAGAGTGAAACGACCTGTCAAGGTGTCGGTTCGCCGCCCATAGGAGTCGAGCCCTTTCGGTGATCGAGCTTGCCGAATACTGAATCCAGCAGACTGACCATCTTGTGTACCGCGCCGCGGAGTGCATCGTCGCGATTGTCTGCCACGTTGGTGGTCGACTCCGTTTGCAGACCTGCCGGGCGTGCTTCCACCTGACACTGGATGTCGTTGCCCGTGCTTCGCCCGGCAGTGGCATCGCTGAGGTGCACCTCGACTCGTGTCAGTCTGTCCTCGAATCGATCCAGGGCGGCGCTGATGAGAGAACTCATCTCGCTCTCTGCAGCTTCGGTGATCTCGAAATTGTGGTCCGAGTTGATGATGATTTTCACGCTGTCTCCTTGGCTTGTGGTGGATCGTTCTTTTCGGCGATGCGGTCGCGACAATCATTCGCCGCCGGTTAGGACCACCTTACCTATCGTGCTGCGGGGGACCGGGGTAGGCGCGAGGTCGCACGGGGACGACGACCGAGCCGTGCGCTCACCTCGGTGGGTGAACCGTCGATTGCCGGTCGTGGGAACCGATTTTGGTGTACCCACCGCGTTTCTCGCGATTACCGCTGACAAGTATCAGGGGCCGGGGTGCCGTCGAACCGCCCGTCGACCCAATCTGCCGCCGCCGAACCGATATTCAAGATCCCGTGTCCCTGACCCGGCGCCACTATTAGGTCGATGACATCACCTAGTGCGCACGCGTCGCGAACGGACGACTCCGTCCAGGCGGGAAGAATGAGCGAATCCTGATCGCCGTAAGCGACCAACATAGGTTGCTGCGCAGGCCCATTCGGAACGCTGTGGCTTCGAAGCCATTCGCGTAGCCGGTCTGCGGCCTCGGTGTCGATGGGCTGGTAATCGGCCGGGGTGATGCTTTCCGCGATCTCAGCTTGAAGTGCTGCCTTCTCGCCGATGCACGTCATGAAAGTATCGGAGCGTTCGGCCAGTTGCCCGTGCATGTAGTCGTCTACATCGAGTTCTGGGTGGGCAATCCGCACTCCTTCCAGCAGTGCCGGAAGAACTGTGATTTGAGCTGGAGTGAGTGTCCCGTCGACCATCGAATCCACGAACGACGTCAAATCCGTGGCAGGGGAGATACTGATCGAACCCACAAGTTGCAGACCGTCGCCGTACGTGCCGGACAATTCGTTGGCCGACCAGACAGCCTGCCCACCTTGGGATACGCCGTAAGCGATCCATGAGTTAGATGTGCGGGGTTCGACTTCTCGAGCCGCGCGGACGGCATCGATCACGTTGTAGCCCGAGGTCTTCGGCTCCAGGTATGGATGTGGACCGGGCGTCCCGAGCCCCTGATAATCGGTCATGACGACGACATAGCCTTCGACTAGAAATGGTATGACGCTCGGCAGATTTCCAAGCAATCCGATGCGTGTCGACGGAGCGCAGCGGCTCCCGAAACCCGTCGTCGAATGCCCGATCGACACGACAGGCCACCCGTCCGGCGGCGGATCTCCCTTGGGCACGAACATGACTCCGCTCACCTGGGTGGGTGAGCTGTCGATTCCGGAGGTCGACCGATATCGAATCGTCCATTCTGCCTGCGTTACGGATTCGAGTGCGGGGTAGCCCTGAAACTTCACTGGGGGGCTAACCAGGGCGCCGGGCGATTTGTTCGCGGGTGTGGAATTCTGTATCGAATTCGTGTCGGTGTCGTGCGTGGAACACGACGTAGCAAGCACCACGGCGGCGACCACGATCGTTCGCTTCAGTCGTCCGTCCAGTCTCGCCGGGGGAGCACCGAGCGCTTTATGTTTCGACATTTCTAAGCAATCCGATCGGGTCGGCGCAGAGCCGGTCGAGAGCAGACTGGATTACTTCGGGTCTCACCATTTCACTGCAGAACGATGCCGTATAGGTCCGCCCGCCAGCCAGCTCCGAGACCAGCATCGTGACGCCGTCCGGACCATCGGGTTCGAGCGAGGCGGTCACCTGCGGGGGGCCACCAGCGCTTGCCCACTCGACATGATCGAACATCCGCAACTTGCCCAAATCACTTACTGCCAGTCGTAGTCGGTCCGGAACTTCTGTGACCGTCCTCCGAGACCTTGTCAGGGTTTGTGCTGGGGGTTTTGCCCAGCGTGATCGCCATCGAGTGACTGCGTCTTTGATCTCGGCAAGGACCAATACGACGGCCGGCCAACCGGATTCGATTACCTGCTTCATCGTTCTCGTCATCTCGGCTGAAGTCGATCCTTCGGGTAGGTGCAGCGCAATGCCGACCGCAAAATTGCCGTGTGCTGCCTGATAATCGGCAGACAAGTATCGACGGACATTGAACAGAATCATGATGTGCGGGTCTATCGCGACCTTCTCCGCCGCCAATGCCGCCCGCCAGAGTGCCACCGAGACTGCCGCCTCCGTTGCTCCGGCCATGTTCTCAACCGTCCAGTGACGGAGCGCGTTGACATGGGCCGGGCTCATGTACCCACAGCGGCTTACTTTCGCGGCCTCCCAATTCTCGATCTGCCGGGGTGGCCGGGCCGCCGGCTCGGCGACGTCCTTGTGCGCGCGACGCAGCGTAAAAACCTTCACGAGTGCAGCCGGGTGTGATCGACAGTGGCGGCGCAGCGCAGTCCACGCCGCACCCGACGGCAGGCCTTGGGCCAGGCTCGTGGCCCTCGCCGAGTTGGAGCCGCTGGAGTTGGAGCCGCTGGAGAGGGCAGCGAGCATCATCAGACCGAGCTGACCGTCACCGAGGCAGTGCGAGAAGTCGAGTGCCAGGTAGTCGCCGGCTACCACGGCTTCGAGCGGGCTGCGGTGACCCGGACGGCTGCGTACTTCGGTCAGAAGCTTTCCGAGATCGAAGGTGTCGGCGGTACCTTCCGCGCCTGTGAGAGCATCGCTGACATTGTCTCCAGCAATCTCGTACCGGTAGTCCCAGAGGCGACCGTCCGATGGCTGGAGTGCCAGGTGCGGGGTGGGCGTGCTCTCGGTCGCCGCCGTCAACGCTGTTCGGATGTCCCGAGAATCGAGTCTCGCAACCGGGCCTGCGACGGCAATGATCCTCGAGTCGCCGAAACTTCTGTCCATTGCCGTGGACTTGTAGCGAACGCGTTCAGAGGACGCCATCGATGACCTCCTGCATGCGGATCCGGAAGTTCTGGCGCGAGAATCTTTCGGCCCAGGCTCGGATCTGGCTACGATCGAAATCGCCCGGCGTGAACGTTCGCATTGCTTGGGCGAAGCCTGCCACAACGGCGTCGTCGGACCCCGGCGCGATATGTAGCCCGGTTCGGCCGGGAAGTACCGAGTCGAGGGCGCCGCCCTCGCCGAGGGCGATCACGGGAGTGCCGGTGGCCATCGACTCGACCGGCACAATTCCGAAGTCCTCGATTCCGGGCATCAACAGTGCTCGCGCTCGGCGATGCAGATCGAGAAGCTCCGCGTGAGATACGCGACCGAGGAACGTGGTTTTCGGACCCGCGAGTGCACGGCACGTAGCCATTGCTCTCCCGTCACCGGCGACCACCAGAGGAACGTCGGCTGCAGCCGCGGCACGCACGGCGATATCCGGGCGCTTGTACGGCACGAGACGACCGGCAAGCAAGAAGAAGTCTTCGCGATCGACGGATGTGTCCGGGGTGAATCCTTCGGTATCAACCGGGGGGTGGACGACCACCGCGTCGCTGCGCCCCCACCAGGCGGAGATCCGCCCGGCCACTGCCGTGGAGTTGGCGACCACGGTCGTCAACTTCGGCGCTGCAGCTATCTCGCATCTGCGTGCCACTGCCGACAGGGCAGTCAGAATCGCCGCGCCTGCTTGGCCGCCCCCCTCACCGGCACGGAGTGCTGGATCCCAGGCCCAACGTGCCGGACTGTGCACGTAGGCAACGACGGGCTTGTCGGTGGCGAAGACTGCTTGTGTTGCGAATGCGTGATGGCTGACCACCACCGCCTCGAAACCGCCAATATCCAAGTGGCGAAACGCAAACGGCATCATGGGCAGCACTGGTGCGTACGATCGCTGACCGATTGCGTTGTAGACGTTGTTGAGCCATGTCGTGTGCGGCGGGTGAGCAATGCCGGCAGGAACGCCTTGGGCGCGCGCTATGGGGGCGAAAACTTCGGCGTTCGGCCAATGGATAGCGAGCTGTTCCACGACATGTTCGGAACCAGCGACTTCGGTGAAGCGCTCGTGGACGAGTGCGATTCGCTCAGTCGGCATGGGTCTCGACCTGCGTGTCGTGTTTTGTCTGCGCAGTCGGCGTCGTCACGTTCTTTTGGCCGCGGTCTCTCGATTGCAGTACGAGATAGGTGGATATGCCGAACTCTCGAATGCGTTCGAGCGCGCGCGTTGCCGCTGCGCGATCCTTGCCGGTTTCGGAGACGATCACGACGATCGTGTCCACATCGTTGACATCGCCCGCGCGCCACCACTCGTCCGTCAGCCCCATCGTGACGACTGGTTGTCTTTTTGTCGCTGACTCCGCCGCGTAACCGTGTGTGGGGTGGTAGACGGCGTTGTCGCCCTCGAGCACGACCACCACGGAATCCTTTCTCGTCGCCGCGTGACGTGAGTTTCCGGTGGGCACCGCCCCCTCTCTGGTGATGGTGTCGATGCGGGCGGTCAGCAACGGGGGAAATTCACTTCCGCTGGTCGAATCGAACTTTGCCGAATTCTTCTTCGCTACTCGCCTCGCCCAGGAACGGTTAGGTTTCGAGCCGAATCTGCCGCGTAGCAACACGATCATTTCAGCGGCGATGATCAGGGCTGTCACGGCAGCGACGAGTGCTTCCGGTAGCGGTTTGGGCGATATAGCCAACGTGCTCTGTTGGGGGCTCGACAATACGACGAGTTGGTCGCCGCCTGCGCTCTGCAATTGTGAGAGCTGTTGCTGCAGTTGGGTGAGTTCGGCTTGAGCAGCGGGCAGATTCGGATCGGTTGCCGCGAGTGTGGTTGCCCGCACCTGGGCGGCAACCAGGGATGCCTCCGCCCGTTCCCGTCGGCCCTGTGTGTCGCGCGCGTAGTTGCTGTTGGCCGCCTCACCTACCGTGCTGACGACCGACTGCGCGAGTTGACGCGCGAGTTCAGGAGAGTCGGCCGTGACGGTGAAAGTCAGCAACGCCGGTGATGCGCCGGGGGTCGTTGCCACATCGGCGGCAAGAGCCGACGCATCGATATCGGGATCGACCGTTGACACCACACGTTTCAGCACGTCGGTATCGGTGGACAGTTCGATGAACGGGGCCCGCATCTGCTCGACGAATGCATCCCCGGGTACCAGCGTCTGTGCTGGTTTGATCTCGGTAACTATCGATGCAGAGTATTGCTTGTCGGTCAGCTCGCTGCGCACGAAGAACACCGCAATTCCGACCAATGCTGCAATAAGAAGCGCAGGCAACAGTGCGCGACTCAACTCGCGCATGTGTCCAGCAAGATCTATTGGCGGAGGCACGTCACCCCGATGCACAGCATCGTCTACGAGCACCAACAGAATCTCCTTAGGTCGTTGATGCGCGCTCGTTCGGGTACCTGCAATTCCGAACTGAGCGCATGGCCGATGGTAACCGAGCCACAGTGTTGCTCGACGGTTTCCGATACACAGTCTCGGCTCGAACTCCCAAGCGGTACAGAAAGATTGCCGAAATCAAGTCCGTGGATTGTTTGAGGCGCGAAAGCCGACGGTGGACTGCCTGGTAGTGCCCAGATGTCATGCGCGTCCATGTCGCCCCTTCCGACGAGAGGGCAGCGGAGACTCCATGAGACCGATCGTGATCGAGACGACCACGGTTGCAGCCACCAGTGCTGCCGATAGGATCGAGACCGGCAGCCACAGGGCTGAATATCGCTGAACGACAAAGTATCCGGCGGTGGATGCCGCAGCTGCGACGAAGACCAGAATTGTCAGCGACCGAAGTGGTAGCAGTGAGGACGTCGGCATGCTGCGTCCGATGACGATCCACAGCAGTACCAGGGTGATCACGATGGTCACGACCGTAGAGATGGCCGCGCCGTCGAACGACATTCGCGGTATCAGAAAGAGATTCAATCCGACGTTGACGGCGAGTCCGAAGACTGCCACCACCGGATAGTGTCGCTGCATGCCCGCGGAGGCGAGAATGAATATTCCCAATACCACCAGCGACATCAGGGCGGCACCCAGAACGAGTAATCGGGCCGCGTTGGCCCCTTCGACGAAGCGCTCGCCGTAGAGAAGCCTGATGAGGGGATCTGCGGACGGCCAGAACGCGGCGACAGCCATTGCGCCGAAGACTGCGAAAAGTGCTGCAGCCGAACGTGATCTCGCTCGAAACGTTGCCAGGTCGCCGGGCCAGGCTGCGATGAGCAACGTGCTGATCGGTGCCACGGCAGCCAGTGCGAAAGTATCCATCATGTCCGAGAATTTGTAGCCGATCGAGTAGAGGCCGACTGCGTCGAACGAGTCGAGCAGACTGAGCATCAGCACATCGATCTTGAGCATCGCGATGGTGAGGGCAAATCCGATGGCGAGCGGAATCGCTTCCTTGAGATAGGGCACCCACCGATGGATGTCGATGTGTCGAGACGGCCTCAACCCGATCGAATTGCTCCGAATGCCGAAACCCTTCGTGGCGAGCTTGAAGATTTCATTGGCGACGGCGGGCAATACGAACAGCAGCAGCGTCGGGGCGAATATCGCGGCCAGCACGGTAAAGCCGAGTTGAAGAACTTGCCCGGCGCTCTCGGCGATCGCAACGAGGAGGAGTCGGTGCCGGCTTTGAAACAGAACCGACAACGCGTGACTGGGCGTCGCGAACACGACGACGAGACCGCCGAGCGCCGTAGCGAGAACGACATCTCCCGGGTAGCGCAGGATCAGCACGTAACCGACCGCGAGTAGGTAGCCGGCGAACCCGAGGACGGTCCTCAGCGCGAGGAAGGACGACGCGGTCCGGGCGATCTCTTCCGGGGTGTCGTCGATCAACCGAGCCAGGACCACGCGACCGACGCCGAGATCGGTCACCACGGACATCAATCCCAGAAGTGCAAAGACGAAACTGAATTGGCCCCAGTCGTCGGGACTCAGTGATCGGGCGACGACAACGCTGCCGATCCACCCCAGGGCCGCCATGACGATTCGGCTCATCAACACTGCAGCGGTCGCCTTCGCCGCAGCCTGAGGATCTGCCGCGATCGCGCGATAGTCGGGCGGAGTTTCCATGCCGTCGGGGGTCGAGCTCTCGGTCATCTACGTCACCCCGGCAGCCCGATAAGCCGCTGCGGTGCGTTGAGCGGTCCGACGCCAGCTCAGTGCGCCCGCGGCAATGAGCGCATGTGTGGTCAGGTTGTCTCTGGCAGCCTCGTCGAATGCCAATGGGCGCAGCGCATCTGCCCAGTTCTCGACGCGTTCGGATTTCAGGAGAACTGCCCCGTCGCCGACGACGTCGGGTAGCGCACCGACCGAGTTGGCCACGACGGCGCCCCCGCACGCCATCGCCTCGACCGGGGGGAGGCCATAACCCTCGTAGCGTGAGGCGTAAGCAGTGATCGTCGCGGCAGCGTAAAGGCCAGGAAGGTCCTCGACGTCGACGTAGCCGAGGCCGATCGAGGACGTCGGCGCATCGGGGCCCGTCGACCCGGCTCCGGCGAGTACGCAGGCAATTCCGATTCTCTCGGCCGCGTCGGCGACGAGTTGCACATTCTTTCTGGGCTCGACTGTCCCCACCTGGATCACGAATTTGTCCGGCAACAAGTACTTGGCTCGAACAGCCTCGATACGTTCCGGGGTCGGCGGCTTCGCCCAGGCGGCGGGTGCGAGTTCGGTTACTGCTGCCTCGCGGCCGCTGACCGATTTGATTCGATCTGCCGTGAACTGCGACACCGCGATGAGCAGGTCCGCCCGGCGAAGAGTGTTGCGTACCAATCGTTGCTCACCGAAGGCGCGGAATCGACTCGACGCGGACGGCATATCGATCACCGAGAGGTCATGCACGGTAGCGACCTTGAATGCCCTGGTAGCGAGCGGAAGATCGACGTCCAAACCATGAAAAACGTCGCACCTCCCTACTGGCAGAGCGCCGAGAATGGCGCGAACGGCGCCGTCGGCGACAGGTCTGGTTATCGGGGTCACGGCAGCGGGGAGCTCGGCGACAGCGTCACGCTGAACCACGGCCGCCAGATCGGCGTCCGAGAGTTGGCCCGGTAGCTCGTTCAATAATTCACGGATGTAGGTTTGGACTCCACTGCCACCGGGCCGGAGCGCGAGCGCCCCGTAGACGAATTGTGTTGCGCTGCGGCGCATCCCACCACCCCTAATAGTAGCCAGAAATAAACGTCGATCGGAAAGATCTCGAAGTAAGTGGAGACGAGGCTGGCGAACATCGCAGCAACGATCGAGGCGCCGACGCCGAGTACAAGGGCGTCGTCGGGACCGGGCAAGAATCGAGACAGCCGCGTACACCACACAAGTGTTGTGATCAGAAGTACCACGACGATCCACAGGCCGATCGGCCCGAGCTCGAGTGCTGACTTCACGTAGTAATTATCGGGCTGATAGTTGGTGGAGAGGCCGCCGGCAATTTGAAAAGACGCTCCCGATGCCGTCGAAATCCGGTCCGCTGCAGCCCCGCTGGAACCGAGCCCTGTTCCTATCGGATGGACGAGGATGCTGGCAATGATGTTGCTCCAGCCGTCGCCGCGTTGGCCGAGGCTACTCGAGGAGAAGAACACCGATGAGATCTTGGGGACAAACGGAACCACGACGGCGACCGCTGCAGCGATAGCGGCGAGGGGGGCTGCAAGGAACCGAAAACGAATGGCGATGAGATAGATGAGCCCGACAGCGAGTCCGAGGATCGCGCCGCGAACGATAGAACTTGCCATCGCTACAACCATCATCGGCGTTGTGCAAAGAAAGAGAAGATTGCGGCGCCGTCGCGGGTCCGCGAGTGCGACGGCGCCCCCGACCAACAGCGACAACATGACGTACAGCCCAAAGGGGAAGGGCAGATTGAACGTGCTGAAAGTGCGGAGCAGGCCACCGGAGGTCCGAACCTGAGTGTCGTACTCGTATCCGAGTGACACCAGAGCGGCCGGTCCGGCGAGAAGCTGCGCGATCCCGACCACCGAGGTGAAGACACCCATGCCCATCAGGACCGAGACGAGGTTGTCCCGGTCTTTGGCATCGAACGGTGCCAACCACAGGATCGCAACCACGAGAATGTAGAAAAACGTCACCTTGATGGCGAAGATTCCTACCAACCCGAACGCGGCCAGGGCCGACACGGTGCCAAACCCGACGAACAGCGCCGCAGCAGGCCACCACGGCATCAGGAGTCTCGCCGGATGTTCGGACCGGCTGCGCCGGATCGCCGGGTGTTCGGACCGGCTGCGCCGGATCGCCGGGTGTTCGGACCGGCTGCGCCGGATCCAGGCGCAGCCGAGCGTGAAAAGAACCAACCCCTCCTTCCACCCCGAGACCACTCCAGGCAGGGGGAGCAGTACGAGAAGGCCATTGAGCGGCACTAATGCGGCTAGCATCATGACACCCCGCTGTGGCCGCCGCACTATCGTCCGGGCGATGAGGAGCCCAACCCCGACGACGAGGATGACTACGACAGCTATTCCTAGATAGGCAATCACGGGCTACCCATCGGGGTGAATCCTGGGCCCGAGTGCGACGTTGTCTCCGGGGAGCGGCGCCTCACGGGTCAATCCTCTGCGCGCTTGAGTACCGCCAGCACGGTGAGAAAAAGGACCTTGATGTCGAGCCATATGGTCCAGTTCTCGATGTAGTAGTTGTCCCATTCCGCGCGGTCTGCAATGGAGGTCTGCCCTCGTAGTCCGTGCACCTGAGCCCACCCGGTAACGCCGGCTTTGACTCGATGACGTTCGCCGTACCGTCGAATTTGCAAAGCGAAGAGGTCGACGTACTCCGGCCGCTCCGGGCGCGGCCCGATCAAGCTCATGTCGCCTCGAAGTACGTTCAGGAGTTGGGGGAGTTCATCGAGAGAGGTCTGACGCATGATCTTGCCGATCTTCGTTCGTCGATCGACACCCTCGACTCCGCCCGGGGCATCGCCCAGCTTTCGCTCGAAGGCCGAATCAGATGCCCGCGGCGGTCGCATCGAACGGAACTTCAAGCAACCGAATTCGACGCCGTCACGGCCGATCCGTTGCTGTTTGAAAAAGATCGGGCCGGGTGAGCTCATTCGAACCAGCAGCATCAGTAGCACGAACAGCGGCGAGATGAGAATGAGCCCCAATCCGGTCAGTACCCGGTCCATGACGCCCTTGAGGGTGAACTGCCAGCCTTTGGGATCCACGTGCGGCAGCACCATCAACGGGAGTCCGCCCAAGTGTTCCACGCGGGATCGTATACCGACGGTGTCATACAACCGCGGGACGATCCATACGCGCAATCCGAGTCGTTGCGCTGCGCGTGTGGCCGCAACAAGTTCCTCGTGCGGAACGGCGCTGTAAGCGATAATTACTTCCTCGGCTCCGGAAGTTCGAGCTATGGCTTCGAAGTCGCCCGGCCTACCGAGGTACGGCACATCGGTGACACCGATATCCATGGGAGCATTCGGCTCCACGGGCATCCGGTCCAAAAAGCCGATGGGCCTCAAGCCGTACTCCGGAAACTGCTGCATCCTCGTCGCCAACTGGTGTCCGACCGGCCCGCCGCCGACGATGAGCGTAGGAGCACCCGAATACTTCTTCTTCCGGAGACTGCGTTGCAGCAGCGCCCGAATCAGGCGACCGACCGCCAGGGCGACAGCTGCGCTGATCCAGACACGAATCATCAGCTCGTCCGCTCGGTAGTCGGTGTCGATCACGAGCAGGATCGTAAGGACGCCGAGAGTCGCGAAGGCCACGCAGGTCTGGAGTGGTCCGACTTCGTCGAGAAAGTTTCTTCGAAGGCTTCGTCGATAATTTTCTCTGGAGGCGAGCAGTCCGAGGACAATCGGGATGAAAAGCCAGGGAAGCCACCCCGATTCTGTCAAACTCCCTGTTCTCCACACAACTCCTACTGCAACGCCGATACAGGCAGCTGCTGCGTCGATTGCAACGGTGATGATTGTGTGAAAGGGATCAACTCGCAGACGGTCAACGATCGTATGCGGGCGCATTGATGAATTTGAGACGGCATACGGCTGGGTCGGCGGCGATTCGAGTGTCTTTGTCACATTCTCACCTTCGTGCGCGACCTGGTTCGCATTCTGAACACATCCTGAGGCTAGACCACACGGGTGTCGATGCAGAGGAATTTCCGTATCAATAATGCTCCTACAAACAAACTTGACGTCGGTTAAACCCCTTTGATTTAAACCGCGAAATCTGAGATCGCCGTGTCATCCGAATATGCGCTCGCGGACGATCCATGCAAGATCCTCCAAGATTTGTACGTGCCCGATTGTCCATTGCCGCGGCTGTTCGTCCCAGACACACAATGTCCCCACTGCGTGGCCTTCGTCGTCCTTGAGTGGGATACCCAAATACGAAACGATTATGTGACTGAGTACCGCTGGATGATCTTTCAACACCTCATCGAGTCGCGCATCCTCGACGATCAGCGGCTCGCCGCTACTGACCGTGTACTTGCAGATCGACAGGTCAAGAGACGATTGACGTGCTTCAGCCAACGCGGAAGGCAGTCCTTTGGAACTCTTGAAAAACTGTCGGTCTCGATCCAAGAGGGAAATTGCTGCGCCTGGAACCGTGAGAGCGTCGCTCGCCATCGACATCAGTCGGTCGTAGTTGCCATCCGGCGGTGAGTCCATGAGTCCGGTGTTCTCCACTGCGAGTAGCCGGCCGGGGTCGGCCAATGTGGCCTTGTCTGTGTCCGACTTTTCATCAGCTTCGATCGATTTCACATCGATTTTTTCGAGTTGAAGCAACAACTGGCCAAGAGCGGAATTCTCTTCGCCCCTGAGTTCCTTTACCAATCGTGCGACGACTGATCGTCGAATATAGGCGTCCACGGTTTCTCCGGCTTTACCGGCTTGCTGCTCGAGAACCTGGTTCAGTCGGTCATCGAAGCCTGCAACTCCTCTGCTCATTTGCACGATGATAATCGAGTCGGGCACACATAAGCGAGTCATTCGTTCTGCGTCCCTATTCGCGTTGTGGTTGATTGTCGTATTTGGGATTCGACTTTGCTGTTAGCCTCTGTCAGATGTTCATGCGTGCGACGCCGAGCGTGAAGCTGATGCTCATCACGCTCCTCGTAATTGGCCAAGGAATGGCCGCCGTTACTTTTCCGGTAGCGGCAGGCAATGCTGCGCCGAGTATGGACGGTCGGTGCTCCGCGGCGTCGGGTGCGCCCTCTATAGGGGGATCTCCCGGCGCCTCTATCGGTGTGCTGTCCAACGCAGACCTCGATCGCGAACTGACGCTGGCACGCGACGCCGGTCTCGTCTCGGTGAGGGTGGACATCGACTGGTCGGTGATCGAACCCAATCGAGGCAGGTTCGATTGGGCCAATACCGACCGCGTACTTGCCGCGATCGTTGCACACGGTATGTGCCCTTTGGGAGTTATCTCCTACACACCGCGCTGGGCACGGGTCAGAGCAGCAGCAGGCGACTCGCATTCGAGGCCGGCCGATCCGAATGCCTATGCCGCGTTCGCGGGCACGGTCGTCCAGCGATACCGCGACCACATGAGCCTCTGGGAGGTGTGGAACGAGCCCAACATCGTCGGCTTCTACAAGCCCAAACCGGATGTCGCCGCATACTCGATCATGCTTCGGGCTGCCTATCAAGCGATCAAGCAGCGCCAACCCAACTCGGTGGTGTTGGCGGGAGGGTTGGCCCCTGCCGTCGACAACGGAACGAACATTGCGCCGAAGACGTGGTTGTCGAAGACATATCAACTAGGTGCAAACCAGTACTTCGATGCCTTCAACGTCCATCCTTATACCTATCCCTACTTACCCAACGACCCGAGTACGTCCGCGTGGAGCACCGCTCAGGCGCTGTGGCCGATGCGCGACATCATGGTCGCCGGAGGTGACGGCGCCAAACAGATCTGGCTCACCGAATTCGGCGCTCCAACGGGAACGGCAGTCAACGCGGTAAGCGAACAGGTCCAAGCCGACAGCATCGGGATCGTGATGGATGCCGTCGTGGGAAACTCGTGGATCGGCCCGTCCTACGTCTACAGCGTCCGGGATGCGGGTACGAATATTGCTGACCCTGAACAAAATTTCGGACTGCTCAATCGGGACTATTCACCCAAACTAGCCTACGAGCGGGTAGCCCAGTTCATGAATTCGTAGCACTACAACAGCCCATTTCAGTGAAAATCAGCTCTACCTGACCTCTCTCTGATTGCCGGCGTGGGGATGCTGCTGAGCATCGTAGGTCTCATCCGTCGATTACCATCGTCGACAGCCGCTCGCGAAGTGGGCGCGAAACCTGGAGGCGACGGGCGATGCCTACACTCGAAAACAAGCTCCCACTCATCGACGTCGACTCCGCGTACATGGCGTGGATCGACGCGCCGCTAGTTCTGAGGAAAGCAACTCCATGACCACCGCATCCCGCTCCGAAGAATCAACTACCGCGCCGGCCTGCGACGTCGACTTCCTCGTCGTCGGAGCCGGACTTTCCGGAATCGGCGCTGCGCATCACTTCCAGGCGAAATTTCCCGGCAAAACATATGCAATCCTGGAGAGCCGCGGTGCGATCGGCGGAACTTGGGATCTGTTCCGGTACCCGGGGATTCGCTCGGACTCCGACATGTACACGCTCGGTTACAACTTTCGCCCGTGGACCGGTGACAAGTCCATCGCGGACGGCGAGTCCATTCGCGAATACATCGAGGACACCGCTCGAGACGGTGAGATCGACAAGCACATCCGCTTTCACCACAAGGTATTGACCGTCGGCTGGTCGACCGAGACGTCTCGATGGACCGTGACGGCACTGAAGTCGGAGACCGGTGAGAAAGTCACGTTCACTGCGGGCTTCTTGATGTGTTGCAGTGGCTACTACGACTACGACAAAGGGTTCACTCCCGAATTCGACGGTATCGACGACTTCGGCGGCACCGTTGTACATCCGCAGCAGTGGCCCGAGGATCTGGACTACGCGAACAAGAAGATAGTCATCATCGGAAGCGGTGCCACAGCGATTACCTTGGCGCCCAATCTTGCTCGCGAAGCCGAGCACGTGACGCTGTTGCAGCGCTCGCCCAGCTACATCATGTCGTTGCCGTCGAAGGATCCGATTGCGTTAGCGCTACGAAAGTACTTGCCCTCGCGTGCGGCGTACCGCCTCACGCGAATGAAGAACGCCGTGACGACGATCGGCATGTACGTGCTGAGCCGGCGCTACCCGACCTTCATGAAAAAGCAGATTCGCAAGCTTCAAGAGGGGTGGCTTCCCGAGGGTTACGACCTGGACACCCACTTCACGCCGAAGTACAACCCATGGGATCAGCGGCTTTGTCTCGTCCCAGACAATGATCTGTTTCGTTCCATCCGGCATGGCGACGTCGAACTCGTCACCGATCACATCGACCGCTTCACCGAGACCGGGATAGCAACGAAGTCGGGCCGACAATTGGACGCTGATGTCATCGTCACGGCGACCGGCCTCAATCTGGTCGCGTTCGGCCACGTTGTGATCACCGTCGATGGCGAGAGGGTCGACCTCACCGAGACCATGGCATACAAGGGCATGATGCTCACCGACGTGCCGAACTTCGCCTTCGTGGTCGGATACACCAACGCGTCGTGGACGCTCAAGGCTGATTTGGTCTGCGATTATGTGTGCCGGCTCATCGAACAGATGGACAAGGGTGGATATACCCAGGTGCGCCTCGAGCGCGACGCGACCGTCGAGGAAGAGCCGTTTCTCGATTTTGCCGCCGGGTACGTGCTGCGGTCCGTCGACTCATTTCCAAAGCAGGGTTCGGTGGCACCGTGGCGGCTGCGGATGAACTACTTCCGAGACCTCCCTGCGCTGCGTTTCGGCAAAGTGATCGATAGCAATATGAGTTTGCGTTGACCGACCTGCAGATAAAGGCCCACCTGGTGAATGATCATCAGTCGGCTGAAAATTGTGCGTGAGGTAACACCAAAAGGTAGCCGAGCGATTGGTATCCGAACGTTATTCGCCAGACGGCTTTCGAATTGGATGAACAGGGTTTGGCCTGGCATTATTCACCCGTAGTGTCGGGTTGGGTACCGAAAAATCAGTTGGAAGTGGAGTGGTCATGAGGATCTCGCGCGGAGTTGCACTCACCGCAGTGGCGACGCTGGCAGCAACCGTCGTGCTGACGGCGTGCGGAGCGTCGCCGGACAGTAACGACGCGCTAGCACCGATCGACCGCAACCCCATCGCGGAGCTGTTGAAGCCCAAGATCGCCTCGAGCGTGGCAAACGGGTCGGTGGGATTCTCACCCGCTGACCCAGTCGATGTGTCGGTCGCCGACGGCAAACTCGCGAAGGTGACGATGCTCAACCCGGACGGTGACGTCGTCTCGGGAGCGCTCTCGCCTGATGGTTTGTCCTGGAGCAGCACCGAGCCACTCGGATACGACCGTCAGTACCGGATCGAAGCACAGGCCTACGGGCTCGGCGGAGCTACCAGCACGGTCAGTAGCTTCACCACGAGCCAGCCCGGAAACGTCACCAAGGCGTACGTGCTTCCGAACGAGGGCGCGGTAGTAGGCATCGGTCAGCCCCTCGCGGTGCAGTTCGATGAGCCCATCGCCGACAGGATCGCTGCACAGAACGCGATCCAGGTGACTACGACACCCGCCGTCGAAGGCGCGTTCTACTGGGTCAACAACAAAGAGGTTCGGTGGCGGCCGCAGAACTACTGGGCGTCGGGAACTCGCGTCGACGTCGCGGTGAACGTCTACGGCCG
>JBBSSG010000051.1:0-21103 GCA_038242295.1 Mycobacteriales bacterium | reverse complement strand
CTCCATCGATGCAACACAGACACGAACAGTGCCTTCGCATCGATAGATTTGGACGCTCTCGCCGGTGATCTCGCGCAACCGGGGAAGTACGGATGCTGCAGCGTCGAGCACTGTGTCGGATGCGGCCCGGGCCAACTCTGCGAGACCGGGTCCGGGTCGCCACACGCCATTGGCGTCACGGGCCACGAGGCGATGAACTTCCAGTCCGACGGCCAACCGATGTGCGGTGGCGCGGGGGAGTCCAGTGCGGGCGCAGAGATCGCTGAGGGTGCACGGCTCTTCGGCAACCGCGTACAGAACACCCATCGCTTTGTCGAGCACTCCGATGCCGCTATGCTGTCTCATAGGTCGATACTAGCGTCTCGCATCGTGAGATTTCCTATCAGAGGTGCGATAGTGGGTACCGACGCCGAAACGCCTCGTGGGCCAGCCCGAAGTCCACCGGCGCGACATACTCGAGAAACAGGTTGGTGTTCATCATGACCGGCACAGCACGCACATTGGCAGAGAAGGTATGGGATCAGCACGTCGTGGTACGCGGCACAGGCGAGGGCGCCTCGCGTGAACCAGACCTCATTTTCATCGATCTTCATCTCGTGCACGAGGTGACCAGTCCGCAGGCATTCGAAGGCCTTCGGCTGGCAAATCGTCCGCTGCGTCGGCCCGATCTGACCATCGCTACCGAGGATCACAACGTCCCCACCGCTGACATATTTTCGCCGATCGCGGATCTCGTATCGCGAACCCAGGTCGACACTTTGCGGAGCAACTGTGAAGAATTCGGTGTTCGGCTGTACCCCATGGGCGACCTCGACCAAGGGATCGTGCACATCATCGGACCGCAGCTCGGACTGACCCAGCCGGGAATGACGGTCGTGTGCGGTGACAGTCACACTTCGACCCACGGCGCATTCGGGGCGATCGCCATGGGTATCGGTACCAGTGAGGTCGAGCACGTCATGGCGACGCAGACCTTGTCGCTGCGGCCGTTCAAGACAATGGCTATCACCGTCGACGGTGAATTGGCGCCAGGAGTGACGAGCAAGGACCTGATTCTCGCTGTGATTGCCAAGATCGGCACCGGTGGGGGACAGGGTTATGTCCTCGAGTACCGCGGCGAAGCGATTCGGAAGATGTCGATGGAAGCTCGAATGACTATCTGCAACATGTCGATCGAGGCAGGTGCACGTGCGGGCATGATTGCGCCGGACGAGATTACGTACGAGTACATCAAGGGCCGCCCGCACGCGCCACAGGGAAAAGATTGGGACGCTGCAGTTGCCGCGTGGGAAGAATTGAAAACCGAACCCGATGCAGTTTTCGACAACGAAGTCCATATCGATGCATCCACGCTGACTCCGTTCGTCACGTGGGGAACCAACCCAGGACAAGGGTTGCCGCTGAGTGGGAACGTGCCCAACCCCGCCGACATCGTGGACGAGAGTGAGAAGTTTGCGGCCGAGAAAGCTCTCCAATACATGGATCTCGAAGCAGGTACGCCCCTGCGCGATATCGCCGTAGACACCGTCTTCGTGGGGTCCTGCACCAACGGCCGCATCGAGGATTTGCGTTCGGTGGCAGAAATCCTCGACGGACGTAAGGTCGCCGACAGCGTCCGAATGCTCATAGTGCCGGGATCTATGCGAGTGCGTGCGCAGGCCGAAAAAGAAGGGCTGGGTGAAATCTTCACCGCGGCAGGGGCCGAGTGGCGACAGGCAGGCTGCTCGATGTGTCTGGGAATGAATCCTGATCAGCTCGGCGTGGGCGACCGCTCGGCATCGACATCCAACAGAAACTTCGAAGGCCGGCAAGGCAAGGGCAGTCGCACACACCTGGTCTCACCGTTGGTCGCCGCCGCTACTGCAGTCCGCGGAACGTTGTCTTCGCCCGCAGATCTCGTGTGAATTCCGCGCAAAGCCGTTTCGATACCCGTTCAACGTAGGAGAATTTTCGATGGAACCCTTTACGAGCCATAAAGGAATCGGCGTACCGCTGCGCCGGTCGAACGTAGACACCGACCAAATCATCCCCGCGGTATACCTGAAGAGGGTGACACGCACCGGCTTCGAGGACGGTCTGTTTGCCGCGTGGCGAAGCGACCCCGAGTTCATTCTGAACACGAATCCCTATGACAGAGGCTCGGTTCTGGTGGCAGGTCCAGACTTCGGTACCGGTTCGTCTCGAGAGCATGCAGTGTGGGCACTATCCGACTTCGGATTCCGCGTTGTCATCGCGTCGAGATTCGCTGATATCTTCCGCGGAAATGCAGGAAAGGCGGGTCTGCTGGCCGCGGAAGTCGAGCAGAGTGACGTCGAATTGATCTGGAAAGCTCTCGAAGAGCAGCCGGGTTTGGAAATTCTTGTCGATCTTGCGGAGAAGACCGTCACAGCCGGAACTTTGGTGGTGCGCTTTGCCATTGACGACTACACGAGATGGCGTCTGCTGGAAGGCCTTGACGATATCGGATTGACATTACGCCAGGTAGAGGCCATCGCAGACTACGAAAAGTCAAGGCCGTCATGGAAACCTGCAACACTCCCGGCGCGCATCGAAGCACCTTCCGAGGGATAGCGAATTCGGGTCCGCGACACGCCTTGCGGCGGTAAAACATTCCGCCATGCTCCTTGAGAATTGGCGTGGCGCATAGACTCTTGACGATTTGGGGTTTACCGTTGTACTAGTCGGTCCGACGATGGACCACCATATTGCGGAGGAAATCCATGAACAAGGCAGAGCTGATTGACGCCCTGACCGAGAAGTTGGGCTCTGACCGACGGAGTGCCACAGAGGCTGTCGAGAATATCGTCGACACCATTGTGCGTGCGGTGCACCGTGGCGAAAGCGTAACGATCACTGGTTTCGGAGTATTCGAGCAGCGTCGTCGCGCCGCTCGTGTCGCACGTAACCCTCGTACCGGCGAGACAGTTCGCGTGAAGCCGACCAACGTACCGGCATTTCGTCCGGGCGCTCAGTTCAAGGCTGTCATTGCCGGTGGACAGAAACTTCCCGCAACCGGCCCGGCGGTAAAGCGTGGAGCGGCGTCGGCTCCGGCTCCGGCGAAAAAGACTGCCGCAGCGAAGAAGACTGCTGCCAAGAAGGCGGCGGCCAAGACTACTGCAGCCAAAGCCACAGCGACCAAAACTACAGCGGCCAAGACCACCGCCCGTAAGACGACAGCCGCAGCCAAGAAGGCAGCCCCCGCCAAGACCACCGCGCGCAAGACGGTAGCGAAGAAGGCTCCGGCCAAAGCCGCAGCCAAGAAGACCACTGCGGCGGTGGCGAAGAAGGCTCCAGCCAAGACCGCAGCCAAGAAGACCACTGCAGCGGTGGCGAAGAAGGCTCCAGCCAAGACCGCAGCCAAGAAGACCACTGCAGCGGTGGCGAAGAAGGCTCCAGCCAAGACCGCAGCCAAGAAGACCGCGGCCAAGAAGGCTCCAGCGAAGCGCTCGGCTCGTAAGTAGTTCGGCGATCGACGCGCAAAAAGGCCCCGACGATATGGTCGGGGCCTTCTTTGCAGGTACAGACCGTTCGTACTGAGGCGGCCTCGGCGATCAGCTTTCGGGTATGACCGGCAACGGACTGGCGAGATGGTCTGCGGAAATCAACTTTCCGCTGTGTAGAGAAAGCACCCATACGCTGCCCTTGCGATTTCGATTGGCGGGGAGGGTGACGCCGTCTTTGGCTGCCCACCAATCGAGCAGATCGGGAATGACTTTTCCCTGACTGCAGATAGCTCGTACCCCACCGAGACTCGCGATGGCCACGGCACGATCGCGGGCGGCGGCCGGGTCCTCCCAGTACCCTTCTTCGGACAACACCGGTTCGAGGATGATCTGCGCAGAGAGCGCATCTGCCAGCGGTTGAATCGTTTGGACACACCGAAGACGGTCGGCGGCGTGCACTGCGTCCGCACCGAATGCCAACAGTTCGGTCACCAAAGCCTGAGCTTGGGCTTGCCCTAGTTTGTCCAACGGGCGCAGCGCATCGTCGCCCTTGTACCGCGAGCGCTGCCCTGCTCGCCCGTGCCGAACCAGCAGGACGGTGTCTGTCACCGCAGGATGCTTCATGAATCGACGAAGAATTTTGTGGTCCATCGGGTAAGACAATTGCTCGGCTGCAGTGTCTGGCGTGACCCAACGCAACTCGTCTACTTCGGAGTTGGGCTCGAACTTTCCGCCTAGGGCTTCGGCCGCCCAATAGTCGACCTTCTTCATCTTGCGGTGCCCTGGAATGGGATAGGTCACCTTGGAGAGGTAACGACCCAGGCGGGCGTCGAACCCTGTTTCCTCGGCAACTTCACGGACAGCAGCGTCGACGGCTGTTTCGCCGGGATCGAGTTTACCCTTGGGAAATGACCAGTCGTCGTATCTTGGACGGTGAACAATGGCTATGCGCGTCGTATCGGGGTCGGTGCCGGACGTGCGCCACAGTACTGCACCGGCAGCGAAGATGTTGGCCCGCAACGGTTTTCCGCCGCCCGACATCAAGATGCCCGACTACGCCGACTGCGCATCAATTCAACCTGGTGTTCGCGCACACTTTCGCCCTGAGCCGGCGCAGCGGCCCAGCCTCCGTCGGCGCGAAGTTCCCAGCAGCGGGTGGTCGGGTCCAGTGCCGAATCGAAGATTTCGTTCAACTGTTGTGCCAGTCGTGGATCTTTGACCTGAGCCATGACTTCTACTCGACGATCGAGGTTTCTGTGCATCATGTCGGCACTGCCGATCCAGAATTCGTCCGCGCCACGGAAATGTATTACCCGTGAGTGCTCGAGAAAACGACCGAGAATCGATCGAACCTCGATATTTTCACTCAAGCCCGGTACCCCAGGTTTGAGCGCACAGATCCCGCGCACTACGACCCTGACCGGCACACCCGCGGCCGACGCACGATAAAGCGCGTCGATCACTTGTTCGTCGACGAGTGCATTGGCCTTGATTCGAATTCCAGCTTCACGTCCGGCCTTTTTGTGATCGACCTCGGCTTCGATACGCTCGATAATTCCTCGTCGAACGCCATACGGGGCCACAAGGAGATTGCGATAGCTTGTTTTTCTCGAATATCCGGTGAGTGAATTGAACAGATCCGTCAGGTCGGCGCCGATTTCTGGGGACGAGGTCAACAGGCCGACATCTTCGTAGGTTCGTGCAGTTTTGGGATTGTAATTGCCTGTTCCGATATGGCAATACCGTCGGATGACCGAACCCTCTCTCCTGACCACCAAGCACGTCTTGCAATGTGTTTTCAAGCCGACGAGTCCATAGACCACGTGGACGCCTGCCTTCTCCAGCTTTCGTGCCCACTCGATATTCGCTTGCTCGTCGAATCGTGCTTTGATCTCGACGAGGGCAACGACCTGCTTGCCTGCTCCAGCGGCGTCGACGAGGGCATTGACGATCGGCGAGTCACCGGACGTGCGATACAGCGTTTGCTTGATGGCCAACACATGCGGATCGGCTGCTGCTTGCTCGATGAAGCGTTGCACGCTTGTCGAGAACGAATCGTAAGGATGATGGACCAGCACATCACCGTCTCGCAGAGTCGAAAACACACTTTTCGGGGTTTCGCGCTCGCCGAACGCCGGATGAGTTGCCGGCACGAACGGCTTGTCCTTCAAACTGGGTCGGTCGACGCCGTACACCTGCCACAAGCACGACAAATCCAGTAGACCGGGAACCTGAATGACATCGCCGGGGTCGACGTCCAATTCGCGGAGCAGTAACTCGAGCATGTGCTCGGTCATGTCGTCGGCAATCTCGAGTCGGACCGGTGAACCGAATCGGCGGCGAGCCAGTTCACGTTCCAATGCTTGCAGAAGATCCTCGTCGCGATCTTCTTCGACCTCGAAATCAGCGTTTCTCGTGATTCGGAATGCATGGCTCTCCACGACGTCCATTCCGGGGAAGAGGACATCCAAGTGCGCAGAAATCACTTCTTCCATCGCGAGGAAGGCATCCACCTGAAGTTGTCCGCCGCCTCGACGGACACGAACGAATCGGTCGACGTTGTCCGGAACTTTGACTCGGGCAAAGTGCTCGCCGGAGGTCGCGTAATCCTTCACTGTCACAGCCAGATTGAGGCTCAGACCGCTGATGTACGGGAAGGGGTGGGCAGGGTCGACGGCAAGTGGAGTCAAGACTGGGAACACTTGTTCGTGAAAGTATGTGGACAGACGACCGCGTTCGGCTTCATCGAGATCGGACCATCGGATGATCTCTATGCCCTGTGCAGCCAGTTCTGGCAGAATCTTATCGAGGAGAACGCGTGCGTGCCGGTGCGCCAATTCCTGCGTGCGCTCGCCGATCAGCGCCAACTGCTCGCGCGGAGTGAGTCCGTCGGCCGAACGCACCGGCAACCCTGTTTCGTCGCGACGCTTGAGACCGGCGACGCGAACCATGTAGAACTCGTCCAGATTGGAAGCAAAGATTGCCAGGAACTTCGCGCGTTCGAGCAACGGAAGCGATGAATCCTCGGCGAGTGCGAGGACACGAGAGTTGAAGTCGAGCCAACTCAATTCACGGTTGAGGTAACGACTCTCGGGCAACGCATCCTTTGGATCGAGTGACGTCGGTTCGGTTGCGGCGGGCAACGCGGCTGGGCTGCCAGGAGCGAGGTTGACAGGCTGCGCGCTCCTCTGGGCAGTGTCGGCATCGTTCCTTGTGGCTGTCGATCCAGTATCGTCGGCGGCTTCGCTTTTGCTCACCCCCCGATCATCCCTCATCCGACCGATCGTTGAAACTCGGATCGGAGAATTGTGTCGGAGCGCTCCCCTCGATCTCAGCCACGCCGAAGGCGCACTACAGCCAGCCGAAGGCGCGCTACTGCCAACCGAGCGATCGGAGGAGAGCGGCCGTCTCACGTCCGACTCCCAATGCAAGTGCCGAACGAACATCGTCGATCGTGTCCACGTCCAGGCGCAGGCCAGGCCAGTGACCCTCGAGACTTTGGGCACCCGACTCACGATGACGCCGCGCTGAGGCGGGACCGAACAACGGGGTGAGTTCCTCGGAGTTGCCTTTGATTATCAAAGCGGAGGTACCTGTGCCGTGGTGATCACTGACGACCGACCGACCACCAGCAGGCGCACACTCGTACGCGGCAGCGAGTTCTTCCGGTCGCAGTGCCGGAAGATCGGCCTGCAAGGCGATGATGTCCCCGGTGCCGTCCGCGCGGATCAGCGACATTGCGGCGCCGAACGCGGAGTTGAGTCGCGCGGACGAGTCTCTCTCGGTGCGCGAGACTGGATCCTCCACGACACGTGCACCGAATTTCGCCGCTATGTCCGCGACAGCAAGGTCAGGGGTTACAACAGTGATCGTGTCGACGGCGTCGACTGCCATTGCGGCTTGGACGGTGTCTCGCAACATGGCGACGACGAGGCGTGCCCGATCGGAGTCGGTGAAGGTTTCGACCAATCTGGTCTTGGCGGAGGCCAGATCTTTCACTGCAATCACCACGTGCGCGGTACTCATGACCGTCGATCCTGCCAGCGACACGCAAGTGCGCGCCGTTCGACCTCGCTGCCGGGGCGACGGGCGATAGTGTGATGCGGCGGTGCGATGCCGCGCGGTGAACGTGTTTCATCTCGTGACCTAAGAAGGTGGCTTTCGATGACCAAAGCAGCGGTATTCGGTTCCGGGTCCTGGGGGACGGCGTACGCCAAGGTAATGGCAGATGCGGGAACCGAGGTCACGATGTGGGCTCGACGTAGTGAATTGGCGGAGAAGATCACCGAGCAGCACGAGAACTCGGATTATCTTCCAGGAGTGGAATTGCCGGCGTCGATCACGGCAACGAGTGATCCAGTTCGCGCTCTCGACGGTG
This sequence comes from Mycobacteriales bacterium, assembly GCA_038242295.1. GTDB lineage: Bacteria > Actinomycetota > Actinomycetes > Mycobacteriales > Mycobacteriaceae > Rhodococcoides. The sequence continues at coordinate 13,282 of JBBSSG010000051.1, read as the reverse complement.
CAGACATCGTCGTCCTCGCGGTTCCCTCGCAGTCGTTGCGCGCGAATCTGGAGGATTGGACTGCGAACATTCCTGCCGATGCTTCACTGTTGAGCCTGGCCAAGGGCATCGAGACCGGAACGTTGATGCGTATGAGTCAGGTTATTGCTCAAGTGACCGGTGCAGATCCCAGTCGGATAGCGACGCTGTCCGGCCCGAACCTTGCGCGGCCTATCGCCGAAGGACAGCCCGCGGCCACGGTCATTGCATGTTCGGATTCGAGGCGTGCGCTCGAAATTCAAAGATCCTGTGCAACAGGGTATTTCCGACCATATACGAACTCCGACGTGATCGGATGTGAGATCGGCGGCGCGTGCAAGAACGTTATTGCTCTCGCCTGCGGCATGGCGAGCGGAGTGGGTTACGGGGAGAACACCCTCGCATCGATCATGACACGTGGTCTCGCAGAAATAATCAGGCTCGGTACTGCTCTCGGCGCCGCGCCCGCGACATTCTCTGGTTTGGCCGGCGTCGGAGATCTGGTTGCGACGTGCTCGTCGAAGCTATCGCGCAACCGCACGTTCGGCGCGCGACTGGGCGCGGGCGGATCCATGGAAAGTGCGCAGGAAGCCGCGCACGGCCAGGTAGCCGAGGGAGTCAAGTCATGCACGTCGGTGCGGGCGCTGGCCGAGAGCTATGACGTCGAAATGCCTCTCACGGACGCCGTTCACCGGGTCTGCCACGAGGGCTTGTCCGTCCCAGACGCCGTGGGTCATCTTCTCGGACGGCGCATCAAGCCGGAGTAGATGCCCGAAGGCAGTAACCCAGCCCAACTCCGAGGTGGTCGAGCGGTACGGTTGGTCACCGTGAGTCAAACGCGTATCAAAGTTGCTGTCGTCTTCGGTGGTCGGAGCAACGAGCATGCCGTTTCCTGCATATCCGCAGGTAGCGTGCTGAGAAATGTCGACCCGGAGCGCTACGAGGTGGTTCCGGTGGGCATCACGTCCGAGGGTGCTTGGGTCTTGGGTGCTGCTGATCTTGACGAACTCGCGATTCACGGTCGAGTCCTGCCGAGTGTCGACAAGGATTCGACGGCCCTCGCGTTCACTGCCGATCCCACTCGCGGTGGCTCGCTCGTCTCCCTCGACGGTCCTTCCGCCGGTACTGTGCTCGCCTCGGTGGACGTCGTATTTCCTGTGCTGCATGGCCCGTACGGAGAGGATGGCACGATTCAAGGCCTCCTCGAACTGGCCGGCGTGCCGTACGTCGGACCAGGCGTGCTCGCCAGTGCCGCGGGAATGGACAAAGAATTCACCAAGAAGTTGCTCGCAGCCGAGGGGCTTCCCGTCGGTAAGCAAGTAGTGCTGCGCCGCGGCCGGGATTCACTGACGGAGGAGCAGCAGCAGTTCCTCGGCCTGCCGGCCTTTGTCAAACCGGCCCGGGGTGGATCGTCCATCGGGATTACGCGCATCACCGGCTGGGAGCAACTCGCCGGCGCCATCGCGCACGCACGCGTCCATGATCCGAAAGTCATCGTTGAGGCGGCAATCCTCGGACGTGAGGTCGAATGTGGAGTGCTCGAATTTCCCGACGGTTCGGTGCGGGCCAGTGTCGTCGCCGAGATACGGATGCGCGATGCACCTGCCAATGACCATGCGTTTTACGACTTCGACAGCAAATACCTCGACGACGTGTGCGAATTCGATATACCTGCTCTGATGAGCGAGGACGCCAGCGAGCAGATTCGTAAGATCGCAGTCGATGCGTTCGCAGCTCTCGATTGTCAGGGTCTCGCGCGCGTCGACCTGTTCGTCACCGAAAACGGCCCGATCATCAACGAGATCAACACCATGCCGGGGTTCACTTCCATTTCCATGTTTCCGAAGATGTGGAACGCGGCAGGAGTCGACTACCCGACGCTGATCGACACCCTGATCTCGACCGCGATAGCGCGGGGGACCGGGCTGCGGTAGCGCGCGGCTGTCAGCGCAGTGGTGCGGGGTCGAGTGGAGTCTGCTCGAGTGAGTCGAAGATCGCGTCCGACGCGTCCTGAAGTGGAGTGGGGCCAGACCCGGTCGGAACAGTCAACGCGATATAGACCGGTCGATCCACGGCAAACCACGTGCTTGCCGCGATACCGGCGTCGGCTCCGGACACCTCGAACCATTGCACACCGTTGATCACCTGAAGCGGCGCTGCGACATCGAACGCGTCGGGGCGAGATAATCCGCAACGTAAGACGACCGCATCAGACGTGTCGTTTTGCGGAGCCCACGCGCGAGCACCTACCGGCGCTGGGGCGGCCAACTCGGCGGCGTCGAAGTCGCCCAGTGACTGCGGCAATGCGTCGAGCAACGACGCGCAGTTCGGGCTGTCGGCCGCAGGCGCTTCGACAGCAGACAGCGCTTCGGGTGTACGAGTCGATTTTCCGGAGATTGCAATGGCGGCCACTATCACGCCGACCAGCAGGGCCACCGGGAGCGCTATTGCTGTCGCGACAACTGCCGGATGGCGTTTGTGCTCGGTTTGGGTCGGCAAGGCAGACGGATCGGCGGGAACACCGTCTGCGGCGGGCACGGGTTCGGTCGATTCGGGTTCGCTCGTCATCTTTTGGTGTCTTCGGCTTTCTGCTGGGTCGAATCGACCGTACCGAAGAAGCAGCAGGCGGACGCGGCTGCCTCGACGATTCGGCACATCGATGTTGAAGAAATTGCGTCGACGGGTCGGATGCGCGTATTCCACGAAGGTAATGTCGCGGAGGTCATCGCATCTTTCGTAGTGGCTTGTCGACTGCTCTGTCACGTTGAAAGATATCTCAGACGAAGAACACTGCTTCGCTCGAGACAACCGCGGTACCGGGCAGTTCTGCGCACAACCGACCCACATGGTCAGAAACGAGAAGAGGTAGACCATCGACGCCGCCGATAACCGACGTACACGGCCGAGTCCTACTGTTTCGCAGGTCGGCGAGTTCGAGGTCATCGCTCGTGCGACTCGGGGCCGTATCCAGTCCAGTCATACAATTCTCGGTCCGGGCGACGACGCCGCAGTTATCGCAGCACCGGACGGTCGGGTGGTGGCGACGACAGACATGTTGGTGCAGGGGCGGCACTTTCGTCTCGACTGGTCGAGTCCGGTCGATATCGGCCGCAAGGCCGTAGCGCAGAACGGAGCAGACATCGCCGCGATGGGAGCTCGCTGCACGGGCTTCCTGGTCGCACTCGGCTGTCCGCCGGACACGTCAGTAGAGACCCTCGACGGCATTACCGACGGACTGTGGCTGGAGGCGCAGAGGGCGGGGGCATCCATTGTCGGGGGAGATCTCGTGCAGACCGACACACTCGTGATCTCGATTACTGCACTCGGTGACCTTGAAGGGCGGAGCCCTGTTCTTCGGTCGGGTGCGCGGGTCGGTGATGTCGCCGCTGTCACTGGCGGACTGGGCCGGTCTGCCAGTGGTCTCGCCGCATTGCACGCGGGTTCGCGCAACCACAGCGCTCTGGTCGCCGCGCATCGGGTCCCGCAGCCCGACTACATGCAGGGGGTGAACGCCGCACTCGCGGGGGCGACATCATTGACCGACGTGTCCGACGGATTGGTCGCCGATCTCGGACACATCGCTGAATTCTCCTCGGTGAATATCGATATCGACAGTAGCCGCGTCCAGGTTGACGCTGAAATGATCGCGGCTGCGAACGATCTGGGAGCATCCGCGCTGTCATGGGCACTCACGGGTGGTGAGGATCATGTGCTCGCCGGAACCTTCCCATCCGAAGCGCCGCTCCCCGCCGGCTGGGCTGTGATCGGCAGAGTGCTCGAAACTCTCCGAAGTCCGGGCGTTACCGTCGACGGTCGCACATTCACTGCCGCGGCCGGGTGGTCCAGCTTTACGGTCCAGAGCTGAGCTCGGTCGAGCTAATCCGGCGAGTTATATTGTGACGGAACAGAGGTCGGAGGGATGAATCAATGGCTGCGCAGCCTTTAGAAGATATCGTCGAAAGTGGTTGGGCGGCAGCACTGAAGCCGGTCGAGGACCGTATTACGGCAATGGGAGGGATGCTGCGTGACGAACTCGCTTCGGGGCGCGGCTATCTGCCTTCGGGGGAGAACGTACTGCGCGCCTTCGCCGGACGCTTCGATCGAGTCCGCGTTCTCATCGTCGGCCAGGATCCATATCCCACTCCGGGACACGCTGTCGGACTAAGCTTTTCGGTCGCAGTCGATGTCCAGCCTATCCCACGAAGCCTGTCGAATATTTTCAAAGAGTACTCGGATGATCTCGGCTTTCCGACCCCATCGACAGGAGACCTGACGCCGTGGGCGGACCAAGGTGTACTGCTACTCAACCGCGTCCTGACAGTCCAGCCCGGGCAAGCCGCCTCACACCGGAAAAAGGGTTGGGAAGCGGTGACAGAACAGGCTATTCGTGCATTGGTCTCTCGCGGAAATGACGAAAACTCGGCCGGGCTCGTGGCGATTCTGTGGGGACGTGATGCTGCCACCCTCAAACCGTTGCTGGGAGACACCCCCTACATCGAGTCCGTACATCCTTCACCACTATCGGCATCGCGGGGATTCTTCGGTTCGAAACCGTTCAGTCGCACCAACGAACTACTCAGTGCGGGTGGCCATGATCCGATCGACTGGCGGCTCCCCTGAAGTACTGCCGCAGCGAGTCGCCCAAGTCGATTCAGGAGAAGTCGGGCCTGCGCTTTTCGACAAAAGCGTCGACGCCCTCGCGACCGGTCGGGCTCTCGGCAGCCGCAGCGATGGATTCGGTCTCGTGATCCAACTGCTCTGCCAGGGTGCGATTCTCCGAGCCCGCCAACAATGTCTTCGCACCTCGGAATGCAGAAGTAGGGCCCGCTGCGAAGGTGCGCGCTAGTCGTGTGGCCTCGCTGGCAATGATGTCGTCACCGACCAGTCGGCTCAACAAACCGAGACGAACCGCCTCCTCACCGTTCAGGATCGAATCGTTGAGCAGAATGTCGCGCGCTCGAGCAGATCCGACAATACGCGGCAGTGTCCAGGTCAAACCCCCGTCAGGAGTGAAACCGATTCCGGGGTATGCGGGCCGAAGCTTCGTTGCACGACCACCGATAGCAACATCTACATGACACACCAGGCTCATACCGGCTCCGGCTGCCCAGCCCTGGACTCCTGCAACCACAGGGACCGTCGTGGCCGCGAGTTCGAGGACAAAACGATGAAACGCCTCGGCCACCGATCGGACGTAGGCCCCCCGATCTGGGGCGTCAGCGAATGCACGCACGTTACCGCCCGCGCAGAAATTGGCACCCGTACCCGCCAGCAAGACGCATCGTGCGGCTAGATCTCCTGCGTTCAGCGAGCCTAGCGCTGCTGCTCCCTCGACCATCGCATCACCGCTCAGCGAATTTCCCGCAGCATCGCCGGCGACGAAGATGTGAAGGACGCCGTCGACAAGTTCGACCGAGCTGCTGTTTTCGAAGTTGATCACATCTCGCACTGTAACTTGAGAGCTTTGATGACTCCGACGGTGCCTCGACACGACTGTGCCCCGCTACAAGATGCAGCGGGGCACAGTCGATAGTTAACTCTCGGGGGCTTGACTCAGCCCCGAACCACTTTGCCTGCCTTGAGGCAAGAGGTGCAGACATTCATGCGCTTCGAGTTGCCTGGGGCAACCTGAGCGTGAACGGTCTGAATGTTCGGGTTCCAGCGACGGTTGGTCCGTCGGTGCGAGTGCGAAACCGACTTACCGAAGCCGGGCCCTTTGGCGCATACGTCGCAGACGGCAGCCATAGTCGCGAACTCCTTGATAGATGATTGATGATTACCATGAAAGCAGATACTCGGCGAAGTTCAGAGCGCACAGCGCACCGAGCCGCACCGGGCAACCCTGAAATAATAGCGGCGTCGTCGGATTTATTCAAACCACCACGTGGCGGCTCTACTCGGCACCGCGATAGGCCGGTCGCCGAACCTGCATCGAGTCTAAGCTTGCCGTGGTCGAAACCGAGACGAATGGGAGCCGAGAACAAATGGGTGAGGTGGTCGACGTACGCGTCAGCGTCCCGACGTCGATGCTTGGTGCCGACGAGATTCGATTGTGGGCTTACCGCTGCGTCGACAGTTTGACCGACCGATGCGACGAGATCAACGATCTCAACGTATTCCCGATCGCAGACTCCGACACCGGGACCAACCTCGTCTTCACCGTTCGTTCGGCGGTCGAAAGTATGCGCGCAGCGGGTTCCGACGCGAAGCTGGCCGAGGTCACAGCTGCGCTGGCCCGCGGAGCGGTTGCCGGAGCCCGAGGAAATTCCGGATTGATCGTCTCGCAGCTCATGCGCGCACTGGCGGAAGAATCGATCAAAGGGGTGTTGGACGGAGAGGGACTGCAGCACGCGCTGCATCGAGCATCCGAACTGGTCGTCGGAGTAGTCAGTGTCCCGGTCGAAGGAACCATCGTCACCGTGCTCGGGGCTGCGGCCTCGGCCGCGGCATCGGCCGGCCCCGGTGCCTCGGTGTCCGAGATCGTCGAGATAGCAAATGCCACTGCAGCATTGGCACTCGATCGGACTCGAGCGCAACTTCCTGCGCTGAAAGCAGCCGGGGTCGTCGACGCAGGCGCACTAGGTCTCCTACTGATGCTCGATGCACTCACATCAGTTGTCACCGGTGAGATGCCGGTGCGGCCGCGCTACCACCGCCACGTTGTCTCTTCTTCGAAGCCGCCGAAATTGGTCCGTGCACCGCGCCCCGAGTCCGATCCGGTTGTCGGCTACGAGGTGGTGTTCCGCGTGACCGATATCGACGCGTCGAAGGTAAAGGCACTCCGGGATACCTTGGCCGACCTAGGGGACTCGGTCGTCGTGGCAGGCGATGGAGCTGGGACGTGGTCGGCTCATGTTCATACAGTCAACGCAGGACTCGCCGTGGAGAGGGGGATCGATGCAGGCCGAGTGCATGGCATACGCATCTCCGCATTCACGGCCGGTCAGAACTGCGACGGGGGAACGGCCGTCTCGAACAGCCGTCACGATCATCGATTCGGCCGCGATGTTCTAGCAGTCGTCGCGGGCGACGGAGCAGAGAGTCTTTTCGTCGCAGAAGGCGCCACCGTTCTGCGGTGCGACACGGACGCGATCGGACCCTCCGACCTGTGCGCGTCGATCGTCCGATCGGAACACGCCGAAGTTTTGGTACTTCCGAACGGAGCTCTGTCCGCCCAGGAGCTTGTCTCGGTCAGTATCGCCTCGCGTACAGCAGGCAAGGACGTTCTCATGCTTCCGTCTTCGTCGATGGTGCAGGGGTTGGCAGCTCTCGCGGTCCACGACCCGTCCCGGGAGGCGGTCGACGATGCGTTCGCCATGTCGGAAGCAGCCGCAGGCACCCGTTGGGCCTCGCTGCGGATCGCGGCGGAGCGATCGCTCACTTGGGTAGGAACGTGTGAGCCGGGGGACGGACTCGGATTGGTCGGGCATGAGGTCGTCGTGATCGGTTCCGACGCTGTGGCCGCCGGGTCAGACCTGCTAGAGAAGCTTCTGTCGGGGGGTGGTGAGATGGTCACGATGCTGCGGGGGGCGTCCCAACCGGATGTGACAACGGAACTCGCAGCTTATGTCGCACAACGGTATCCAGCCGTCGAGGTGCTTGTCTACGACGGAGGGCAGCCCGACGATGTGCTGCAACTAGGGGTTGAATGACGAGGGTGCAATAGACCACGTCGGTGTGTGGCAAAGGGGGCCGCGCTGAACAGTGCCCACTGGGAAATACGAGCTGGATAGAGGAGTGCGAGTAAAGACGATGGTTGTACTCTCGGATCGCTTGGAACTCGTTCTCGGTAGCAAAGTTTCCGCTCCGTTGGCCGAACTGTTCGACATCGGCACCGTCGAGGATCTCCTCCGCCACTACCCACATCGCTACATGACTCAGGGCGCCGAGCTCAGCGAACAAGAACCACCAGAGGGTGAGCACATCACCATCGTCGCGACCATTGCGACCGCGACGCTCCGCAGTATGAAGGCTCGCAAAGGTCAGTTCTTGGCGGTCTCGCTCGCAGCTGACGGTCAACAAATCGACGCTACGTTCTTCAGTCCGCACAAGCTCAAGCATGTCCTCACCCCCGGCAAAAGAGGAATGTTCTCGGGCAAGGTCAAGTACTTCGGTCGCCGCTGGAATTTGACCCACCCTGGCTACGTCATTCTCAACGGCGACGAGGACGACGGAGCCGTCGTATCTGCCGGGCGCATCGTCGGTGGCGGATCTCTCGGCGGTGTTGCCCGCGGCGCGGTCGATGCTTCCGGCAGCGTGGACATGTCGGTCTTCGATCGCAGATTTGTTCCGCTGTATCCGGCGTCCAAAGATGTAGAGAGTTGGACCTTCATGCGATGCATCCGCCAGGTCCTGGACCAGCTCGATGCGGTCGACGACCCAGTGCCCGCAGACGTCCTCGCCGATCGAGATCTGATCGGGCTCGACACAGCACTTCGTTGGATCCATTTCCCGGATTCTGCAGAGCAGAAGGAGCAAGCTCGAGCACGTCTCAAATTCGACGAAGCACTTGCCGTTCAGTTGGTACTTGCCGGACGCCGGCAGGACGCGTCGACTCGCGCAGCACCGCCGAGTCCACCGCGCGCCGATGGAATCGCTGCCGAGTTCGAGCGCCGCCTGCCCTTCACCCTCACCGCGGGACAGTTGACCGTGGCGCAGGAGATATCGGCAGACCTTTCATTGGCGCACCCGATGTCGAGACTTCTTCAGGGCGAAGTGGGTTCCGGCAAGACCATCGTCGCCTTGCGCGCGATGCTGCAAGTCATCGATGCAGGACACCAATGTGCGTTGCTGGCGCCGACTGAGGTGCTCGCTGCACAACATGCTCGGTCGATCTCCGCGATGCTGGGGTCGCTTGCGTGCGCGGGCGAGCTCGAAGCGCACGAATTGGCGACCAAGGTTGCGCTCCTGACAGGGTCGATGTCGACAGCAGCCAAGCGGACCGCGTTGTTGGACGCGGTTACCGGCAATGCAGGGATCGTGATCGGTACCCACGCCCTCATCCAGGACCGTGTGCAGTTCATGGATCTCGGCATGGTCGTTGTCGACGAGCAGCACAGGTTCGGCGTCGAGCAACGAGATGCACTGCGATTGAAAGCGCGAGGTGATTCGAGTCCGCACCTGCTCGTCATGACCGCGACCCCGATTCCGCGAACTATAGCGATGGCCTCCCTCGGCGACCTCGAAACCTCGACACTCGCCGAACTGCCTCGTGGACGAGCCCCGATCGTCAGCAGCGTCGTATCAGCCAAAGACAAGCCTGCCTGGGTCAGCAGGGCATGGGAACGCATCCGCGAAGAAGCTCTGCAGGGACGTCAGGCGTACGTCGTCTGTTCGAGGATCGGCGAAGAGCAGGACGACAAGAAGTCACGCACGCGATCTGCTGGCTACGACGACGGCAAGAACTTGCCGGAAACCAAATCGGCGCTCGAGATGTTCGAGATGCTCAGCCAAGGTCCGGTTGCGGATCTACGGGTCGGCTTGCTGCACGGCCGAATGCCTGCCGACGAGAAGGACGCATCGATGCAGGACTTCAATGCCGGCGAAATCGACGTTCTGGTGTGTACGACGGTCGTCGAGGTCGGAGTCGACGTGCCGAACGCCACAGTCATGGTGATCGTCGACGCCGACCGCTTCGGAATCAGTCAACTGCATCAGTTGCGCGGACGCATCGGCCGAGGTGGACATCAGGGACTGTGCATCATGATCAGTCAGTTGAGTTCCTCAGGTCCCTCGTTCTCGCGGCTGGAAGCCGTAGCGGCGACGAACGATGGATTCGAACTCGCCAAGCTCGATCTGACGACGCGTCGTGAAGGTGATGTTTTGGGGGCAGCGCAGTCTGGAACCGTCAGCAGCCTTAGGTTGCTCTCACTCATCGACGACGAGGATGTGATCGTCGACGCACATGCGTGTGCGAGAGCACTCTTCGATTCGGATCCGCTGATGACCGGTCATCCAGGGATTACGTCGATGATGAAGTCGGCGTGGCGTTCGGATCGAATCGAGTATCTAGAGAAGTCCTGACCTTCAGGTAACCCGTTGCTGCACCGTTCAAGAAGGTCGGTTTCAGCCAGTTCGTCTCACATCTCGAGACTAGAGTCACATTCAGTGATCGTTGCAGCGGTAGGTTGAGCGGATGTTCTCCAAAGTGTTGGTTGCTAATCGTGGCGAGATCGCGATCCGTGCGTTTCGTGCCTCGTACGAGTTGGGTGCCGCCACTGTGGCGGTCTTCCCGTTCGAAGACCGTAATTCGGTGCATCGGACGAAAGCGGACGAGGCGTACGAGATAGGCGAGAAGGGTCATCCTGTTCGCGCGTACCTTTCGGTGAAGGAAATCGTCGCCGCAGCCAAACGCTCCGGGGCGGATGCGGTGTATCCGGGGTACGGGTTCTTGTCGGAGAATCCTGATCTGGCCGCTGCTTGCGCCGAGGCGGGCATCACGTTCGTGGGACCGCCGGCATCGGTGTTGGAGTTGACCGGGAACAAGGCGCGGGCGATTGCGTCGGCGAAGCGGGCGGGACTGCCGGTATTGGCCTCGTCTGAGCCGTCCGCCGATATCGAGGAGCTCGTTACGGCGTCGGAGTCCATGACGTTCCCGTTGTTCGTAAAAGCTGTTGCGGGCGGCGGCGGCCGTGGTATGCGCCGGGTGGCGGAGCCGGGGTTGTTGCGCGAATCGATCGAGGCTGCGGCGCGCGAGGCGGAGTCGGCTTTCGGTGACGCGACAGTATTTTTGGAGCAGGCGGTGATCGACCCACGCCATATCGAGGTGCAGATCCTCGCTGATGGGCAGGGCAATGTGGTGCATCTGTTCGAGCGTGATTGTTCGCTACAACGTCGCCACCAGAAGGTCATCGAGATGGCACCGGCGCCGAATCTTCCTGGGGAGCTTCGCGATCGGATGTGCGCCGATGCGGTGGCATTCGCGAAGGAGATCGGGTATTCCTGCGCGGGGACGGTCGAATTTTTGCTCGATAAACATGGCGAGTATGTGTTCATCGAAATGAATCCGCGTATCCAGGTCGAGCACACGGTGACCGAGGAGGTCACTGATGTCGATTTGGTGCAGGCACAGTTGCGGATCGCTGCGGGGGAAACTTTAGCGGATCTGGGGTTGACGCAAGACAAGATTGTGGTGCGAGGGGCGGCGTTGCAGTGCCGGATCACCACGGAGGATCCAGCGAACGGGTTCCGGCCGGACACGGGCCGGATCACCGCGTACCGGACTCCGGGTGGGGCTGGGGTGCGCCTCGATGGCGGTACCACTTTGGGTGCTGAGGTGGGGGCGTATTTCGATTCGATGTTGGTGAAGTTGACGTGCCGGGGGCGTGATTTCGATACGGCGATCTCGCGGGCGCGGCGTGCGGTGGCAGAGTTCCGTATTCGCGGTGTCGCGACGAACATTCCTTTTCTGCAGGCGGTGTTGGTCGATCCCGATTTCATGGCGGGCCGAGTGACGACGTCGTTCATCGAAGAGCGTCCGCAGTTGTTGACTTCGCGTAGCTCCGGTGACCGCGGCACGAAGATTTTGACGTACCTGGCCGATGTGACGGTCAACAAGCCGCATGGGGAGCGTCCGTCGTCGGTGTATCCGCACGACAAGCTTCCGGTGGTCGATTTTGCGGCACCGATCCCAGACGGCAGCCGGCAGCGTTTGCTGGCGTTGGGGCCGGAAGGGTTTGCGCGAGATCTTCGGAACCAGAAAGCGGTGGGGGTTACCGATACGACGTTCCGCGATGCGCATCAGTCGTTGCTCGCGACGCGGGTGCGGACCTCGGGCTTGTTGGCGGTGGCGCCGTACGTGGCGCGTACGACGCCGCAGTTGTTGTCGATCGAATGTTGGGGCGGTGCGACATACGATGTGGCACTGCGGTTTCTGCGGGAGGATCCTTGGGAGCGGCTTGCGGCACTGCGTGAGGCGGTGCCCAATATCGCGTTGCAGATGCTGCTGCGGGGCCGCAATACGGTGGGGTACACCCCGTATCCGGAGAAGGTGACGCGCTCCTTCGTGGCGGAGGCGACGGATACAGGTATCGATATTTTCCGCATCTTCGACGCGCTCAACAACGTCGATCAGATGCGGCCGGCGATCGAGGCGGTACGCGAGACAGGCACTGCGATTGCCGAGGTGGCCCTGAGCTATACCGGTGATCTGTCGGATCCGAACGAGTCGCTGTATACCCTCGACTACTACTTGAAGCTGGCGGAGCAGATCGTCGAATCCGGCGCGCATGTGCTGGCGATCAAGGATATGGCCGGCTTGCTTCGTGCCCCGGCGGCTCGGACATTGGTGAGTGCGTTGCGCAAGAATTTCGATCTTCCGGTGCATGTGCACACTCATGACACTCCGGGCGGGCAGTTGGCCACGTATTTGGCGGCTTGGGAGGCGGGCGCGGACGCGGTCGATGGTGCGTCGGCGGCGATGGCAGGTACGACGAGTCAGCCGGCGTTGTCGGCGATCGTGGCTGCAGCGGCGCACACCGAGCGCGACACTGGTCTGGATTTGGGGGCGGTGTGCGATTTGGAGCCGTACTGGGAGTCACTCCGGAAGGTGTATGCGCCGTTCGAATCCGGGCTGCCGGCGCCGACGGGGCGCGTGTACACCCATGAGATTCCGGGTGGGCAGCTTTCGAATTTGCGACAGCAGGCAATCGCACTCGGGTTGGGGGACCAGTTCGAAACGGTGGAAGCCAATTACGCTGCGGCAGACCGCGTGTTGGGGCGGTTGGTGAAGGTGACGCCGAGCTCGAAGGTGGTGGGCGATCTGGCGTTGTCGTTGGTGGGTGCGGGTGCATCAGCGGACGAGTTCGCGGAGAATCCTCGTAAGTTCGACATCCCGGATTCGGTGATCGGTTTTCTGCGGGGGGAGCTCGGTACGCCGGCCGGTGGGTGGCCGGAGCCCCTTCGGTCCACAGCGTTGGAGGGTCGTAGTGAGCGCAAGCCGGAGACTGTGCTGACGGCCGAGGATGAGAAGGCTCTCGACGGGACGTCGTCGCAGCGCCGGGATATGTTGAACCGGTTGTTGTTTTCGGGTCCGGCGGCAGAGTTGGCGGCGCATCGGGACAAGTACGGGGACACGTCGCGCTTGTCGGCGAACCAGTTCTTCTACGGTTTGCGTCAGGGTGACGAGCATCGGGTGAAGCTCGAGAAGGGCGTCGAGCTGCTGATCGGGTTGGAGGCGATTTCGGATGCCGATGAGCGCGGGATGCGGACGGTGATGTGCATTCTCAATGGGCAGTTGCGGCCGGTGTCGGTGCGGGATCGTTCG
>JBBSSG010000050.1:0-21285 GCA_038242295.1 Mycobacteriales bacterium | reverse complement strand
TTGTGCGCAACCATTGGCGAGAAACAAGAAGTTTGTGATCGCGCAACCTGGCCTCAGGCGTCTGCTATCGCCTCCAGCGGACTGGTCCGAGCGGCTCGAACTGCAGGCCACAGAGCAGCGAGCACGCCGACGACTGCCGAACCGATCAGCATGGCGACAATTTGGCCCCACGGAATGGTCAGCGTCCCGAGACCCTCATCGCGCAAGGTCCGGACGAATCCCCAGCCGAAGATGATGCCGAGGGTGAGCCCGACGATCGCGCCGAACGTCGCGATGAGGAGCGATTCCAAATAAATCGTCCGCCGGACCTGAGGCCGCTGCATCCCAACAGCCCGCAACATCCCGATTTCGCGGCGTCGTTCGACTACGGAGAGGGCGAGAGTGTTGATGATGCCCAAAATCGCGATGACTACCGCTAACGCGAGAAGTCCGTACAAGACGGCGAGCAGGGTATCGATCTGCTGGCTCTGGGCGCCCTTGAACTCCTCGCGATCCTGGACCTGAACGACGACGAAGGGTTTGGTGGCAGATTCCAGATCGGCGCGCAAGGTGTCCAGGTTCGTCCCAGGCGCAGCGCCGATCAGGACGGCGATATCGGAGCGAACAACGCTTGGCGTCACCTGCTGATAGACGTCCTCGGAGACCATCCAGTCTCCCATCAGCGGGTTGTCCTCGTAGATGCCGGTGACTGTCACAGGGACCTGGCGGCCGTCGACGGATTCCATATCGACGACGGTTCCCAACCGCCAATCGTTGCCCTCCGATGCCGACTGCGACACCGCGATGCTGTCGCCGATCAGCTCGGTTGATCCGTCGACGACGGCTCGGTCGAACAACCCGTCAGGGCTTCCATCGACCGCGACCCCGAAAGCAGGCTCGTCGGCGATGTTCACCGAAACGGGATGTAGAACCGCGACTCTGTCCACTCCCGGGACCGAACGCACGGCGTCGTCCGCGCCTGTCGGGACGCCGATTGCGGGCGGTCCGCTGAGGATGTAGTCGGCTTCGATGCCGTTGTCCACCACTGCGTCCACACTCGCTTTTGCAGTCGAGCCGAGTACGCCGATCACCGATACCAGCATGAGTCCGAGCATCAACGCGAAGGCCGTGGCGGCGGTGCGTCGAGGATTGCGTACGGAGTTGGTGCGAGCGAGGCGTCCGATCGATCCGAAAGGGCGGGTCAGGAGGGAACCGAGTGCGCCGACGATCGGCCGCGACAAAGACGGAGCGGCGAGCGCGACAGCGATGATGACCGCTACTGCCCCGGCTCCGACGGTTGCTGCGGCGGCGCCGCCGGTGGACTGAGCGCCGAGCACGATGCCGAACAATCCGATTGCGCCGAGCGCTACACCGATGATCGTGCGCCGGCGCAGGCTGTCTCCGGCGGAGGCGAATTCTTCGCGCATCGCGGCGACCGGCGGGATCTTGGCGGCCCGGCGAGCGGGTGCATAGGCACTGAGCACCGTCACTACGATGCCGACGGCGAACGCCACTACGACGGTACGTGGCTGAAGGGCGAGTGCCCCCGCGGGCAGGCCGAGGTCGAAAGCGTTGAGCAGTGCTCGTAGGCCGTAGGCGAGACCGATACCACCCACGAATCCGATTGCGCTACCGATGATTCCGACGACGAGAGCCTCCAAGACGACGGATCTGCTCACCTGGCCGCGGCTGGCGCCGATGGCACGCAGGAGCGCCAGTTCGCGAACCCGTTGCGCGACGATCATCGAGAAAGTGTTGTAGATGATGAAGGTTCCGACGAGGAGTGCGATACCGCCGAATGCCAACAAAAAATAGTTGATGAAGGAGAGAGCGGATTCGACTTCGGACTGCGCTTCCTCGCGCACATCGTCTGCTGTCTGGACCTTGACATCGGGGAGGGCTGCGGCGATCTCGTCTCGAAGATCGCTCTGCGACAAGCTTTGTGCGGCCAGATCTGCGCCCGCGATATCGAAGTACTGGACGTTTTTGCCATCGGAGAACAGTTCGTTCGCTTGGCTCGCGACGAATTGGACTCCGATGTATCCGCCGGATTCGGAGGGTGTTTTGTAGATACCCGTCACGGTGACGTCGACGGTGCCCTTCGACGGCACGAGGATTTGTGTCTGGTCGCCGACGCCGAGCGAGGCGCGAACTGCGCCGCCCTCATTGATGACGATGTCGCCCGGCGCCATCGGGGCAGTGCCTTCGACGAAAACTGGATCGTTTCCGAGTCGCTGGCCCTCTGGTAGATAGACCTCGCCGATACTCGGCGCGCCACCGGTCTGGACGGCGGTACCGGACTCGTCGAGGAGGACAATCTGGCCATTGACGTAGGGAACGACTGCGCCCACATTCGGCAGCGCAGAAATGATGTCCGCGTCCGCGGCGGGGACTCCGCTCGAACGCTCGTCCTCGGCGCTGACTCGTACGTCCGCGCCTTGTGCTGTGTCGGAAAAGATGGAGGAGAACGTGCGCTGCAGGGTGTCGGTGAATACGAAAGAACCAGAAACGAACGCGGTACCGAGGACTACCGACAGGACTGTCAGAGCAAGACGAACTTTATGTGCCGCAAGGTTTCTCAACGAAACCGTGAGCATAGGATTTGTCGACGCCATGGTCAGATCGTCTCCAGCTGCTTCATGCGGTCGAGCACCGTCTCTGCCGTCGGGTTGGCCAGGTGGTCGATCACAGCTCCGTCGGCAAGAAATACCACCCGGTCCGCATAGCTCGCCGAGCGCGGGTCGTGAGTGACGATGACGACTGTCTGTTGGAAGTCGTCGGCCGCGGCACGCAGGATGCTCAGTACCTCTCCGGACGACCGTGAGTCGAGATTGCCGGTCGGTTCGTCGCCGAAGATGATGTCCGGCCTGCCCGCGAGAGCCCGGGCGCAGGCAACTCGCTGTTGCTGGCCGCCGGACAATTCGCTCGGTCGGTGGCCGAGTCGGTCTGAAAGCCCCAATCGCTCGACGACTGTATCGAGCCATTCTTGATCGGGCTTCCGCCCGGCAATGTCGAGTGGCAAGGTGATGTTCTCCAATGCCGTCAGTGTCGGCACCAGGTTGAACGACTGGAACACGAATCCTATTCTGTCCCGGCGCAATCCAGTCATCTGCTTGTCGCTCAGATTTGTCAGCTCGGTATCGCCGATGGTCACCGTCCCCGAGCTCGCGGAGTCGAGGCCTGCGAGGCAATGCATCAGCGTCGACTTGCCGGAGCCGGAGGGTCCCATGATTGCGGTGAACTCGCCGCGGGCGAACTCGACACTCACGTCCCGGAGAGCGTGGACCTGCGTGTCCCCGGAGCCGTACGTCTTGGTGAGCGCGACCGCGCTGGCGGCGATGTCAGTCATGGACATCAGTCTTTCAGGACTTTCCAACGGCCACTATCGGGGTACACCCTTAGACCGTGAGCTAGTGGTGCAAACCTACTGGGCAGCGTCGACTCAATCGCAGCGAGCACCGCCGCATCCATTTGGCGTATCCGAACAGTTCACACTGAGGAGTCCGAACGCTTGTCAGTCGAACGTCGAGATCGTCTTTTCCCAAAGTCGCGTAAAATCCTCGACGTCCGCCCGGGTGAAAATTCTGCAATTCCACCGGAAGGCCGTGGCCACCAATGTAATTCCTTCGGTCTCGGTGGAGGAGCACGTCACGATGAGGCTGTGCTGGAGCGGAAGGGCCTCGTCGAAGCCCAGTGTGTCGGTGAATGCGGGTAAATCCGTGGGGACCGTCGCGGACGCGCCGAACCGCAGTGCGATCTGAGCGCCGGCCTTCTTCGATAGCGCCGGAGTGTGGATGACGTACTTCGCGGTACCGAAGTCGCTGCCCGCGTGCGGAGCCGCTGCGATACGTCGACGAGCTTCGTCCGTCAGGTACTCCACGTCGCCGTCGGTCGGAACGCGGACCGGGAAGAGAGATGTGTCGACGCCGTCGGATCTCGGTTCTGCGGGAGCGCAGGAGGCAATGTCGACGAGGACACCCGAAGTCGAATTGCGGCACCGATCGCTCTGCCACAGGCCCAAGGTTTTTGCCAGCACCGCGAGCACAGCTTCGAGGGAGGGGTTTTCTGCAGCCGTCCATTGAGAGTGCGTCGTGGTGACGAAAGAGGAGTCGACGGTGTCGATGCGTGGATCGGTGCGACGGCTACCGAACGAACGTTCGCCGGGTGTCAGCACGGCAACCCAGTAGGGGACCTGAGCTGCGATATCTTTGGCGGCACAATCGTCGACAGTCTGCATATCCACCCCCGTATGTCAAGCCTTACCTAACTTGCATTCCACTGTAGCGAGACTAGGTGAACATGGCGACTACGGGGTCAGGAACGCAAGCGGGGTACGGCCGGCGAGTCCGGAATGTCCCCGGAACCGAGTCGATCGAGCAATTCTCCCGACCAGGTCAACAGGCCTGCGATATCGAGTCCGTAGAGCGGGGCGATCTCGTAACCGCGAATGCGGTCGCTCCCCCGGCACAGCAGCGACTGGGCTCCCACCTGGTTGCCACGCATCAGATGAGTCAACCCGACAGCCAGCTGGGCGAGACCCTGCCACAGCATCCGTTCGTCTTCCGCGGAGTCTTTCCACGTTCCTTCGAAGATCTCGTGGGCGTGGAACGGCATACCGTCGTCGAGCAATTGCTGGGCTCTGATGATGGACTCCTCAGGTGGGAGCCGGAGATCTTCGGCAATGTGCTCGACGCCGACGGCACCCCGCGGCAGCGGCCGTCCCAGAGCGTCGCGTGGCCGTCCGTTGACAGGCTTACCGGTCTCGTCCCGTTCCCGCTGTGATGCTGCTTCTCGTGACACTGCTGGTTCTCCTTGTAGACATTGTCACCGCGATCAACGCAACCAGGGCAATAACGGAAACGCCGACCATTGTGACCGATACTGCCACCGTATCGTTTCCGAGCACACCGACGATGGGTGCGACGATTGCGCCCGACCCAAATTGAGCTGCCCCCAACAATGCGGCTGCGGTGCCCGCGGCTTCGCCGTGACGCGACAGCGCGAGAGCTGGGGCATTGGGGATCACCAGGCCGACGGCAGCGAGAACGAACCACAGCGGAATCAGAAAACCGAGCATGCCGCCGATGCCCGCGACCGCGATGAAGGTCATCACCAGTGCGGAGGCGACAGCCATCAGCAGTGCGGCAAACACGATCCGAACGGGTGTGAAACGTCCAAGCAGCGCGACGTTGAGTTGCGATGCCCCGATGAAGGCGATAGCGCCGAGCGAGAACACGATCGCGAATTGCTGCTCGTTCAACCCGAACTCATCCTGGAGTACAAAGGATGACCCGGCGATGTAGGCGAACAACGCCGACAGGGACAGTGCCGCCACCAGGATCAGGACGACAAATTCGCCGTCGCGCAGCAAGCTTCGGTATGTCCGGACGACGGGCCTGATTCCGCGGCTACGACGACGCTCGGGGGGCAGGCTTTCACGCAGGGCGGCGATTGCGAGCACGAGCAGTGCGACGCCGAAGAACGCGAGAACGCCGAAGACCCAACGCCAGGAACCCGCCAGCAGTACTGCTCCGCCGAGGGTGGGGGCAAGAACAGGTGCGACGCCCATGACGAGCATGAGGCGCGAGAGCACCGTCGCGGCAGCGCGGCCAGTGAACATATCCCTGATGACGGCCATGGCGACCACTGCGGCCGCTGCCGCCCCCAGACCCTGGAGTCCGCGGAACAGCCCCAGAAGAGCGACGTTGGGTGCGACAGCGCAGAGCAGTGACGCTGCAATATGGACTGCGGTGCCGATGATCAGAGGCCGTTTGCGGCCGATGATGTCGGACAGCGGGCCGATGACGAGTTGCCCGAGCGCCAACCCGACCAGCGTGCCGGTCAGCGTGAGCTGCACTGCCGCCGAGTTCGTGTTCAGGTCGGTAACGATCGCCGGCAGCGCCGGCAGGTACATGTCGATCGTCAGCGGGCCGAGCGAGATGAGCGCCCCGAGGACAAGAATGACTCGTAGCCGATCGGCAGAGGTGGGTTCAGCAAGCTGCGATGCTGCACCGGCGTCGTGGGCGGTGGAGTCTTTGGTGGCGTCGGTCACGCGAGGGTCAGCAACGAAATCGCCCGATCTGTTCCCAGTGTGACAATGTCGAACTAGATTCTCCTCATGACCCAGGCCGAACATTCCGAGCAAGCGAGCCCCCGTACAGCCGTCACGCAGGCCTACATCGATTCTCTTTTGTCACACGATGCGAGTGCGGTGAAGTTCGCGCCCGGTGCACGGCGGATCGAGAACGGCCTCACAACGGGACGCTCCGGACCGAAGTTGTCCCGTGCACTCGACAACGCTTTTTACTACCGCGCTATTCAGGCGATTCGAGATGTGGAGCTGCGCGAATCCGGCGATACCGTGCACGCGACGTTTTTGATCGACGCAGGCATCCGCGGCAGACGGTTGGTGACGGTCGCGGTCGAAGAGACCTTCTTGGTCCCCGACGGCACTATCCACCTCATCCGCGCGAAGCTGCGGCTCGGCCGAGGACCGTCGAGCTGATCGGAGAACTCGATCAGTGGCGCGTGTGATCGACGAGCGGGGTTTTCGGACCGAACTTCGGCTTGATCGCCTTGCCGCTGACTGCGAGCAGTCTGACTGCTCGAAATCTATGCGGAGCGAGCGGTTTCATGTACTCGATCATGCCCGCATCATCGAGTGGTCGGCCGAGAAGTGACCAGCCCACGACTGCCGCGAGATGGTAGTCGCCGACGGACAAGGCGTCGGCGTCGCCCAGGGCGCGTTGTGCCACCTCTGCCGCGGTCCAGATCCCGACGCCAGGAATAGCGCGAAGTCTCCGCGTCGCATCCTCGGGGGGCATCGAGGTGACCTCTTCGAGTCTTTCCGCTGCCCGGGCACACCGCACGATGGTTTTCGACCTTGCTGGATCGACATTGGCCAGGTGGTACTCCCACGAGGGGATGCGTCTCCACACCTCGGGCGTCGGCGGAACGAACATCGGCTTCGGCGTGGGGCCGGGTGCTCGTTCGCCGAACTTGGAAACGAGCTTTCGCCACGAGGCGAATGCCGAGATTCCGTGGACGCGCTGTTCGAGAACGGCGGGGACGAGCGCCTCCATGACACGCCCGGTGCGGCCGAGCCTCAAGTGGGGAAACTGTCGGTGCGCTTCATTGAGCGTCGGATGGTCTGGGGCGAACGTCGACGCGTCGTCCTCGCTACCGAGGAGAGCGGGGACAGTGCCGATGAACTCCGCGGCGCCGAGTCCCCACGCCACGCAGGTAACAGAATGCCGCGAAGCCTGGGTCAGGCGGTAGGTCACGGAACCGGAGTACATGCGTGAGGTTCGCCACACGCTTCCCGTGCCGTCACGCTCGAAAGTGGGATCTCCTCGCCCTCGGCGCAGCCCGGACAGGGTCATGCTCACATCCACCGGGTGCGCAAATTCGAACTCCATAAGGACCGAGTCCTCGGTGGAATCTGGAGCGGAATCTGGAATAGACGACAGCATCGACTCCGATCCTAATCTCCCCGACCGACGGTGCTCAGAAAGTGTCCGAGATCAGAACTTGCCCGCCACCGCGACCACGGTTCGACCTGTCACCTGCCCGTTCGAGATGCTGTCGAGCGTAGATCGAACGTCGGTGACGGCTACCTCGGTGATGAGCTGTTCGAGGCGTCGCGGGCGCAGTGTGGTTTCGAGTTGCTGCCAGATAGCCAACCGTTTCGGCATGGGCAAGTTGACCGAGTCGATCCCGATCAGCGCGACGCCGCGCAAGATGAAGGGCAAAACTGTGGTCGACAATTGCGCGCCACCGGTCAATCCGCTCGCCGCAACGGCGCCGCCATACTTGATGGTGCTCAATACGTGGGCAAGCGTCTTTCCACCGACGCAATCCACGGCCGAGGCCCACTCGGTGCGCCCGAGTGGACGCGGCTTCGCGTCGGGATCCTCCGGGAGCCGGCCGATCACCTTCGAAGCGCCCAGGCTGGTCAACAGCTCGGCAGCGCCCGTCTTACCGGTCGACGCATGGACCTCGAATCCGGCGGCCGACAACAGTTCGACGCTGACCGTACCGACTCCGCCACTGGCCCCGGTGACGAGAATCGGGCCGTCCGCAGGAGTGATTCCGCGGGCCGACACTGCCTGCACACTCATCGCTGCGGTGAACCCTGCCGTACCGATCGCGGCGGCGTCGCGAGTGGACAGCGTCGACAACGGCACGACCCACTCTGCCGGTATGCGAGCATATTCCGCGTAGCCACCGTGTTGCGCGGTGCCGATGTCGTAGCCGTGAGCGACGACGCGTTGACCGACTGTTACTCTCTCGCTTGTCGATTCGACGACCGTTCCCGCGATATCGATGCCGG
This sequence comes from Mycobacteriales bacterium, assembly GCA_038242295.1. Lineage (GTDB taxonomy): Bacteria > Actinomycetota > Actinomycetes > Mycobacteriales > Mycobacteriaceae > Rhodococcoides. The sequence continues at coordinate 12,974 of JBBSSG010000050.1, read as the reverse complement.
GAATGATCGGGTACTCGCGGACAACCCCGCCCTTGGGGGTGATCGCCAAAGCATCTTTGAAATTGACGGACGAATACTCGACGGCGATAGTCACTGCGGGAACATCGAATTGCGGTAGAAATGATTGTTCGACGGTCTCGGTACGGAGGGTGATTCCGTCGGATTCGCGCGCTACGAGAGCTGAAAACGACGACGGCACGGGGTTGGTCACGGTGTGGCTGTCCTTCCGATGTCAGTTGTTTTCCACACTACGTATTCGGCCGCCGATTCGGGCGCGGGGGCTGTATTTTGTCGGTGGGCCGACGTAGTGTCCTGTTTTGTGATCATCGTGAGTACGGACGGGTCGTGTCTGCGAAATCCGGGGGGCGCTATCGGCTGGGCCTGGGTCAATCACACTGGTCCTAGTAACTCCGGCGGCGAGGCTTCCGGCACCAACCAGACCGCGGAATTGCGTGCACTTTTCGAAGCCGTACGAGCCCATCCCGGCGACGAGCCGATGCTGATCGAATCCGACTCTCAATACGCCATCAAGTGCGCATCCGAATGGCTTCCCGGATGGAAGCGCAAGGGATGGAAGACGGCCAGTGGATCGCCAGTGCAAAATCTCGAACTGATCAAGAGCATCGACAGTGCTATCAGTGAACGCACCGGCCCGGTTCGGTTCCGATGGGTTCGCGGACACGTCGGCAACTATTTCAACGAGGCAGCCGACGCCCTGGCAGGCGAAGCCGCGCGGGCGATAGCGGCCGGATCTGCGAAGCCGGCGCGTCCGCCCGCAGTCCCCGCCCCGGCAGTCCCCTCCTCGACGACCATCGAGTCGGAGGAAGAAGTCAGCACGCTGTTCTGAGCGTTTCAGCTGGTGATACGATCCAAAAAAGATTATTCGATCCATACCCATCCGCTCGACAGCCTGCGGCGAATGAATGATGAGACGCCCCGCCGCTGCTGTCGCCCCCGACCGCCGTCAGCGGTGGGCGTCTCGCTTAATTTCTGCCTCTACGAATTCCGCGTGTCATCACTGCGAAGAATTCAGCTCGGTCAGTCGGCTGAGGATTCTTGCGAGGTCGAGTCCCGTGCAGTCGTCGCCCAGCGATCCCAAGCTGCTTGTGCTGTGAAATTGCGTTCGGATGTCTCGGTCGTACAAAACGTCGACGAGATTGCAGAACCGCTTCACAGCATCCGCGTGAGCACCCTTTAATGCTGGAATATCAGTAATTGCCATCGACTCCTGCCGTTCGATCATCGCTAGATAATCTCCCGTGGATTGCGGGGTGCCGCAGAGTTCGTCGAACGACATGCTGCCACCGGCCGACGGGTCGACCAAGTGCCTGCTGGACGACGAGCGAGCCATCTGCCCGCCCGGCCGACGGGTCGACCATGTGCCTGTCGAGAAACGCGACGTCGATCCGCCACGGGTTCGGTAGTCGATCGTGCCGTCGACGTGCATTACGCGTAGGTGTCTCTTCAGTGCAGCGATCGTCGGAACGAATTTCTCGTGGAAGAGAGGATTGGGGAGCAATCCGTCCGGCGGGTAGTTGGAGGTGACGATCAATGCCACGCGTCGTGCGAACAACGCGTCGAGCATCCGTGCAATCAATGTGGCGTCTCCGATGTCGTGGACATGGAACTCATCGAAACACAGGACGTCGATGCCTCCGAGCAGTTCTTCGAGTGCGCGATCTATCGAGAATCCTTGCCGGAAGTACGACGCGTGCAGGTCCCTGAAGAATGAGTGGAAGTGGACACGCTTCGCGGTTTCGCTGGGGTTGTCTCGGGACTGGAGTCCGCTGAAGTAGCGGTCGAGCAGCCAAGTTTTGCCGCGCCCGACTGGCCCCCAGAGATACACACCGAGCTGATCCTCACAGGTCAGAACGTTGATGACCTCCATTTGTGTGCCGTCGAGATCGAACTCTGTGTCGAAAACATATCGCGGAACAGAAGGTCGCATGAGTCGAACTCTACAGATGTAGAGTGTTGGAAATGGATCGTAGAACTGTGATTGCCGACGCAGCAATCGAGTTGATTGCAGGCGCTGGACTACGTGCGCTAACTCATCGAGGCATCGACAGCGCACTCGAACTGCCTGTAGGATCTACCTCGTATTATTTCCGGAAAAAGACCGATCTGTTGGCCTCGGTCATCGAACGCATCACAGACTCGTCCCGTTCAGCATTCGAGGACGCCCCGGGGCAACCCGAAGACAGCCCGGCCGACGTGACGGTTCGGTATCTCGAACACCTGCTTGCGCAGCGCTCCGATCAGTTGCGCGCGCGGCATGCGCTACTCATCGACCCGAGTATCGGCAGAGGCGATCGTGCGATGCTCGCGCGCAGCCTGTTCTCGGTCGATCGGGCTGCCGACATGTTCGGGGATCGACGCCTAGCGAGAGGATTCGTTGCACTGTGCGAGGGCCTGGTGGTTGTCGCACTGGTACGAGGGTGGACCGACGACTCGCTGCGAGGTCCGGTCGTCACGTACTTCAAGGGTGCAAAGGTGGACTGACCGCGCGGTCTAGGCCAAGTCGAAGACGACGCCGGTGAGCTTCTCGCTTGCTTCCCAGAGCTTCGCGGCGAGTTCGGGGTCTTGTGCTTTGGCAGATAGCCTCGCCGGGGTTGGAGCTCCGCGAGATTCGAACAGCCACTTCGGCCCGGTATACGATCCGGGTTCGCCGCTTTCGACTGCATACAGTGTGGGAAGTGCTCCGGCCCTTGCAGATTGAGAAATGAACTTGAGGCCGATCGAGGCGGCGAAGGAAGCAATCTTCGAGCTACCCAACCCGTCGGGGCTGGTGTACAGGGCAGTCTCCGAGATTCCGGGGTGTGCGGCATTACTGGTAATGGCTATGCCTGCCGCGTCGAGCCGCCGCTGAAGTTCCAGTGCGAAAAGAAGATTCGACAGCTTCGAGTTGGCGTACATCCGCTGCGAGTTGTATCCCTTGGTCGCCTGGAGATCATCGAAGTTCAGCTTCGGCGCCTGCTTGTGTGCAACAGAGGCGACCGTGACGATTCGTGCATTGCCTGCGGCTCTCAACTTGGGCAGGAGATGGCCGGTCAGCGCAAAATGGCCCAGATGATTGGTGCCGAACTGCAGCTCGAAACCATCCTTGGTTTCGGTGCGAGACGAGGGCATCATCACGCCGGCATTGTTGATGAGGACATCGATGCGATCCGGCGCAGATTCGGCGAACTCGCGCACTGAACTCAGATCGGCAAGGTCCAATTGCTTCGTATCCACGGTCCCGGCAGGCACTTCGGCAGCGATCTTCTCGGCTGCAGCGTCTGCCTTGTCGAGGTTGCGGCACGCCAACGTGACATGGTCACCCTGTTTCACCAACTCGAGTGCGGTGAAGTAGCCGATGCCGGTATTTCCGCCGGTTAGGATTACACGTCGCTGCTTGTTGTCGGACACGCGCCCAGGGTACCGGCTCGTGTTGGCCTCCCGCGAGATGCTTCGATGCGCTCAGGTATTTCCTTCTAGTCCCAGTGTGATGGCCGAATAAGAACCGTCGGAATCCTGGTCTGGGAGTTCCCCTGTGCTGCGTTGATCTGGAATTGTGTGAGGAAGAGGCTCTCTCGTAGATCCGCTCCGCCGAGGTTCGCATCCCGAAGATCTGCCCCGATGAGGTCAGCGAATCGAAGATCGGCGCCGCGTAGAACGGTAGCGATGAGGCAGGCGCCCCGAAAGTTCGCTCCGCGGAGGTCAGCGCCTGCGAGCTGTTTCCCGATCAGGTCGCTGCGGTGATAGTTCTTCTTCTTACCCTTCACCCGGGCGCGCACGAACTCGCTCGTTTCGGTTAGCACCGTGTCTATTCGGCCTCGATGCGCCCCGACATCGATCGACGCGATGTCCTCGGGGGATCCGTCGGTCAGGGCCACCGTGGCGTTGAGTGCTGCCTGCAGTTCGGTGGCGATGGTCGTGGTTGTGTCGAGACCGATAGCTTCGGTCAAGTACCACAGCAGCTCATGCAGCTGACGCATGACGGGAAAGACGTCGAACATCTGCCTGGCGGTGTCTGTATCCTCGCGCCAGCTACGACCGTCGAACGTTTCCTGCGACACCTTCTGGCCGGCACCGAAGCAGTCGTAGACCGTGCATCCCTTGAAGCCTGTGCTGCGCAGTTTCGCGTGGATTCTGCAGCTGTAGTAGGTCTGCAAATTCCGACACGGCTCGGCCGCGTCCTTGTCCATCGCAAAATCCGAGGACTTGGCGAACGGAAGCGCAACACAGCACAGTCCGAAGCAGTTGGAGCAATCGGCGAGCAGATTCATCACCGGTCGACTCTTCCTTCTGCTGGCAGCGAGGTCAAACGGGTTTCATTGCAGGTGCGGCGGCGTCAACTGAGCTACTGTCGGGCACCGAACGGCCCGTCGACCGCGAAGGTGTCCCCATCATCGATCACGCCGCAATTACCAGTGCACTCCGAGTTGCCGGCTGTGTATATGCAGAGGATGAAGCGGCACTTTTGGTTGCCGCTTTTTCCGGCGAGCGTCTGGAGCACGCAGTTGCCCGACGCGTATCCGGTACTCCGCTGGAGCAGGTGCTCGGGTGGGCAGAATTTCTCGGCATGCACATCCTCGTCGAGCCAGGTGTCTTCGTGCCGCGCAGACGAACAGAGCTATTGGTGAATCTTGCTGTGCCACTAGCTCCGAGCGTCGTACTCGATATCTGTTGCGGTTCCGGCGCTGTCGGTGCGGCGCTGGCGCAGTCGATAAGCGGATTGCGGCTCCACGCGTCGGACATCGATCCCGCCGCGGCGACGTGCGCGTTGCGCAACATAGAACCTTTCGGCGGACAAGTCCACGAGGGGGATCTCTATTCGGCGCTGCCCGAGCAACTTCGGGGAACGATCGACGTCATCGTGGCAAACGCTCCCTACGTTCCGAGCGATGCGATCGGTTCGATGCCCACCGAAGCGCGCGATTTCGAGCCCCGCGTGGCCCTCGATGGCGGTGCGGACGGACTCGACGTCCATCGCCGGGTCGCCGCCGAAGCCCACGAATGGCTGACCCCGGCCGGGCACCTTCTGATCGAGACCAGCGAGCGCCAGGCAGACGGCACGGCAGCCATCCTTCGCAGCGAGGGTTTCGGCACCCGCGTCGTGCGCTCGGACGAATTGGACGCAACCGTGGTGGTCGGCCACGCGGCAATATCGCCTCGATAAAGCTTCCTGACCACGCCTGTTGACCTGGACCTTGCTCGAGGTTCTACGGTCGTGGGATGAGCATGGAAGTCACGGCCCGCAATCAGATGTACAGGACGATGAACGCATCGTCGCAGCAAACGCAGTTCTCGGCCGTCACCGCCCGCCGGATCCTGACCTTCGCCCGGCCGCATCGGAGCAAGCTGATCGGATTTCTTCTGCTGAGTGTGGTGTTGGCCGTACTCGCAGTGGCTACCCCGGTACTCGCCGGACGCGTGGTCAACGCCATCGTCGACAAGGATGCGTTCGAGGTCGTCTTGCGGCTGTCGTTGCTCATCGCATTGATCGCCGTCGTCGATGCTGCCTTCGGTCTGTTCAACAGGTGGTTGTCGTCGAATATCGGTGAATCACTCATCCTCGATCTCCGTACGGCTGTCTTCGATCATGTTCAGCGGATGCCGATCGCCTTCTTCATGAGAACCAGGACGGGCGCACTGGTCAGTCGGCTCAACAACGATGTCATCGGCGCGCAGCGTGCGTTCAGCGATACTCTCTCCGGCGTCGTCAGCAATCTCGTCACGCTGATATTGACATTAATAGTGATGATCGGAATCTCCTGGCAGGTAACGCTTCTCGCTCTTGTTCTCCTTCCTGTCTTCGTACTTCCTGCGCGGAGGATGGGTCGGCGGCTCGCCCAGCTGCAGCGGGAGGCAGCGGCACACAACTCGGCGATGAGCACCCAGATGACCGAACGATTCTCCGCACCCGGTGCGACCCTGGTGAAACTGTTCGGGCAGCCTGACGCCGAATCGAGGGAGTTCGCCGTTCGCGCGTCACGTGTCCGCGATATCGGGGTGCGGAGCGCAATGGTGCAGACGGTGTTCATCACGGCGTTGACATTGGTGTCGGCGCTGGCACTTGCCGTCGTCTACGGGCTGGGCGGTTTCTATGCGCTCCGCGACCAGCTGGATCCGGGTTCGGTGGTGGCGCTCTCGCTGCTGCTCGCCCGGTTGTATTCACCGCTGACCTCACTCGCGAGTGCGCGAGTCGAGGTGATGAGCGCCTTGGTGAGTTTCGAGCGAGTGTTCGAGGTGCTCGATCTGGTGCCACTCATCGAAGACGCGCCCGACGCGATCGAGGTTCCGGCGGGGCCAGTCGCGGTGGAATTCCGCGATGTCCGCTTCAGCTACCCATCGGCGGACAAGGTGTCACTGGCCTCGTTGGAGGAAGTTGCGGTACTCGATTCCCGGGGCGGCGCCGAAGTTCTACATGGCGTGTCTTTCCGCGCGGAACCCGGTCAGATGGTCGCCCTCGTCGGTACCTCGGGAGCGGGGAAGTCGACGATCGCTCAGTTGGTTGCGAGGTTGTACGACGTCGACAGCGGCACCGTCACTCTGGGCGGCGAAGATGTCCGAGGCTTGACCGCCGAATCAATCCGGGGCGCGGTGGGAATGGTGACGCAGGACGGGCACCTGTTCCACGAGACGATCCGAAGCAACCTCGTCCTACCTCGTCCAGATGCTACCGACGACGAAGTATGGGATGCGCTACGGCGAGCACGACTGGAAGATCTCGTCGCGTCTCTTCCGGACGGCTTGGAGACGGTGGTCGGCGAGCGGGGCTACCGGCTCTCAGGTGGGGAAAGGCAGCGACTCACGATCGCGAGACTGTTGATCGCCAGACCGCGCGTCGTGATCCTCGACGAGGCCACCGCGTCACTGGATTCGACGTCGGAAGCTGCAGTGCAAGCAGCCCTGAGCGAAGCGTTGGAGGGGAAGACCTCGGTGGTGATCGCGCACCGGCTGTCGACCATCAGGGCTGCCGACGACATCCTGGTGGTAGAAGGCGGGAAGATATTAGAACGCGGCACGCACGACGAACTCCTCGCAGCAGGTGGTCGCTACGAGGAGCTTCATCGGACGCAGTTTGCTGTACCGACATCTCAGGCACCAGCGGTGCCTGCGCGGTAGATCAGCAGTTGCTCGGTGCAGGCACTCCGTTGAATCGTGCGTCGATCCACTCGAGAGCCTGAGGTAGTCCGAGGACTGCGGCTGTCAGGTGGTCGTTGCTCGGAACCAGCAGTTCCGTTACCGGCACACCGGCGGCGCAGTACCGGCGGAGTGTGTTGGTAGTGGACGAGACGGGAATGAGAACATCCGTCGGGCTGTGCCACTCGAAGTACGGTGCCTTCGGGACACCCGCGTACAGCTCGACACTGTTCTCGTTGACTGCAGCGACCATATCTGGGCTGTTGATCAGATCGATCGAGTTCGAGACCTCTCGGGCACTCTTGCCTGCACCGACAGCGATGATGTCGTTGGTGCACCCGTTCTGCAACTCCGCTGCCATCTGCTGGCCGAGCGGATTGAGCTGGTCACTGACCGGAATGCGATTGGGGTACTCACGCTCGAGCCCCAGCGCCGCAGCGAAGGCAAGACCGAATACTGGGTGCGGAGCGAATCCGAGATCGCGCGCCATCCGCTCCAGGTTCATCGGTGCGCCGCCGGTTGCGCTACCGACGATGTTGAGCTCTGGCGCGTAGTCGGCCTGCAAAGCCGCAGCCCATGCTGTTGCCATGCCGCCGCCTGAGTAACCGGCGAGTGCGACGGGGCTCTCCTTGACCTGCAGCGGATCGAAGCCCTGGGTGGCCCGAATGCTGTCGAGGACGATCTGACCGCCCAGCTTGGCGGCACCGTATGCACTGGTAGGTCCGAGGTGATCGGCGATGTTGACAGTCCAACCACGCGCCAATGCGGCGTTCAAGGCCGGAGCTTCGCGAATCGCCAAGTTCGGATCGTTGGACCAGAGTGCTTGTGAAGGAGCACATTCCAGGCCGAGTGCATTGATGATGTGTTGGTAAGAAAGCAGTGGGCCGTTCGCGATCTTGTTTTTGGGAGCTATCACAGTGGTGACGGCGGCGATTGGCTTACCGGTGGAGTTGGTTGAGCGGAACCGAATTTGCCAGACGTCTACATCGAAGAACCCCGCTGGTGGCGGCATGGGCCGACTCGAGATGATGTCGCCGGGATTGGCGGCCTCCAAATCGGGCACTGGTGCATAGAACACATCTGAAATAGGCGTCGGTTGCAGTGGATTCGCAGCAGCCGGCGCCACCGCGACCAACGTCGAACACGCGATTGCCGCCGCTGTGATACTGGCCGCTCCGGCCAGCTTGATTGCCCGCATAACTCTAAACCCCTCTGAAAGATTGTCGATTCCCAAGTGAACGTGCACTTCGAAATGCCCCACCGGGTGCGATATCCGAAAAAAGGTCAAGTTCGTTACGCTCTTCCCAGAACCGATGACCGAAGGGTACGCAAACCGAAATTTTATGGCAACCAATGTCGGGACGCGTAATGCTCCGAAGGTGCATGATTGACGGTTGTTGATCTTGGCCGTAATTCAGTCGCCGGGGTCGATCGAAACATCCTCCGGCAGCTTGTCTTCGCGGATTCCGCGCCAACTCGGGTGGCGCAGATGCATGGATTCAGTCCATTCGTAGAACCGGACCTCGCCGACGAGCGTCGGTGACACCCACACTGCATCCTTTCGATCCGCTGTCGGCAACCGCTCGGCGAACGGAGAATCCGCCGTCTCCAGAGGGGCCAACATCGCCCCTAGTCGATCGAGTGCATTGTCGCTGAACCCTGTTCCGACGCGTCCGAGATAACGCAGCCCGTCGAGTCCGGGTACACCCACCAGCAGAGATCCAACTCCGCCGCTCCTTCGTCCGCGGCCTCGTCGCCAACCTCCGATGACGATCTCCTGCGTCCGCCAATTCTTTGCCTTCACCCACGTGTGGGCGCGTCGACCTGGCTGATAGATGGAATCGGAGCGCTTGGCGACCACACCTTCCCAACCGCGCTCGACGCTGACGGCCAACACTTCGGAGGCCGTGCCGGTGAGGAGCTCGGGAACGATGACCGAATCGAGACCCATGGTCAAAAGTTCGAGGACCCGTCGGCGATCGGAGTACTTTTTCTTCACCAGAGATGTGCCGTCGAGGTGCAGAAGGTCGAATGCGATAAAGCTCACATCGCTTCCTGAACTGCTCTGTAGCTTCTCGAAGCTCGTGATGCCATCGGAATCGAACACCACAGCCTCGCCGTCGATAATCGTTTCGTGATCGGCAAGATCGGCGGCCAAAGTGGAGAATCCGTGGAATCGTTGTGTCAAGTCTTTACCTGTTCGTGATTCGAGTTTCATATCGCCGTACGAGAAGCGAGCTATGACTCGAAAGCCGTCCCATTTTCCCTCGAACGCCCACTCGCCGTCGGGCAGATCCGATATGTCGCCGGCCGTCGCGAGCATCGGTGCGAGGCTCCTCGGGAGTTCGCTCACAGTCTTCGGCGATTCCGCAGTGGTAGCCGTAGGGGACTGTTCTTTCATCAGGTGCATCAGCCACTGGTCACCCTTGGTCCTGATCAGGGCGAAGCGACCTCGAGCTTTCGAGCCATTCAAGGTCACGATTACCTCGTCGTCACGCCACTTTTCGAGCTCGTACGTACCGGAGTCCCAGATGGTGACCTCGCCGCCGCCGTACTCCCCCTTGGGGATGCTGCCCTCGAACTTCGCGTACTCCAACGGATGGTCCTCGGTGTGGACCGCAAGGCGGTTCTGACCGGTGTCGTCGGGAATGTTCTTCGGTACGGCCCAGGACACCAGGACGCCGTCATGCTCGAGGCGGAAGTCGTAATGCAGCCGCCTGGCGTGGTGTTCCTGGATGACGAAGGTGTCATCGTTCCCCCGCGGTTCAGCCGCGTCGGGCACTGGCTCGGGAGTTTTTGCCGCGCTGCGCTTGCTGCGGTAAGTGGTCAGTTTGTCGGGTACGGGGACGCCGTGTGCTGGGCTGTCGGGCGGAGGGTCCAGCTCGGCCAGTAGGTCGCCCTGGTCGTGGAACCGCCGAAGAACCTCGTCGAAGCGCAGCTGCTTCAACCCGGGCGCCTCGAGCTCGTCCCATGTCCTCGGCGCTGCAACCGTCGGCTCCGATCTGCCTCGCATCGAATACGGCGCGACCGTCGTCTTCTTGCCGTTGTTCTGCGACCAGTCGACGAACACCCTGCCCGTTCGCTTCGCCTTCGCCATCGTCGCGGTCACGCGGTCCGGCGAGCGTTCCTCGAGGAGAGTTGCCACGCGTTTGGCAACGGTCGACGCCCCGGTAGGCGTCAGTGGCTTCTCCAACGGCACATAGAGGTGGATGCCCTTGCTGCCGCTGGTGACCGGAAACGCCGTGAACCCGATCTCGGCGATCATGTCGCGTATCTCGCACGCGACCTCGGCGCAGCGGGACAAATCGACGCCCTCACCCGGATCGAGATCGAACACCATCCTCGTCGCCGGGCCAGGTTCCTGGCCATTGAACCGCCACTGCGGAACGTGCGCCTCGATAGCGGCCTGCTGACCGAGCCACGCAAGATCGGCGGCGCAGGAGAACAGCGGATACGTCACCACTCGATCCGAATGCTGCATGTCCCGACGGTCGAGCCAGTCCGGCGCCGAAGACGCCAGATTTTTCTCGAAGAACGACGCTTGATCGACCCCGTTCGGCCAGCGCTTACGCGTCACAGCCCGTGCAGTCAGATGCGGGAGCATGGCAGGCGCAATAGCCGTGTAGTACCAGATGACCTCGCTCTTCGTCGTACCGGTCGCCGGGAACAAGACCTTGTCCAGATTGGACACCGAGACCTTGCGACCTGCGATTTCGAGGGTCGCCATCTACCGAGGCTAACCGTCGATCTCGTTGCCCGCGCGAACTTGTGTCAAGCTCGAAGGTATGGCGACGATCAAGGTGTCCGTAGAGATGCCCGAAAATCCGCAAGGTGCGTGGGACAAGGCGTCGGCGCTGGAACGCTTCGACGAGTGGATGACGATTCACGACGGTTGGTGCAGCCCGCTGCCGCACCCCCTCGAGAAGGGCTCAGAAGTGGACTCTTTGGTGAAGGTCAAGGGGTTCAAAAACACCATCTCATGGACGTTCACCGAGTTCGAAGAACCCAAACTCATCGAAATGTCCGGTTGTGGCAGAGGCGGCATCAAAATCTCGTTGACCATTCATGTCCGCGAACACAGCGGCGGATCGGAACTGACGCTCGACGCGTACTTCGGCGGTGGCATCCTCTTCGGACCCGTCGGCAAGGTCGTCGCGAGAGCACTCGACTCCGATGTCAAGCAATCGGTCGCGAATTTGGCTGCACTGCCTGCTTAGTTGCCACGGCGGATCCCCTATCGTGCGCTTCCGCTCTCACGTGAGCGGGGTGCGGCTGCGTCTCGTGTGCGACGCAGCCACCACAGCCCTGCAATGGGGAGAATGACTGGGATGAATACGTACCCCTGCCCGAAGTGGGACCAGACGGTAGCGTCGGGGAAATCGTCGGGCTGGATGTAGCTGAGGGCACCGACGGCAAGCACGCCGACGAGTTCGATGATGCACGAGACCGTCACGACGCGCCGCGACGCTTCGGTGGCGCGCGCTAGCCCGACGGTCGCGATGATGTAAACCACCGCAGCCACCGCCGAGAGGATGTACGCGAAGGGAGCTACGTCGAATCGTGTTGTGAGCTGGACGACCGAACGCGATGTTGCAGCGACAGCAAATATTGCGTAGACAGCGATGAGAAAGCGGCCGAATCCGGTACGGGTGGCTTGGGTCAGGCTGTCGCGCTGGGAAATGTCAGGCATATCCGGCCCATATCTGGCTCAGGCGCAGCACCATCGCCGCGAGGGTGGTGACGGCGACCAGTAGCACTGCCGTACCGCCGCGTGAACGGTCGCCCAACGACCACCACGTGCCGATCGGCAGCAGCAGAAGCAGACCGATCAGGTAGGCGCCGAACGTCAGCCGATGGATCTCGCGGTCGGCGGTGAACATCAAGACGAACCCGATGATCGCCTGCAGCAGCACGAGCGCCTCGGCTCCGGCGATGGTCCAGAACAGCGCACGGTCTGACTTGTTCTTCAGCAGCACCGGGCTGTTTCTGGCCAGTTTGACCAGAACCCACACACCGACGACAAGTGACATCGCGTACAACAAGCCGGTGACGGCGCCGATCATCTTTTCCTCTTGCTGACTTCGGGAAAGTGGTGTGGACAGTTCCCAGAGTATCGGGGCGCTGCGGAGTAGCCGTGTGAGGCCTGACTGTAAGGCTTTCGGAGGAAGTGGCTATTCCTCTTTGGTTCGACGCAGAGCATGCGGCTTGAGCGCATGGAAATCGCGGACCCGCAGCGAACGGAGCGACTTGAGGTAGAACTCGGAATCGCTCTTCAACGCCTCGGCCATGTTGGTCTCCGTCAGCACTGTTCCCGGATACGCCGAGGTGGTCAGTCGTGCAGCGATATTGACGACGGACCCGTACAGATCTCCGAAGCGGGCGAGAACAGGGCCCCACGCCAGGCCGATACGCAACTGCGGCATGTCTTCCATGGCCAAGAATGCATCCTGCAAATCGAGCGCGATGTGTGCAGCGTCCTCAGGTGTCGATGCGCTGAACATCACTTCGTCGCCGACGTTTTTGACTACCGATCCGCGTCCTCGTGTGATCAAGTCGCTCGCTACCGATTCGAATTCCTCGAGCAGGGAGGTGAGTTCCTCGATTCCGAGTCTTCGCGTCAAGCTGGTGTAGCCGACCATATCTGCGAAACCGACGGCGAGTGTCCGTCTGGTGGTCTCCTCGTTCGGGTCGGCGATCGCTCTGCCTGCCGTGGCCGCTAGATGTCTCCTCCAGGTGTAGGACTGCAACGCTTCCAGCGTCGGTACTGTCCGCGCGGCAACCTTCCTCGCGTCGAGACGGATGGTCTCGAGATCGGCTGGATCAGTCACTGCCGCCGCCCGGTCTTG
>JBBSSG010000049.1:0-22041 GCA_038242295.1 Mycobacteriales bacterium | reverse complement strand
GGTCGCCGCATCGCGACGATGACTATAGTGATATTGAATACAATTTAAACTGTTACGGCACAGCTGTTTTCGAAAACTTTTGGTCGACGCAAGGCCTGAGTGGATCATCTGATTTAGCAAGACGTTCGGACACGCCCGAGTTTTGTTAATCTGCGGTGGTGTGTCTTGTTAATTTTCGCTGCATCTCGACAACTTGCGGCGAAGATTAGCGAACCGCGACGCTAGATTAACTAGCCTGGCATTGAGTACCCCGCTAGCATTCGCCGAATGACGAGCAGCACGTTCCTACCCGAGGTCTGCGGCATACCCCCCTCGATTTGGACCGCCGTCAGATCGTCTCGGTCGCAGCCAAGGCAATCGTGGGAGGTGGATCGCCCCAACTCGCGGGTGGGCCAGATCTTCAACGATTCTTGAATCTCGTTCGTCTCACGGATCGAACGATCGTCGACTTCGGACTGGCCCGCAATGCACTGCAGGACTACATTGCCCACGGTATGAGGACAATGTGAGCAGCTTGTTCCTCTCCGTCTCACACGTCGAGGCTGGCATGACCGCGCTCGCTCGTTGCCTGGCCTTCGCCAAGTTGCTCATGAAATCAGCTACAGCACCCCACATAGCAGGCAACGAGCTTCCCCGAAAACCGACCCAAGACACGATTCGCCACCTGCGCAACGAAATAGAGCACTACGACAAGGCATTTGCCAACGGCGACATTCCAGCCGAAACGATGCCGATGCCTCACGGCCTCGATGATGGCGTCGAATTGAACTTGATCTCGGTCGGGTGGTCGGAACTCGACGGAGCGGTACGGAAGATTCACGCACTGACAGCGCGGCTTATTGCCCTGTGATGCACCGCTTGGGGATTGGCTTACGGCGACGCGCCTACTTTGACGGGCAGTGCAGACACACCCGAGATACGTCAAAGTAACGTGGCGAGTCTTGCCAATCTGCACTACATCTCGACACCTAGACTATTCGATGTCGCCGGTCTTTTCTCAGCCGTTCACGAGCTGACTGGCGCGCTGAAAGGATACTCCCAGAAGCGATCCGATGTCGCGGACCGAGATGTGGGCGTCGGCCAAGTCCTTGGCGAATCGCTCGGTTTGAGCTTTCACTCGCGCTTCGTCTTCGCTCAGTTGCGTTCGCTGCTTCTTGATGGCGCGGACTCGGGCCCCGAGGTCCTCCCCCGATGCGAGTTCGATGCGCTGCTCGATATCGACCTGATCGAGCGCCACACCGGTTTCGAGTGCAATCAATTCTCGCGCCATAGTGGACACGTCGTCGATGCACCGCGACTGGGTGAGCGCATCGAGTTCAGGGACTGCGATCATCCACCAGAATTAAAATCAATCGGTATAGACAGAAATTTGAGTGCTCGAACGGGCCAACGAGAAGCACGCCGAACCCGCCCAGGACTCCCTCAGCAGTGGGCAGCAGGGCAACTGTCGAGGTGACCGCTATTCAATGTCGGCGTACCGCACCCATGAGTGAACGCGCACGAACGAAAGTCACGCACCGGGTACCAAAAGACGAGACACGCGATATGACTGCTAACACATCGGAAGGTGGAGGCGTGATGACCAACAAGGTCTTTACCGCATGCCGCGACTGCAAGAACTGCACCAATTCGGACTTGGCTCACTTCGGCCGCCGAACCGGACGACGCACGGCAATGCTGATGACTGTCGGAGCGTCGGAGGTCGCACTGGCGACGAAGAGAAAATGTCGACAATGCGGTCACCAGATGAGCCTGCATGGTCAGACCAGCACATTGGCGCCCCCGACGCCATCCGCGTTCCCGCCAACCCCGATGGTGCAGCAGACGAACTGGTACGCACCTCAACCACCGCCATGGCCGCCGCAGCAACCACCTACACCCCAGAGGCAGCCGTCTCCTCCGTCATCACCGCCGTCCCCGGGCTGGTTCGCAAGAACCTCCACGCGAATCCAAGTCTTCTACACGCACCCGGATCCAGCGACGCGAATACATCGGCGCTACATCACGGCCATCGTCCTGACCGTTCTTCTCTTCATGGGATCGCTCGGTGGCTTCATGGACGGCGATCTCTCTGGCGGCTTCGGGACACTCGCAGCAATGCTGGCGGCACTCGTGTGGGCACTATGGGAACGCAAGCGGCAACACACGCTCGCCGACGAGGTGGTCGCGGCACGCGCCGAAGATCAGCACTCATCCGAGGATCCCGACCGACGCCTCTACGGGGACTACCCGCCGCCGCCCGAGCACTAGTCACCGACTCCGCACCACTGTCGACGCCCAGAACTCATCGGCCTTCTCCGAGTCAGCACCTGCAGTGGCCCCGCGAACAGCCTTTACATCCCATAGGTGAACCTCTCAGCCGAGGCGACTTCGCGAACCCAGGAATTCACCCGATGTCAACGTCAGGCATTCCCGACGTATTGTTTCGGCGGCGAACATGTCGATACACGCGGGTCTGGTTATTCTAGCGTCGCATCGAGTTGCAACGAATATTGGTGCGCCGCAACACTGCACATTATCCGGTGGGTTCCTCCGCATCGCTGCCTAGTTAATCTGGCATCGCATCTCGCTAATCTTCACTGCATCTCGACAGTGGAGATCGGTCTGAAATGTTGCGCATCCATGTTGGAACAAACTGGTCGATGATTCCATTGATTTGAGCCGATTTCCTCGACGTGGGAGTGGACGAGTTGCGGTGTTGCGTGAACTACTGGACAAGCCAGTTGGCGAGGAGGCTCCCGGCTGTGCTCACCTGCTCGGGCAGGTGGCGAAAGCAATCGCCGCTAGTGCGCAGTTTGCAGTCCTGAATGCTGACGACCATGACCGCAGTCCTGCCGAACCCCGCTTTACGTACTCTTTGCTGGTCGGACTGTTCCAAACCTTGTAGGTAGAGCTGTCGCCAGAAAGTCCGGAGCGTGGGTAGGGCACCGTTCAGGAGCGTGTCCCGTCAATCTTCGCTTCGCGTCGCACCCGATCCGCACAGCGCAGCGTTGGCTTGACTACCTCCTGGGCTAGAGGCAGGGGACGCTCCAGTCGAGTGGGCTGCCAGATCCAACCTGTCACCTGGTATTTCAGTAGAGCTCACCGATCCGACTCACTCTCGATCGTGAAGAGCCGGTTATGTCCGGGCAAACGTCTTAGGGTGACTGTGTACTGGAACGTTTTGTGCTGTGCTCGATTCTGTGCCGCGCCGGTCGCACCGCCCGAGGGATTGGGTCTGCGGGGGGTGCGAACACCATGGTCTGGGGTGTAGGCGGCGAAAGGAACAGTTGGGTGAGTTCAACGATCGAGGGACCGCAGCAAGATGTGGCCGACGAACCGGAGGCTCGATCGCGGGTGAACTGGCGGGTGTTCGTTCCCGCTGCGCTGTTCACGCTAGCGATCACCATCTGGGCCCTTATCGCACCGGAAAATGCGGAGAGTGTGCTCGGCAGCGCAGTCGTGTGGACCTCTGGCTGGTTCGGATGGTTCTACGTGGCGCTGGTCGCGGTAGTGCTCGTCTTCGTCGTCTACTTAGCGGTGTCGCGATTCGGCAATATCAAACTCGGGCCGGCGCATTCGCAGCCTGAGTTCGGGTTGCTGTCCTGGGCGTCCATGCTCTTCGCTGCAGGTATCAGTACTGATCTGATGTACTTTGCTGTCTCAGAGCCTGTGACCCAGTACCTCGCCCCGCCGAGCACAGAAGCCGGCTCGGTTGATGCTGCACGTGAGGCGACCGTGTGGACACTTTTCCACTATGGAGTCAGCGGTTGGGGCCTCTACGCCCTGATGGGCATCGCGCTCGCCTATTTTGCGTACCGAAAGAACACGCCACTGGCCATTCGCTCCGCCCTTGCCCCGATCTTCGGTAAGCGCGTCAAGGGCGTGCTGGGGGACACCGTTGACTTCGCTGCTCTGCTCGGAACGATCTTCGGTGTGGCCACGTCGCTAGGCATCGGTGTGGTCATGATCAACGTTGGGCTGAACGCGGTCTTCGGATTATCGGTCAGCACTGCCACCCAGATTGGCATCGTCGTCGTCGGCGTTGCAGTTGCCACGCTTTCCGCCACCTCGGGAGTGGACAAGGGCATCAAGATTCTCTCGCTTCTCAACGTCTTCCTGGCGTTCGCACTATCAATCTGGGTGCTCGTGATGGGCGAGACCAAATTCCTACTGGACGCCCTAGTTCTCAATGTTGGCGATTTCGTCCGACTGTTCCCCAACATGGTCGGCCAAACCTTCGCGTTCGAGGACACGGGTTCGTGGATGACCGACTGGACGCTGTTCTTCTGGGCTTGGTGGATCGCATGGGCCTCCTTTGTCGGCCTCTTCCTTGCCCGGATTTCCCGAGGCCGCACTATCCGCCAGTTCGTCCTCGGCACGCTGACGATCCCCTTCTTGTACATCCTCATGTGGGCGTCGGTCTACGGAAACTCCGCCCTCCAGCGAGTCCGGGGCGGTGACAGTGATTTCGGGGAGGAAGCGGTCCTCAACCCAGAGGGAGCGTTTTACGAACTCCTGCGAAATTACCCGGCTTTCGTATTCATCGCCGCCCTGGCAACCTTCACAGCCCTGCTCTTCTACGTCACGTCCGCAGACTCCGCGGCACTGGTCATGGCCAACCTCTCCTCACATCTGCCGAGCCCACAACACGACGGGAACGCAGCGCTTCGCATCTTCTGGGCGCTGGCGACCGGAGGGCTAACCGTGGCCGTGCTCCTGGTCGGCGGCGTCGGAGCCTTGCAGAACGCGGCGGTCATCATGGGCTTGCCGTTCGCATTTGTCATCGTGTTGGTCATGATCGGGCTCTACCGATCACTCCGAGTCGAGACGTTCCGAACCGAAAGCGCTGAGCAGAGTCTTCCGGGCTCGCTCTCGGTGCGCACCGGAGGGAACCGCGGCGTCGATTGGTCCTGGCGCCACAGACTCAGTCGAGTTCTCAAATTCCCCAGCGAGGCCCGTGCGCGAGAGTTCGAGCGCGAAGTGTTGTTGCCGAGTCTCCGAGAGGTCGTCGCCGAGCTTCAGGTGCAGGGGATTCCTGCTCATTGCGGCCCGGCCACCGCCGACACTGACGACATTGACCTCATCGAACTCATAGTTGGCGCCGATGAGGCCCATCCGTTCCGGTACCAGGTCTGGCGACGGAAGGTCGCAGTGCCGTCCTTTGGCCTGACCCTGCCCCGCAGCGCGGACGAGTATTTCCGTATGGAGGTTTATCTTGACGGCGGTACCGGTCAGGGGTACGACATTATGGATTACACGGAGGACCAGATCATCGATGACGTCCTCGACCACTACGAACGGCATCTGGCGTTTCTTCAAATTGAGGAGAACAGTGCTGGCTCTTGATCATTCAGTCCCGTCCCGGATGGCTTAGCACCAGATCCCACGCAGCTAGGAGACCAGCCTCATGCCCAGTACATTGTTTATTGATGGTCAGTGGACCTCCGCGGTCAACGGCGGAACTCGCGACATCCACTGCCCGGCGAACGGCGAACTCGTCGGCACGGTCGACGAGGCAGACGGAGACGACACAGTCAAGGCCATCGCCGCGGCCCGCCGCGCCTTCGACGCGGGAGTGTGGAGTTCCACCGCCGCGACTGAACGCGGTGCGCTGCTGTTGCGGGTAGCCGATGCAATTCAGGAACGGAAGGCTGAGTTCGCCCGGGCCGAATCACGCGACACGGGCAAGCGTTTCGTCGAGAGCGAACTCGACATGGACGATATCTCCGCCAGCTTCCGCTACTTCGGCGTCCTCGCAGGGCAGCAGGCGGGACGCGTCGTGGACCCCGGCATGCCTGACGTCGTGAGCAGGATCGTGCATGAGCCCGTGGGTGTGTGCGGAATGATCACCCCCTGGAATTACCCGCTATTGCAGGTGGCGTGGAAGGTGGCACCCGCACTCGCTGCCGGTAACACGTTTGTGCTCAAGCCCAGTGAGCTCACCCCGCACACTGCGATGCTCCTGATGGATGTACTCGATGGCGTGGGACTGCCTGCAGGGGTGGCGAACCTCGTGCTCGGGGCGGGTGCCGCCGCGGGCGCGCCACTGTCGGAGCATCCCTACGTCGATTTGGTCTCGTTCACCGGGGGGCTCGAGACGGGCCGCGTCATCGCGGCGGCAGCGGCAGCGACGGTCAAGAAAGTGGCTCTCGAGCTTGGTGGGAAGAACCCCAATATTGTCTTCGCGGACGCCGACTTCGATGCGGCAGTAGACAATGCGCTCAACGCGGCCTTCGTGCACAGCGGCCAGGTGTGCTCAGCGGGAGCACGACTCATTGTCGAGGAGTCCATCCACGACCGCTTCGTCGACGAGTTGATCCGGAGGGCGAAGCAGATCCGGCTGGGCGGGCCATTCGACGTTGCGGCGGAGACCGGCCCGCTGGTCTCGGCGGAGCACCGGGACAAGGTCACCGCCTACGTCAAGGCCGGTCTCGCGGAAGGCGCTGTGTTGGGTTGCGGCGGCGAGTGGGGCACGGGTGAACTCGAGTCTGGCTTCTACTATCTGCCGACGGTTCTCACCGGCTGCGACACCACGATGTCCGTGGTCCAGGAGGAGGGCTTCGGCCCCGTGGTCACCGTGGAGATTTTCCGCACGGAAGAGGAAGCCGTCGCCATCGGCAACGACACTCCGTACGGACTGGCGTCGGGTGTGTGGAGCCAGGACGCAGGAAAGACTGAGCGCGTGGCGGCACGCCTGCGCCACGGGACCGTGTGGATCAACGACTTTCACCCCTATCTGCCGCAGGCCGAGTGGGGCGGGTACGGCATGTCGGGCAATGGCCGCGAACTGGGGCCGACCGGATTGGCCGAGTATCAGGAGATCAAGCACATCTACCAGAACCTTCGGCCCGCGGTCACCGGCTGGTTCCCGCAGCATTAAGGAGAGCTCCCATCATGTCCGAGAAGCGATTTGATTACGTGGTCGTCGGCGGCGGCAGTGCTGGCGCTGCCGTGGCGGCCCGTCTCAGTGAGGACCCTTCGGTCACCGTCGCGTTGATCGAGGCAGGTCCTACCGACGTTGGCGACGACGCCATTCTTCAGCTCACCCGCTGGCCTGCACTGCTCGAATCTGGTTATGACTGGGACTATCTGATCGAGCCGCAGGAACATGGCAACTCGTTCATGCGCCAATCGCGGGCGAAGGTTCTGGGCGGCTGCTCGTCGCACAACTCGTGCATCGCATTCTGGCCGCCGGCCGAGGATCTGGACGAGTGGGCGAACAAGTATGGCGCCGCCGGCTGGGAATCCGAAAAGACCCTGCCCCTGGTTCGCAAGCTGGAGAACAACGACCAACCGGGCGAGCGCCACGGCCATGACGGACCCGTGCGCATCCGGAACATCGAGGCTGTGGACCCCGCCGGCATCGCCATCCTTCAAGCGTGCGAGCAGGCTGGTATCCCCACTGTTCAGTTCAACAATGGAACCGTCGTCAACGGTGCCGGATTCTTCCAGGTGAATGCGCTGGAAAACGGCGTGCGGGCGTCGTCGTCGGTGTCCTATCTGCACCCGATCATGAACACGCGCAAAAACCTGGAGGTTCTCACCGGACTCTGGGCGAAGAAGCTGGTGATCGACGAGGAAAAGCGCTGCACAGGCGTGCAGGTGCTGAACCCGGACCTGGTGCACACCGACACCATTCACGCGGATCGGGAGGTGATCGTCTCGGCTGGTGCCATCGACTCGCCGAAGCTGCTCATGCTCTCCGGTATTGGGCCGGCCGACCACTTGCGTGAGATGGGTGTCGAGGTTGTGGTGGACTCGCCCGGCGTCGGCTCGCACATGCAGGATCACCCGGAGGGCGTCATCTCGTGGGACGCGAAGAAGCCGATGGTCACCGAGTCATTGCAGTGGTGGGAGATTGGTATCTTCTCCAACACAGTGGAGGGGATGGACCGGCCAGACCTGATGTTCCACTTCGGCAACACCCCGTTCGACATGCACACGTTGCGCCAGGGCTACCCCACCTCGGAGAATGCGTTCTGTTTGACGCCCAATGTTTCGCACGCACGCTCCCGCGGCACAGTCCGGTTGCGCAGCCGAGACTTCCGCGACAAGCCGCGGGTTGACCCGAAGTACTTCTCGGACCCATACGACATGCAGATCATGACCTATGGGATCAAGCTGGCCCGCAAGATCGTCGGCCAACCGGCCATGGCCGAATGGGCGGGAATGGAGCTGTTCCCGGGCGATAACGTGCGCACCGACGACGAGATCGCCGACTACATCACGCGTACCCACAACACCGTGTACCACCCGACCGGCTCGGTTTCGATGGGCGCGCCCGAGAACCCTGACGCCCCGCTCGACCCTCAGTTGCGGGTCAAAGGCGTGCGGAACCTGCGGGTGGCTGATGCGTCGATCATGCCGAAAATCGTGGCCGTGAACCCCAACATCACCACGATGATGATCGGCGAGAAGTGCGCCGAGATGATCAAGAGTGGGACCTGACGCCTGGTCATGTGGTCGATGACCGGTCGCGTCTTCTCCCCTGGGGAAAGCTCAGGAACAGCAGGTCGCGGTCCTCTAACAAGTGCGGCCCCTTTGAAGGCGTCCGCGTAACCGCTTTCGCGTGGACGGTGGCCGTGGATTGTCCGCGAGGACTTGGTCGTTCGTGGGGCGGGAGTCCCTAAGCCACGGAAAGTGGACTGGCGAATCTACCGATTGTTGGAGTCTGACAACGAGCCGTTCGTCCAGTATCGCGATTCCTCTGGGGGGGGTGATTCCATCCTAGTCAACTCGGTACCATTTGTTGCTGTGGTGGGTCTTTCGTTGGTGGGTAGCGCGCCGCACCCACAGTGCGGTTAACAGCAGGATCAGTAGTCCCGGTCCGGCGTGCACGGCCACCACCCCGAGGTAATGCGGTCCGCCCCAGTCCTGCTCGTACGATTCGGGGCGGAAAGGGTGGACGGTGGCGATTTCCACTACTGCTCGTATCACGGAGAACACCGCGATCACCGCCAGCAGGACCAGTCCGGACCAGCGAAGCACTGTTGCCGCAACGGTTCGCCGCGTCGTCACGGGAGAAGTTGTTCGCGCGTCAGTCGCTGCCGTGTTGCGGCAGCGAGGTCGTTGACGAGCGGTAGCCACGGCAGTAGAAGCGCAGCAAGAAGCACTGCCCTCGGCCCGGTATCGGGCGCCCAGAGAATGTTGTCGGTCAACTGGTGGGTCAGCGCTACCCACTCCACCCCCGCAGAGAGCGCGATCGCCATCGCTATTTGAAACGGGATTGGGTGAGAGCGAACCTGTTGGCGGGCTGCGTTACTAAGCACGTTGAGCACCACCGCCGCAGTCATCGGCTGGGCCTCGAGCAGGGCTCGAAACTCATCGCCGTAGCGACTCCGCCACGACTTTGGATGCAGCGCGAGAAGTAGCGTGATCATGCCGGGGCCAGCCGCGTGCGGCCAGTGTCGACTATTCGAGACCAAGTGGCGAGCTGCGCCGTCAGTGCTTCGCGGCCCGACATGGTGATTTCGTAGGGTCGTCGTCGGTCATCCGACGGCAGTGGGGAAATAAACCCTAGGTCAACCATTTTGGTCAACGCCCCCGATAAGGACCCGTCACATCAGATTGTGATGGCCTACATCGCGAAGTAGGAGCTACCCCGGCTGCTGTCCGCAGTGGACATGGGCGGGGATCCTCATCTGGTGCGTCACCGGCTACACAAATTCCTCGCCTGGTGCATCGACTCGGAAGATCCGGAGCTGCTGGCGCTGGCCCGAACTATCGACGCTTGGTGGCCGGAGATTAACGCCTTCCCCGGCACCGGCATCAACAACGCCCGCACCGAGGGTTACAACCGGCTCGTCAAGACCGTGAAACGCTCGGCATGCGGGTTCCGCAACCGCGAGAAGTCGATGCGTCGGTTTCAGTTTCACGGCACCTGTGCCCAGCGGGCCGCCGCACGTCAGACTTCCTGCTGGTTGCCCGTGAAAAGTCGTAGAGCCCCTAAACGTGCAGCAGACCCATCGCTCGTCTGCAATGATCGTCACATGCTTGGACTCATAGGGTTTCTTCTCGTTGTGTGGCTTGTATTCGTAATTCTCGGATTCGTCGTCAAGAGCCTGTTGTGGTTGGCGATCGTCGGCATCGTGCTGTTCGTGGCCACTGCCGGGTGGGGATGGGTGAAGCACAACACACGTGCCTAATTCGGCGCCGGAGCGTTTTCGGTTCCCCCGCACTCTTCGGCAGGTCGACCCGACCAGACGCGGTTTGGTGTTGACCTGGCTAGTGTTCACGCTCACCTTCGGTGGGGCACGGTTGGTTACCTGGTTGATTCAAACCGACGCCAGCGATATCGGTGACGTCAGCACTGGCGGGGTGCATCTGCATCACTATCTATAGGGAATTCTGCTGTTGGCTGCAGTCGCCGTTTTCGGGTTGGTCGACCGGAGTCCGAAAGCGCGTTCGTGGATGGGCATCGCACTTGGCATCGCCCTCGGGTTGATCGTCGACGAGGTGGCACTGTTGATCACCTTGCGGGACGTGTACTGGCACAGCGAGGGCTGGTCGTCGATCGCCATCGCCATCTCGCTGATCGGCGTGGTCGGAACCGCGCTGGTTCTCTCACGCAGCGGGGCCGAGAAACAGAGCTAGGGGCACAGCAGTGCTGTCGATTCGGATGGATTTGGACAGCGATAGGCATCGTGAGTTTTTGAGACAAACACCTTGGGTTTTGTAGACGTCAAGACGAACTCAGACTGAATCTTTCAACGTTTTTGTACGCCGAAGCTGTTCAGCAGGAAGCGTTCCGACACGGCCGTGCGGTCACAAATCCGAGCTATGTTCATGACCGCGACCGCGTGTCCGTGTCCCTGACGTCGGCCATGGCTGGGCCCGGCGAAGGTCGATGACGATAAGGCACTTCTCGATGTGTTCGATCTCCGAACCGATGATGGCTTGCTCGAACACCTCTTCAGATGCGTTTTCGCACGGTCCCGTCGCCGTGCCGGGGGCCCGTATCTCTTGGCTCTCCTCGGGGGCTGATACCGCGGCGACCGCTGCCACAGCGGAGAGTGCGGCTCGTGCATATGTGCTGAACATAGATTTGTCCTATCGGCTAGTTGTTTTCGCAGAAAGGCCAGCAGCGCCGCGCGGTCAATAGCGTGGTTCTACAACGCAGTTCGGACGGGAATTAGAGTGCTGGCTGGGCCTGTTGGAGCAGACCGACTATCGCGTCGACTCGACGATCCAACGGCGCGGCTCTCCTGAGTGAACGAATTGCGACAACCTACGTTGCTTGACTCGAGCAAATCGTCACAAACAGATCGTCTCGCGATACTTTGATTTCGAAATTTTCCCGGACAGGGATATTCAGCTACCAACCGGCAGGCGAGGACTTTCTCGCCGAGTAGCCGCCGCAGTGCGTCGCCGTCGATCTTCGGGTGCATCCAGCGCAGGCCCTCATTAGCGCCCGCCCCGCCGACTGTTGCGGTTATCGCGGTCTTCGGACCTTTTGCCTATGCACCCCGGTCCGTTCGGACGCGCGCCAACAGTGTGGTCTGCTGCGTCACTGCGACCTGCGTGTCCTTGATGTGATCACCACCATAGAAAGTTTGTATTGACGGCACTAGACATTCGGCATTGGTCGTTGTACTGTCTGATTTGTACATGAAACGCGGATCCAAATGGCAGGCAAGGATGACCTGCCGGTGTGAAGGCAAGAACCGTAAGTGGAGCAGGACATGCGGGGGTGGCGGCAAGACGGTCGCCCCGGCGGTTATCGGAAATCCCTACCGATGAGGAGGTGCACGTTCAGCAGACACGCGATTGTGCCTCGTTCGCTGAGGCAAGAGACATGTAACAAGGCCAGTTCACTAACTGGTCAGGGCAAATAATCACTCCTGGGCCCCGGCGCTGCACAAGCGCCGGGGCCCCCGTCCATTCACGCGAAAGGCAATACGCGCATTCCAGCGACACCGAACAATCCCAGCCCGGAAGACAACTTCGACGATGAGGACTTCCCGGCGTACAGCATGGGACGTGCCGCCGAACTACTCGGCGTCACACAAGCTTTTCTTCGCAGTCTCGATGCCGCGGAACTGGTCACCCCGATGCGATCTGATGGCGGGCATCGGCGTTACTCCCGGTATCAACTGCGGATCGCGACTCGTGCCCGCGAGCTGATCGATCAGGGCACCGCGCTCGACGCGGCGTGCCGCATCATCATCCTCGAGGACCAGCTCACCGAAGCCAACCGCATCAACACCGAGCTTCGAGACGCCCAATAGCCTTCTCAGCCGCCGGTCCCTGAAGCACCACGAATATCTGACGGGTAGGGGCTTCGACGTTTTCTGCAAGCAGGAGCTGTTGGGTCGGCTCCCTCAGCTGCAACCGAGCAACTGAATGGCGATCTCGGGTGGGACGCCGTGCCGCTCGGTGCAGGGGATGGCGGAACCGACATCGATCGCCGTCCAACCGCTCGCCTCGTCGTAGCGGAACAGTACGCCTGCTGGCTGCGTCGTCCAGTCGTATGAGCTGGTCCTGGCGCGCGCGTAATCTCCCGCGCACTGGTACTCCACGAAATCGACCGGCCGGACGAGACTCTGTTCGATCTCCGAACCGATGATGGCCTGTTCGAACACCTCTTCCGATGCGTTGTCGCATGGTCCCGTCGCTATGTCGGGGGGAACCTGTTGGTCTTGGCTCTCTTCGGGTTCGTTCAGCTCGGTGGTGACTGGTGCCGCATCGGTGGGCTCGGTCGAGGTGGATGGAACAGAAGGCGCGGTGGTATCGGTGAGACTGCTCCCCGTAGTAGATGCGGGGGCGTCGGCCGATTCGGTGTCGGTCGAGCCGCAGGCTGATACCGCGGCGACCACTGCTACAGCGGAGAGCGCGGCTCGTGCGTATGAGCTGAACATAGATTCGTCCTATCGGCTAGTTGTTTTCGCGAAAAGGCTAGCAGCGACGCGCGGCCAATGGCGTGGATCCGCAACGGATTTCGGACGGCACGGTTTTCACAAGGGATAGCACCCGCAAAGCGCGCTCTTTCACGATAGCGTTCCCCTATGTCTGACGTTGTGATTGGAATCCTGGCAGTTCTGGTCGGTGCCGTGTTTTGTTTCCGGGGTTACCTCGCGATGAGGGTGGTCATCTCTCTTTGGGGCGCCTTCGTGGGTTTCAACCTGGGCGCGGCCTTGGCCTCGGTGATCAGCGGAGACGGATACCTCGTTACTGCGCTGGGGTGGGCCGTCGCGATCATCCTGGCCGTTATCTTCTCCGTGCTGGCCTATCTGTATTACGCGGTGGCAATCGTGCTGACGATGGCGTCTGTGGGGTTCTTTTTGGGCGCGGGTGTGATGGCGGCAGCCGGGGTGACCTGGAACTGGGTGGTAATCCTGGTGGGTGTTGTTGTCGGGGTGGGCTTGGCGATCCTCACCCTTGCCATGGACCTGCCGACGATGCTCCTTGTGGTCGTGAGCGCGCTCGGCGGCGCAATCGCGATCGTCGCGGGCGTGATGCTGCTCGGCGGAAAGATCGACTCAGTGGACTTCGACAGCGGCACGCTGACGGCAAGTGTCGATCTGCAGTTGTGGTGGTACGTCATGTTCGTGGTGCTCCTTGTCGCCGGCATCTTCGCCCAGACGCGGATGCGTGGCCAGGAGAGGTCAATGCACGATCGGTGGTAAAGCACGTTGAAGTCGAGCCGGATTCTCAAGTGAGACAGCGCGTCGCAGCGGCAGAATAGGTGGGCTCCGTCCACGGCCCAGGCCGTACAACAAAGACTGGACTCACTGCTACGCGCGGGCCTGCGGAAGCTGAAATCACTCTGTGATCGGACGAGATTGCCGGGGGCCCGGACGATTCCGGCGCAATATTTGACGTTGCCACCGACGCTGAAAACGGTCGGACTCTTGTCTCGCGTTTCGATCAAATGCCACTCGTTCACCGACACCACGTTTCCCGCTGCCCCGCTCCGCGGGAGCTGCCCCGTCCGGGAAGACCCTGACAATTACGGCAACTCGGCAGACTACCGGCTAAAAGAGTGGTCGGCGTTACAGACGTTGCAAGGAGAGCTCGAAGCCGACCGGCTTGAGCGTCAGCGCTTCTCGGACGTCCAACTTGTATTCCGGATCCGATTGAAAGCTGTAGCGCTGCAATATGGTTGCCAGCGACAGGACTGCTTCGTGCAAAGCGAACTGCCGACCGATGCAGGACCTTGGCCCTGTTCCGAAAGGGCGGTAGGCGTGAGCTGGGCGCTTCTTCACATTCTCCGGCTTGAAGCGGTCGGGATCGAAGGATTCTGGATCCTCACCCCACACTGGGTCGCGGTGCAGCTGCGGGAGGAGTACGAATACCCACGATCCCTTCGGCATCGCGTAGCGACCACCCAGAGTCGTATCGGTACGAACCTTGCGGAAGTATCCCGGCGCGCTCGGCCACAGGCGAAGTGTCTCGTCGACGACTCGGCGTAGGTACCGCATTCGGGCCACGTCTTCGAAGGCCGGTGTTTCACCACCAGTGATGTCCGCGACCTCTGCACGAGCAGCGTCAGCGATCTTAGGATGCCGCGACAGGTAGTACAGCGCGAAGGCAATAGTGCCGGCGGTTGTCTCGTTGCCAGCGACCAGAAACGTCAGGACCTGGTTCCGAATGTTCACCGGGTCTAGCTTCTCCCCCGTCTCGCCGTCGGTGTTGTTGAGCATCAGGTCGAGCAAATCGTCCTGATGCTCCCCCGGCTTGGCCTGACGCTCGGCGATCACGTCGTCGACGACCGTCCGAACAAACGCGATGTCCTTCTCGTATTGCAGGTCGGCACCGTTTCCGCCCAACTTTCGAAGGAAAGGAATTTCGTTGGAGGTGCGGTTCACGTGCTCGAGTGCCCTCGAAATCGCACCGACGAACGGGTGCTCATCGCCATCGAACGACGCAAACTCATAGCCGAAGCCGGCCAGGCCGATCACGTCCAAAGCGAGCTTGTTCGCATCAGTCGCGGTATCGATCTTTCCGCCGGCGGACGCGACCGCATCCCACGACGCCATCAGTCCGTCCAAAGCTCGCAGCATCGACGGGTGGTACTTCCGCAACGCTGCCTGGCTGAACCCCGCGTTGAGGATGTTGTGAGCTTTCTGCCAGTTGGGTTCGGAGTTGAAAGCAGTAAAGAGGCCGTCCTCCGCGACTACACGCAATTTTCGGATCGGCAGACCCAACGATTTCGCCCACAATGCCTCGTTGTTGACCTCCGCGACCAGCTCCACCCCGGAGACCACGGTCAGTCGGTGGTTGATGATCTTGCGCTCGAAGATCGGCCCCAGCCTCGATGCCATGACCATTTCCTTTTGGACTGGCTTCACCGTGTCGACACTGAGCAAGTCCCCCAACACAGGCAGTCGCCAGGCCGGCGACGGAATCGACTCGAACTCCAGGACAGGCTTATCCGCGACCTCACCGGTCGGTGTCTCACTACTCGGATACGGGCACTTGTCAGAAGACATGAGGGAGAGTCTGCCCGATGATGCCACCGAGCCGGGCACCCGCCGCGGCGGACAGAGACCGAGCATCATCGGCTGGCTCCATCCATTCCGGAGAGTCCGATAAACCAACAGCCGTAGGCAGTTACAGCGCTATAACGCGACAATGCCCTCGGTGTTTTCGATCAGTACCTCCGTATGTCAGTAGTTCATGAACCGGGCTTACGACCCCGACGAAGCCGGCCCCCGCCGCAGAGAACGCTTCGCCGCCAACACACCCCGCATCCGCAGGTACGCACTCAACGACACACCCTGCGTCTCTGCAGCACGAGACACATCGCCGTGCTCTTCCTCCGTGAACCGCACCGGCACCACCTTGTCCCGCGTCGGCCCCTCCGACTTCGGCCTACCTCGCTGTCCCATGCCGCGATATTGCCAACTACGAAAATTCCTTGTGCGGGAACGAATATTCACTACATTGAATAGGGCTTAAAGATCCGAACCTGTTGTGAAAGTGAATTATTCGAGGGACTCGATGAATACCAGAACGCAAGATTCCGCCCCAATGCGTTCGAACCAGAGCGCTACCGCAATCGCACCAGCTGAGCCCAGCAACAGGGGCTTCCGACCGGAAGCCGCATGTCAGACGTTGCGCCTGTTGACAATTACGCGGACTTGACCATCTTTACCAACCAGTAGGTGCGGTCCGACGGTAGGCTGACCGAATCCGTGGGAGGTAGTGGACGCGGCAGCGAGAGGACAACCGACATGGCGGTTCAGGAGCCCCAGTGGGCCTCGTCGTACGGCCCCGGAGTGCCCCTCCACCTCGAGTACGGCGACACCACTTTGATCGACCAGTTCGATGCGACGGTCGCTCGCTGGTCTGATCGCAGCGCGCTGGATTTCCTCGGTGGAAGCACGACGTGGGCTGAGGTCGGCGATGGGGTGAGCCGAGTGGCCGAGGGACTGCGTCGGCTGGGCGTCGGCGCCGGGGACAGTGTTGCCCTTGTCATGCCGAACTGCCCGCAGAACGTCATTGCGTTCTTCGCGGTGATCCGGCTCGGTGCCACGGTCGTCGAGCACAATCCGCTGTACACCACAGAAGAATTGCGCAAGCCGTTCGTCGATCACGCGGCGACGGTTGCCATCGTCTGGGACAAAGTCGTTCCGATCGTCGAGGCCCTGCGCGGGGCCTCCAGTCTCGAGCACATCGCGGCCGTAGACCTGACCACCGAACTGCCGCTTCTCAAGCGCCTCGCGTTGCGTATTCCGATCCCGAAGGCTCGTGCTGCTCGCGACAAACTCACCTCTCCAGCCCCGGATGCGATGCCGTGGCGCGATTTAATCGGATCGCCACCTCTCGCAGCTGAGCATCCGCGGCCGAATGCCGACGACATCGCACTCCTCCTCTATACCTCCGGCACGACGGGTACACCGAAGGGTGTGCCCCTGCGTCACCGTCATCTCGTTGCGAACGTCGAGCAGGGTCGGGCGTGGGTGCCTGGCCTCGAGGAGGGAAGCGAGACCTTCCTGCTCGCTATACCGCTCTTCCACGCCTACGGCATGACCGTCGGCATGCTCCTCGGCACCAGCCTGGGTGCCACCCTCGTGTTGCTGCCCAAGCCAGAGATCGACCTGCTCATGGAGGCCATCAAGCGTCAGATGCCCTCCTTCGTGCCGGCAGTGCCTCCTCTGTACCAGCGGATCGTCACCGAGGCCGAGCGGAGCGGGGTGTCGATCCGCGGCATTCGCTATGCCCTGTCCGGTGCGATGCCGCTGCCGTCCGAGCTCGTCGAGTGCTGGGAGGCAGCGACCGGCGGACTGCTCGTCGAGGGTTACGGGCTCACCGAGACCTCGCCGGTGATCGTCGGCAACCCGATGACGAAGGACCGGCGGCCCGGGTCGATCGGTGTTCCATTCCCCGACGTCGAGGTGCGCATTGCCGACCCAGAGGAGCTCGACCGTGAGGTCCCGCTGGGTGAGCGCGGCGAACTGCTCGTGCGCGGGCCGCAGGTATTCGACGGCTACCGCGGATTGCCGCAGGAGACTGCGGGGGCGTTCCACGACGGATGGTTCCGAACGGGCGACATTGTGATGATGGACGAGAGTGGATTCATCACGATCGTCGACCGGATCAAGGAAATCATCATCACCGGTGGATTCAACGTCTATCCCTCCGACGTCGAGAATGTCCTCCGCGAACACGACGCCGTCGCCGACATCGCCGTCGTAGGCCTAAAGCGTGCTGACGGAAGCGAAGAACTTGTCGCTGCGGTCGTGCTCGCCGAAGGTCTTGACGGCGTGCCTGATGGTCTCCACTCCTATGCGCGCGAATCACTCACGGGTTACAAGATTCCACGACGATTAATTGCCGTCGAACTGCTGCCCGTCAACGCGATGGGCAAGATTCAACGCCGCGAAGTGGCCAAGATGCTGGGAGCAGCGAAGTAAGTCCTTCGACGACTGCGCGGTGGTGAAGATTCGACTCACTGGCAGTCGTGGCAGGCTTTCTTCTACCTCTCGTCGGCGGTATTCACGACCGCCGATGCCGTAGTCGATGTTCGAGCCCAGCGCGGACCTCAGGCCACTCGTGGGCGAGCACCGAGAACATCACCACATCCTTCAGAGCTCCGTTGCGGTGGCGTTCATACGCGCGCAGTATGCCGTCTTGGCGGGCACCGAGATGCGCCAGCGCCCTTCTGGATTGGTGGTTCTGGAATTGGGTGCGGAAACCTACACATTGGCAGCCGAGCGTGTCGAAAGCATGTGTCAGTAGGAGCAGTTTCGATTCCGCATTGGTGCCTGTGACGTGGGCAGATTCGCGGTTCCACGTGTAGCCGATCTCTAGACGCGGCACGACCGGGTCTAGTTCGTAATAGGTGGTCATGCCAAGAATGGCGCCGTCCGATCGTCGAATCGTGGTGAACGGGACCATTGCGAGATCCGAGGCAAGCTTCAGACGGTGGTCCATTTCGGTGCGCATATCTTGGGGTTCGGGTATCGAGGTGTACCAGCGGTCCCACATTTCGCCGTCACGTGTGGCCTCGACCAGGCCGTCGTGATGATCGGCGTGTAGTGGCACCAACTGCACCAGGTCGCCGGTCAAGGTCACGGGGTCGATGCGCCAGGGTTTGTTCACGAAAGTTGTTCTACATCGACCACTTTGAGGCATTGCACCCGGGAGGCGCAATCGACGGTGAACCCCGCGGTTCCACCTGGGTCAGGCAACATTTGACGGCCAGCGCGCCGACGACCACCGAGATATGGTCGGCTCATGATGAGTACGGAAGCAAAAGTCGAAGTAGATCGAAACTTCGGCGAGTCGCTGCCTGGTATCGGTATCAGTGTGGGCGCGGGACTGGGCTTGGTCGCAGGCTCGGTCGCGCAGCTGTGGTATCGACGGTCGTGACATATCGACGCGCCAATGCGTTGATCGAACACATTTGTACGCTATCTGAGACCTATTGTGGCGCAACAACTGTAAGGAACGGTCGAGTTGCTGGAAGGACTCGGTTAATGTGTGCGCATGCCGCTCGGCCGGATTCTCGCTCTTCCCGCACCCTCGTTGGTTGCGGCGCTGGAGCTGACGCGCAGTCATGCCGCGGGTGGCCTACGCGTCACAGACTTGGCCGACGCCGCCGGATACAGTCCGCACCACTTCAGCCGCATGTTCTCGGCGTCCATGGGCATTTCGCCTGCGCAGTACGTAACGGCGCTGCGCATCGACGCGGCTAAGCGGGCACTGCTTTCCGGCACTGATCCGGTGATCGACATCGCTACTGCGGTCGGCTTCGATTCCCTGTCGAGCTTCACCCGCCGGTTCCGCGAGACCGTGGGCGTGCCCCCCGCCGCGCTGCGCCATCTCGCGCAGGACGTTGCCGCCACCACCTTGTCCCCGTTCACGCTGCTCGACGACTCGGAGCGCGGCGTCCGAGTCCGTCTCGAGTTCCCGACGGGCGCCGAGTTGCACTGCGCGGCGGGCGTGCCGCGAGCGACATGGGTCGGCTGGTTTCCCCGGCCCACCCCGATCGGCCTGCCCGCCCAGGGCGTGCTCACCTGGACAGACGAGGTTGCGCTGCCGCTGTGCGCCGGCAATCCATGGCTGCTCGCGTACACAGTCCCGACGACCGTCGACGCCGTAGACCTACTCACCCCGCTGACCCCGCTTGTTGCCGCCGGTCCGCAGCCGATCTTCGCCCCGCAGAAGGTGGTGCTGAGGTTCGCGGCCGCCGACCCGTTCGCGGTGCCGTTACTGTCCGCGCTGCCGCGCCTGCGCCACATCGCCGCGTCTCGGGGCTGATTACTTCCGCACGTTCGGACAAACCTTTGCGCGCCCGCCCGTTTAGCGTCTAAAGCAGCACAATCAGCTGTACCCCAAATGCACTGCGCGAAGCGAGGAGAAAATCATGGGTAAAAAGGTGGGGACCCCGGTGTGGCTGGACTACGGCTCCAACAACATCTCGGCGAGCCGTGAGTTCTATCAGGAGCTGTTTGACTGGCAGTTCGAGGAACTCGGCCCCGACGTCAATGACTACAACTTGGTCCACTGCGGTGAAGCTCTCGTCGGCGGCCTCATGGACGTCAGTGGTCAGCAATGCCCCAAAGGGGGTCCGATCCCGTCAGAGTGGGGTGTGTTCCTCGCCGTCAACGATCTCGAGGCGCGCTGCGCGAAGGCGAAGGCCGCGGGTGGCCAGGTGGTGATCGAAGCGATGCCGGTCGGCGATTCCGGGCGCTGGGCGTTGGTTGTGGACCCGACCGGTGCGGCCGTTGCAATGTGGCAAGCGAAGGAGCTCGATTCCTACGATTTTGTGGGCAGCCCTGGCACCCCAGTGTGGTTCGAGCTGATGACCAAAGATTATGCGGCCGCAACCGAGTTCTACCGCGACGTGTTCGACTTCGACATCCAGCCGATGTTCGAAGACGGTGATATGCGGTACGCAACCAACGGCCCGGCCGACGTAGCGACCTCCGGCATCTGTGCCGCCCCGTGGCTGGGTGAGGACGACAACTCGTATTGGCGCATCTACTTCGGGGTCGACGGCGCAGATGCCGCCGCCGAGAAAGTGACCGCGCTCGGAGGAAAGGTGACCGATGGGCCCGAGGATTCTCCTTTCGGTCGGATCGTCACCGTGCGGGATCCTGAAGGCGCCACGTTTCAACTGTGCTCGATGAGCGAGGCTGTCGCGGAATAGCCTGAGTGTTCAGGATCGCTGCTGCTGTGGACGCGACCGTTCGGTCGCCGTCTTGACTCAATTGGGTAAGCGCCCGCCGTGCTGCCGCGCCTGGAATTTCGGCTAGGGCCTGCGTGATCCGCAACCGTGCGGGTGCGTCGTCGGTCTTGTCGAGCGTGTCCTGCAGGACCCGGACGATGCGTTCGACTGAGGATGAGAGCTGGGCCAGCAGTCCCAGCGTCTCGGCAGCCTCGACGTCGCGCCGCCCCTCGACGACCATCTCGAGGAGGGCGGGTATCGCGTCGGTCTTTCCCTCAGAGCCGCGGGCGATGGCCGCACGGTCGCGGACCGTGGCGTCTGAATCATCCATTGCTCCTCTCAAATGTTCTGTTGCCTCGGCGGTGTGGGTTGCCGCTATCGCTGCGGTGGCACGACGCCGAACGTCGACAGAATTGGAGTCGAGCCCACTGGCCAGGGCCGCTAGTCCCCGGCCGGCGGCCCTGGCCAGCGACCATTGCAACGCACCAGCCACATTGAGATCGTCCTCGGATAGGGCTGCGGCGACAAGCGCTTCGATGGGTAGCGACGCGTCCCCGTCCTGAGACAGAATTGCGCGTTGACGGAGGCCGGCCGATTCTGATTCGAGGCCGCGTAACAGCGCGACGATTCGCAGAACGTCCTCCCATTTCGTGGGGGCGGCGGAGTCGACGCGTTCGAGATTCGTGAGCAGTTCCCCCTCCGCAGCGATCCGCCGGCGCGTGTGTCGGATCAGGTCTTTCACCAGATCTGCCGGTGCGAAATCTGGCTCGTCCAGTGCGCGCTTGGCCTCGTTCAACGACAGTCCCAGGGTCCGCAGGCTCTCGACGTGGAAGAGTCGACGGATGTCATCGGTGGAGTACTCGCGGTAGCCGCCGGACGTGCGGCCCGTGGGCTTCACCAGATCCAGCTTGTCGTAGTGGCGCAACATTCGCGCACTGACACCGCAACACCGCGAGACCTCACCGATCAACATTCGATCTCCCCTGCTATCTGTCCGGACCGACTGCCGCGGTGCGCTTCGCCACCTCGAGTGAGAGGGTGAACGCGCTGTCGGGGTCGTTGAAGAGTTGTTTCGTCGCATCCGCGTGCGCACGAGTACGCGGATCGGGGCTTGTCCCGGCTGCGGCCAAGACCGGTAGCGCCGATTCCCCGAGTTCCACCAGTGCGCGGCTCAGACTGAGCTGCATGTGCTGATCGCCCCGTCCGAGCTCGGACGCCAGATCGGTTGCGAGGGCGGCCCCGTCGCCAGGCGGAACCAGAGCCACGGCGGCCCGCCATGCGGTACGCGCGACCTCGTCGTACTCGTCATGAAGCAGTGTCGACACCGCAGGCCAGGCGAGCCGATCCCCGATCTTCGACAAAGTGTGCAGCGACTGACTGCGCGCCTGGGCCGTATCGGACGCGAGCTCTTGGATGAGTCTCGGCACCGTGATGGTGACCGG
>JBBSSG010000048.1:0-22303 GCA_038242295.1 Mycobacteriales bacterium | reverse complement strand
GGCCACCACAAGCGGATGGCCGCAACATCGAATGCTTTCACCAAAATACATATTTCGGCACTGACATTCATCGACACACTGTTGAGTTCTCAAAGAACACGCACACACCACACAACCACAAAAACATCATTTTGAAGGAGTCTGGGGCAACCGTTCCAGCCTAACCCAGCTTGGTCTCGGACACAACATCCGACTCTTGGTGGGCGAAGCAATCAAACCATACTTCGTCAGGCACTCCGTACAACCTCGTGTCCACGTCCGTGAAGACTTGGTCGGTGTCCGTGTCGCTCTGACTTGGATAAAGTTACGCGGCCGCAAACGAAGCGTCAAATCCGCAGGTCGACCACAAGCTTGACGGTAAAAGCCGAGGTGGCGGTGCGAGTTCAGCCGACTGACAGGCGTGGCGGACCACATCACATCTATGTGACTCCCACCACGCCGGCGCAGGTCTGCATCACCCTCGGCGAACCCCAGCAAAGTTCCGTTTCCCACGTCGGACGACCAACCAGGTTCCGTGCAGAAAGTCGGCGTCTGACGGAGTCCAGTCCGCGTCGCTGATCTTGAGGTTGTTCACCGAAGCGCCACCCTCCTTTACCGCGCGACGCGCTGCTCCCTTGCTGTCCGACAGTCCGGTGGCCACGAGAAGGTCGATGATCGTCGAAGCATCACCCGCGCCGAGTTCTGCAATGGACGTCTCGCCGAGGGCCCCGGCAAGGGTGATCTCGTCGAGGTCGGTGAGTTCTGCCCGGCCGAACAGAGCCTGACTGGCGAGCTCGACGGCACGCGTGTTGTCTACCCCGTGGACCAGCGTCGTCATTTCCGAAGCCAGTCTCTTCTGCGCTTCACGCGCGTGGGGACGGTCGCGGGTCGCTTCTTCGAGTTCGAGCAGTTCGGCCTGATCAAGGAATGTGAACCACCGTAGGTACTTCACTACGTCGGCGTCGCTGGTGTTCACGAAGTACTGATACCAGGCGTAAGGGCTCGTCATCTCCGGATCGAGCCAGAGACTTCCACCCCCAGTCGACTTGCCGAACTTCTTACCGTCGGCGGACGTGACCAGAGGAACCGTCAACGCGTGGACAGATTCCGAGTCCTGTCTCCTGTTCAGTTCGACGCCGGCAACGATGTTGCCCCACTGATCGGATCCGCCGATCTGGAGAGTGCATCCGTGAGTGCGGCGAAGCTGTACGTAGTCGTTCGCCTGCAGCAGCATGTAGCTGAACTCGGTGTACGACATTCCGTCGGACTCGAGTCTTGTTTTGACCGTGTCGCGCGCAAGCATCACGTTTATCGAAAAGTGCTTTCCGATATCACGGAGGAAGTCGATTGCCGACAGCTCCCCAGTCCAGCTGAGATTGTTTTCGACAATCGCGCCGGTGGCACCGTCATCGAACTCGACGAAGCGTTCGAGCTGCCCGCGGATACGGTCAGCCCAGTCGCGAACTGTGTCGGACGAGTTCATCGTCCGCTCCCCCACATCTCGCGGATCCCCGATCAATCCAGTCGCACCACCAGCTAAGACAATGGGGCGGTGTCCCGCCCGCTGGAAACGCTTGAGCGCCAACAACGGGACGAGGTGACCAGCATGAAGACTCGGACCTGTCGGATCGAAGCCGGCATAGAGGGTGATCGGTCCGCTGGACGTCGCCTTCTTCAGTTCGTCCATGTCGGTGGACTGCGCAATCAGTCCGCGCCAGGTCAGTTCGTCGATGATGTTCTCACTCACGACCTCGATCATCCTGCATCGCGTCGACCCCGGGTTGTCCAGCCCTCATCTTCACTGCAGCGACGGCGCCCGAGGACTTCGCCGGTACTGCGACACCGCCGGGGATCGAGGTATCCATAGCCGCCACGGCCGGTCAGCTGCCATCGATACCCCTACCCGAGGGCCTTCGGCTATCTCCGGACAGTCCTCAGGGAGCGTGGGACCGATCAACTGCATCCTGGACGACGCATCGAGCAGGTTCGTACCGTTGTCGTCGAGCGAGATCCCCAATGCCCGCCCCAGATTCCCCGGCCCACTGGCAAGCCGCGAGTCTTTCGTATGCTCGCCGCGTCGCGAACGGACGATGTCGTTGCCGTTCACCACCTCGGCAGCCCGCAACAGTACGGCGGCCGCCTCGCCGTCGGGCCCGCAGGTGACGTTCATGCAGAAGTGCATCCCGTAGCTGACGTAGACATACGCCCTGCCAGCCGGCCCGAACATCACCGACGTGCGCGGTGTCGGTCCGCGGAAAGAATGCGCTGCCGGGTCCGGCCAGAGGCCGATGTCGGGTCCCCCGTAGGCCTCGACTTCGACGATTCGCACCGTCACGTCACCCGCTTGCAATTTTGCTCCCAGCAACCGCCGCGCGGCCTCGACGGGGTGAGTTGCCAATACGTTCGCGTCCACACACACGATGATGCCGCCTGTTGACGAAAGCGCCACCCTCGGCGTAATTTCATCAACGGATGAACTCATCGCTTGATGAATTTGAGGAGGTCTGATGCCCGCCCTGTCGAACAGCGCAGTCGTCGTGGAATCACTAGTTGTGCATCGCGGCAAACGTACGGCGATAGACGGAGTCGCTTTGACCGTTGATCGCGGAGTGATCACTGGACTTCTCGGCCCGTCGGGGTGTGGAAAGACCACCCTGTTGCGATCGATCGTCGGCACCCAGATCGTCACTTCGGGGTCCGTAACCGTACTGGGATCACGGGCCGGGTCGAAAGGTCTGCGAAGCAGGATCGGCTACGTCACACAGGCGCCGAGTGTCTACAGAAACCTCACGGTCCGCGATAACGTCGCCTATTTCGCGGCGATGTACGGCAAAAACAAATCTGCGGCAGCTTCAGCAATCGAATCGGTCGGACTGACAGAACACGCGGCATCATTCGTCGGCCGACTGTCAGGCGGGCAGCTCACTCGTGTGTCGCTGGCCAGTGCTCTGGTAGCAGAACCGGATCTACTCGTACTCGACGAACCGACAGTCGGCCTCGATCCGATTCTGCGCGTCGAGTTGTGGAATCGCTTCGAAGAGCTTGCGGCGGCCGGAACAACGCTGCTCGTGTCGAGCCACGCCATGGAAGAAGCCGAGCACTGCAACAGCCTGATCCTCATGAGAGAGGGCTCCGTGGTAGCACAGTTGAGTCCGGATGAACTGCGTTCTAGCACAAATCAATCCAACTTGAAGCAAGCATTCCTCTCACTCATCCGTGCAAACGAAAACCTGGAGACTGCGTCGTGACTGCACAGATCTATACCGCCGGCACGACCAGAATTCTTAGGCAGCTCCGAGCCGACCACCGCACCGTGGCGATGATTCTCCTTGTGCCGTCACTGTTGATGGTTCTGATCTATTTTTTGTACGCCGAGGTACCCACCAAATTGGGAACGCAACCGCTGTTCGACCGGATCGCGGTCGCGATGCTCGGAATCCTCCCGTTCGTTGTGATGTTCCTGATCACGTCGATCGCGATGCAGAGGGAACGTAGCTCCGGGACACTCGAACGGCTGCTTACGACACCGATGTCCAAATTGGATCTGCTAGCGGCCTACGCAACAGCCTTCTCCATCGCCGCCATTGCGCAAGCACTGCTCGCCTGCGCCGTCGCCTTCGGACTACTCGGGCTGACCAGTGTCGGTTCCATTGGATGGGTACTGTTCATCGCCGTGCTCAATGCGGTCGTCGGTGTCGCTATCGGACTGTTGTGCAGTGCGTTCGCGCACACCGAGTTCCAGGCAGTGCAGTTCATGCCCTTGGTCGTCATTCCGCAAGTGTTCCTCTGCGGACTGCTGGTGCCGCGTGATCAGATGCCGGACTGGCTCCAGGTAATCAGCGACCTCCTCCCCCTGAGCTATGCGGTCGATGCGCTGCAACAAGTTTCGTCGACGGCGTCATTCACGAGCTCTATGGGCGTGGATATTGCCGTCGTAGCTGGGTTCATCGTGGCTGCACTGTGCGCAGCAGCAGCAACTTTGCGGCGCCGTACGCCATGACCGACACCGAAAACGAACGTACGAGATCCGGCAGACGGCCCGGTCGATCAGGAGCGAAAGACGCGATTTTGGCAGTTGCACGAACTCGCTTCGCGCACAGCGGTTTCGATAAGACTTCGATTCGAGCAATCGCTACCGAGGCAGGAGTCGATGCTGCCCTCGTACATCACTACTT
This sequence comes from Mycobacteriales bacterium, assembly GCA_038242295.1. Lineage (GTDB taxonomy): Bacteria > Actinomycetota > Actinomycetes > Mycobacteriales > Mycobacteriaceae > Rhodococcoides. The sequence goes on along the minus strand of JBBSSG010000048.1, from coordinate 18,149 downwards.
CGGCACGAAGCGGGAACTTTTCGTCGCAGCCATCGCGATCCCCACCGATCCGACGACCGTCCTGCGACCGGTGTTGGCTGCCGATCGGCAAGATCTCGGCAAAGCACTGGTCACCGCGATCATGGCCGTGTGGGATTCGGAACACGGAGAAGCGGTCGTCGCCGCGTTTCGCTCGCTGATCGCCGAGGGCGACACAACTCTGATCGGCAGCTTTCTGATGGAGGTCGTGCTGCGGGAGATCGCCGCGCGCGTCGACGAACCGACAGGTTCAGCGCCGGTGCGCGCTGGACTGGTCGCGTCTCAGATGTCCGGACTGCTGCTCACACGTCACATATTGAAGGTGGAGCCGATCGCGTCGATGCCGACGGAGCAGGTGATCGCTTCGATCGCGCCCACCCTGCAGCGTTACCTCACCGGGCCACTGCCCTGAAAGCTAGTCGATCTTGCTCGAGGTGACCCGGCCCAGGATCGACTCGTGTTCTGCGTCGTCGACGTCACGGGCTTCATCGACCAACAGGACCGGAATTCCGTTTTCGAGTGGATAGGCGCGGCGCAGACGCGGGTTGTACAGCAACTCGTCCTCAACCAGCAGGAGCGGCCCCTTGTCCACCGGGCACGCGAGAATACTGAGGAGTGTCTGATCGATCGCCACTGAAGTCCTTCGCTCGATGTTCATAAGAGTTGTGCTGGCCAGTATTGCCACTCAACCTACCCGGACTCACTGACAGCTTCGTACCGACTACTGAGACTCGCCTTTGTCCACAACGCTGAACCGTTGAGCGACAATCGCTTTGGTCAATCTTCGATACGAAGACGTATCGTCGTCGTAGTACCACGTACGCGGACTCGGCGTCGGCACACCGAGCGACTTCAGCTCGGACGCCCGGGGCCGGTAAGCGCGACCGAGAGAAATACGATCCACGATGTGCACGATGTCGGGACGTTGGGTGGACAACAGCACAGCAAGGGCGTCGGTAATCTTCTTCGCCGCAAGTGACTTGTCACGACGAACCGAGATGGCGCAGATCGCGATCTCGTCGGCCGCGCATTCGAGGCGACGCGCGGACGATGGCCCTCCAACTCCCACAACTCCATAGACCACGGCCGATTCGACCACGGATACGTCGCCGAAAGCATCGACGATCGGCTGAGTGAACACCGGCCCACGGGTGGTCTTGACGACAGTGTCCTTGCGGTCGACCAGCCAGTAGTCGCCGTCGGGATCACGCCGAAACAGATTTTCGGTCGGTACCCAAGAATCCCCGGACTCGAAGACCCCGCGCATCAGCGGACTCGTGACTTCACCTTCGTTGCCCGGACGGCCGAGAAGCAGGCCGATCTCGTCATCGCGGCACATTCGGACGAAGCCGTTTTCGTCCTCTTCGAGCCGTCCGGTGATCGGGTCGTAGGCAGCGAGCGCAACCTTCGCACTTCCCGGCAGCGGACGTCCCTTCGAACCGATCTTCATCCCACCTACGTTGGCGAGAATCACGTCGTTTTCTGTCGAGCCATAGAATTCGAGGACTCGTGCAGGCGAGAAGACGTCGAGGGTTCTCTTCCAGAGCCCCACAGGCATTCCCGAACCGATGAACAACCGCACAGGATGGTTGCGGCCGAGATCCAGATTTTCGTCATCCAGAATTTCCTGCATCATGGCCCAGGTGTAGCTGATGACAGTGACGCCGTACCGAGATACTTCGCTGGAGAATCGAGCGGGATCCAGGCCCCGGGAGAGGGCAATGCGCGAGCCGCCCGCAAGCGCTCCACCGACGCTGACCAGAAGACCTGCCGAATGATGCAACGGCGCCAGGCAGTAAACAGTGTCGCCGGATCCGAGAGCGGCTGCCGTCGCCGTACCGAAGGCGGACAAAGCCCACCGATGGTTGGTGACGAATCGGGGCTCCAGCCCGCGATCTGTCGTCGCGAACAAAACGACTGCTAATTCGCGTGCACGTCCAGGATTCGGTTTGAACCATGCTGGCAAGCGCACCGTATCGGGGTCGACGGCCTCGAGATCGACCACGTCCGCACCGCCCGGCACGTCGAGCTCGCGCGTATCGCCGCCGCCCAGTACCAGAACGTTGGCGGCAATCATCGTCGCCGATTTCAGGTTCTCCGGATCGGTGACGACAGTATCGACGTCGATAGCCCGCAGCGCACTCTCGAGGTCGCCGCCGGGAGGCAACAGCACCGCTATTGCGCCGATGCGGGACAGCGCCGCGATCACAGCCAGTGCACTGGGGCGCGTCTCCATCAATACACCGATGCGTGCCGACGGCCGGACGCCTGAGACGACAAGCCCCTTTACTACGTTGTCGATCCGGATGTTGACGGCGCGATAGGTGTGTACGCGATCGTCGAACAGAAAGCATTCACCGGCTGGCGACTTGCGGCCCTGTTCGGCGATCAGTCGACCGAGCGATACCGTCGAATGTGCCTGCATCTGACCCAACCGGGCCAACCGTGGGAGGGTGCGGACCGCCTCGGTCGAAATCTCTCGGGTCCCGCGCACGGCTCCCGTTGCAGCGGCGGCGAGCCCGCGACCCACTCCGACCCCTACCTCGGCAATCGAAGCTGCTGTGTGGATGAGTCGATTGCTGACCGACACTCCGCTCTCGGTATCCGGATGTTCGTCGTACATCATTTCGTGCACTCCGGTGGGTTGCTCCCCCATGCCCTCGCGCCACAGAATCCACTCACCGGTTGTCGGCCATGTTTGCGTCGCCGCCGCACTTCCCACAACGAGCCCGAAATGCCCTGCACGCAAAGTGCTCTCGTACACCTCGGCACGAGGAGCGGCGCGCCGAATGCCGCGGACTGCCAACGGCTGCCCGATATCATCGACTTCACCGATGAAGGCGAGAACCGGAACCGTCAAATCGGACAGTGTGAGGAGTCGATCCTTGATGACGAACCCACCCGTCATCATCCGGTTGTGCACCACGAACTGCTTGAGAAGTTCGGCCACCGCAGGCCCGGACCATCCGACCCAGCCGTCGAGTGCGAGGAAACGCCGCTGGGGTTCGCGTGGGAGCAGCGCTTCCCTGTCGTGCAATTGGCGGACGAAGTCGAGCCGAGAACGCACCGTTTTCGCCGGATCGAGTAGTTGGAATCCAGTCCGCGCCATCCACCCGGAGACAGCCAAGCGAGTGAAGACATGATCAGCCAGGAACTCGGCGCCCCGCGTGGCCACTCCTGCAGGAATGCCGAGCGGAAGTGCCGCTAGAGTGTCGACCGGTGCGCCGAACGTGATGAGGCTGGCCATGTTTCGTCCACCCCGGTAGGCAACAGCTTGGTAACAGAACATCCCGCCCTGTGAGTAGCCGGCCAGATGTACGTCGCGGCCGGTGTGCTCGTAGACCTTGTCGATAACCTCGCTGATGGCAACCACGTGATCGGCAAGAGTCCGACTCCAGCCGCCCTCTTCGGTATCCGGCGAACCGAAATCGATGACCCACGGATCCAGGCCCATGCTGTGCAGAATCCCAGCCGCACCATTTTCTGTAGTCACATCGTAGACATCTGCCGACACCATCATCGGCGGCACGAGTACGACAGGAGGCCTGGATTCGCCCTCCTCTGTATCGTCCGCGAAATACCGTCGCAGCCGGTACATCGGCTCTCGATCGACGACCTTGAACGGAGATGGATCGACTTCGGTCTCCAAACCACCCAACCGGATGACCTCGAGTCCGTTCTGTGCGGTCGCGACAGCGCGACGCAACGGCCCGCGGATCGCGTCTGCATTCAGTCCTGCCACTACAACTCCTGCGTTCGATCCGGATACCCGACCGCCCACTCACTGCGTAGTTCGTAGCTTCTCACACCGCAGAAGCTGAATCCGGCGCACACGACTTTATTTCTCGATCATTGGCTGGGGATGCCGATCGACAGCCACCCACGTAGCGCCTCGGTGGTACCTCGGACGCCATCGAGTTGGCGCGCGACCTGGACTCCGGCCGTCCCTCCGCGCGAGTCGCGAGATGCGATGGATCCTTCGACAGTCAGAACCTCGCGGACACTCGGCGTCAGCGATGAATCGATCGACGACAACTCGTCATCGGTCAGTTCATCGAGCCCGACCCCACCAGCTTCGGCCACGCGGACGCACGCGCCGGCGGCCTCGTGCGCGACCCGGAACGGAGTGCCCTGACGAACCATCCATTCCGCGATGTCCGTTGCAAGCGTAAAACCGGCCGGAGCCAATTCGGCCATTCGGCCGACGTGAAATTCCAAGGTTCCGACCAACCCGGCCAAGGCTGGTAGCAGCAGCTCCAACTGGGCGACGGAGTCGAAGACCGGTTCTTTGTCCTCCTGAAGATCCCTGTTGTAGGCAAGTGGCTGCGCCTTCAATGTCGCCAACAAGCCAGTGAGGTTGCCGATCAGACGGCCCGTCTTACCCCGCGTCAATTCCGCAACGTCAGGATTCTTCTTCTGCGGCATGATCGAGCTACCCGTCGACCACGCGTCCGCCAGCGTCACGTAGCCGTACTCCGGAGTACTCCACGAGACGATCTCCTCGGCCAGACGCGACAAGTCCACCGCCGTCATCGCCAGGACGAACGACGCCTCGGCCGCAAAATCTCGGGAGGACGTCGCGTCGATCGAGTTCTCGGCCGAGGAATCGAAGCCGAGTTCGGCGGCGATCTTCTCCGGACTCAACCCGAGTGAGGACCCTGCCAGCGCCCCGGAACCGTACGGCGACACCGCTGCACGCTTGTCGAAATCTTGGAATCGCTGCACATCTCGGAGCAACGGATGTGTATGCGCCAAGAGGTGATGCGCCAGGAGAACCGGTTGAGCCGCTTGCGAATGCGTCTTGCCCGGCATCACTGCCGCCGGATGGGCCGCGGCCTGAGTCGACAGCGCATCGACGACGTCGAGGACGCCCGTCGACACACGGCGAACCGCGTCGCGGAGCCACATGCGAAACAGTGTCGCGACCTGATCGTTGCGCGAGCGCCCCGCGCGCAGGCGTCCGCCGACCTCGGGTCCGACTCGGTCGATCAGGCCGCGTTCGAGCGCGCCGTGCACGTCCTCGTCGGCCTCGGCGGCAACGAACTCACCGGACGCAACGTCGGCGGCGAGGCTCTGTAGACCGTCCAGCATGGTCGCGAGGTCCTCGGCGCTGAGCAGACCGGCATCATTGAGCACGCGGGCATGAGCCATCGATGCACGCAGGTCGTAGGGTGCAAGCACCCAATCGAAATGCGTCGACTTGCTCAGTGCCGCCATCGCTTCGGCGGGACCGGACGCGAACCGTCCGCCCCACAGGGAGCCTTCGTTCGTACCGTATTGCTCGTTCACAGATTCAGATCTCTCTTCGCGGCGATGGTGGACGAAAGGCCGTGCAATTGGACGAATCCTTTCGCCGATGACTGGTCGAACGTGTCACCCTCGTCGTAGGTTGCGAGGTTGAAATCGTACAGCGACTCGTCGCTGCGGTGGCCGCTCACGATAATCGAACTGCCGTGCAGCGCCCGACGAATCTACCCAGAAACGTGCTCCTGGGTGTGCGCGGTGAAAAGTAAGCGAGAACGACGCGTTCGGCCATGATCTGTGTACTCCTTGATCGTTGCTCGATTCGGCTGGCGCTATTCCGCGCGTCTGGCCAGTCTTTCTATCTTTTCCGCAAGCTCACTGCCGGTGAGCGGCTCTCGTGCAATTACCAAGACAGTGTCGTCCCCCGCAATCGACCCGACGACGTCGTTCAACGATGCTCGATCCAAGGCACTCGCCAAGTAGTGCGCAGCGCCCGGCGGAGTTCGAAGGACAGCCTGATTGCCACTGAAGTCAGTCGAGACCAAGAGTTCCCCAAGCAGCCGCGTCAGACGATCTGTGCCGCCGGACACCCCTCGAACCGGACTGCCGTCCTCCGGCACCACGTACACCCCGGCGCCGCCGTCGGCTGCCCTCAGTTTCACTGCGCCGAGTTCGTCGAGATCCCGCGAGAGCGTTGCCTGAGTGACGTCGATGCCCTCGGCCACCAACAGCGCGGCCAATTCTGGTTGACTCCGAACCTGATGCATCGACAGGAGTGCGACGACGCGCGCCTGCCTTCCGGCCCGGGTCGGCGCGCTCCGCGGCACCGACGCCACTTTCTCGCTCACGGTCGGCGGGCCTGCTCGAGCAGCCAGACCAGCAACGCCTTCTGTGCATGCAGGCGATTTTCGGCCTCGTCCCAGACGACACTCTGCGGGCCGTCGAGGACCTCGTCGGTGATCTCCTCACCGCGGTGCGCGGGGAGGCAGTGAAGCACGATTGCATCGGATTTCGCTGTCGACAACAGCTCGGAGTCGATACGGTACGGACGGAACGGTGCGACGCGGTCGAGGCCGTCGTTCTCTTGCCCCATAGACGTCCACGTGTCGGTGACGAGAGCATCTGCACCCGAAGCTGCTTCGTGCGGGTCCTCGGTGATCGTCACTTGCGCTCCGGTCTCCTCGGCACGCGCTTTCACCGCGTCGAGCACGAATCCGAGTGGCGCGAACTCCTTCGGTGCTGCAATTCTCACGTTGATCCCCGCTGTCACCCCGCCGAGCAACAACGAATGCGACATGTTGTTGGCGCCGTCACCGAAGTACGCAAGTTCGAGCCCCTTCAGGTTTCCCTTCTGCTCAGCGATGGTCTGCAAATCGGCGAGAACCTGACACGGATGGAACTCGTTGGACAGTGCGTTGACGATCGGCACCGTAGCTCCCGTCGCCATCTGCTCGAGACGCTTCTGTCCGAACGTGCGCCACACCACGGCTTCCACATACCGAGAGAGCACCCGGCCGGTGTCCTGCAGGGTCTCCTCGCGTCCGAGTTGCGTGCTGTGACCGTCGACGACCACTGCGTGGCCGCCGAGTTGAGCAATACCGACCTCGAACGAGAAGCGTGTGCGTGTCGAGTTCTTCTCGAAGATCACCCCGACGCCCTGTGGACCTTCGAGTGGGCGCTTGGAAAATGGCGCACGCTTGAGTACGGCTGCAAGAGCGAGCACTTCGGCCTGTTGCTGCGGGGTGAGGTCGTCGTCCCGGAGAAAGTTCTTCAATACCATCGTCAATCCGTTTCTTCGGCTGTGTCGAGTATTTCGGGCAATGCCGCAACGAACGACGCCGCCTGCTCATCGGTGAGAACAAGAGGTGGGGCCAGGCGCAAGACATCGGGTGCTGCGGCGTTGATCAAAAACCCGGAATCGCGCGCAGCGGCTTCGACTTTGGCTGCGACGGGCTTGTTCAGAACCACACCCAACAGCAGACCCGAACCACGTACGTGATCCACGAGCGGATGGTTCAGTTCCTCGATCGAATGAGTGATGACCTTTCCGAGCCGATCGGCGTGAGAGATCAAGTCCTCGTCAGCGAGGGTCCGCAGCACCGCGAGGGCCGCCGACGCACACACGGGGTTTCCGCCGAACGTGGTGCCGTGCTTGCCCGGGTGCAGCAGGTTCGCCGCCTCCCCTATTCCGATGCACGCACCGATCGGCAACCCACCACCGAGTCCCTTGGCCAGAGTAATTACGTCCGGAACGATCCCAGCAGCCTGATGGGCATAGAACCATCCGGTACGGCCGATGCCGGTCTGGACTTCGTCGAGAATCAGCAAAGCCCCATACCGCGCGGTGATCTCCCGTGCTGCGGCGAGATAACCGTCCGGCGGAACGACCACTCCGCTCTCGCCCATGATCGGTTCGAGAAAGACTGCGGCGGTATCGGAGTCGACGGCGGCCTCGAGAGCAGCGACGTCCCCATACGGCACATGCTCCACTCCTGCCGGCATCGGTTCGAACGGCGCCCGCTTGTCCTTCTGCCCCGTCAGCGCCAAGGCACCCATCGTGCGGCCATGAAACGCCTTTTCTGCAGCGATGATCTTCGGGCGCCCAGTGAGCCGCGCGATCTTGAACGCCGCCTCGTTCGCTTCGGTTCCCGAGTTGCACAAAAACACTCGGCCATGGGTACGGGCACCCAGGTGCGCCAGCAATTGCTCGGCCAGTGCGATGCCCGGCTCGGTCGCATACAGGTTGGACGTGTGTCCAAGCGTCGACAGCTGGGTCGTGACCGCTTCGATCACCGCGGGGTGAGCGTGGCCCAGAATGTTGACGGCGATCCCGGCAAGAAGATCGAGGTACTGCTTCCCCTCTGCATCGGTGACTACGGCGCCCTCACCGCGAACGAGCGCGATACGCGGGACTCCGTAGTTGTCCATCAACGAATTCGACCACCGCGACTGCAGATCGACCGTCGAAGAGTTCTCACTCATGAAATATCTCCTGAAGTTCTCGGCGGGGTGGACTTCTCGACTGCTGGCTGGGTGGGCTTGACCATCGTGCCGATTCCTTCGCCAGTGAACAATTCGACGAGAACCGAATGCGGCACCCTCCCATCGATGACGTGAGCCGACGGGACGCCGCCGTCTACCGCGCGCAGGCATGCCTCCATCTTGGGAACCATGCCGGCATCGAGTGACGGCAGAAGCGCTTTCAAAGTATCCGTATCGATCTCCGACGTCAGCGACGATCGGTCCGGCCAATTGGTGTACAGCCCTTCGACATCGGTGAGTACGACGAGCTTCTCCGCCCCGATCGCTTCGGCCAACGCTGCGGCCGCGGTATCGGCATTGATGTTGTGGACCACGCCGTCGGCATCGGGAGCAATGGTGGAAACCACCGGGATCCGGCCGGCATCGATGAGATCGAGGACAGCGTCAGGATTGACGGAGGTGACATCGCCGACGAGACCGATGTCGGTCACCGAGCCGTCGACCATCACCGAGCGCTTCGACGCGGTGAACAGGTGAGCATCCTCGCCTGAGATTCCTATTGCGTACGGGCCGTGACTGTTGATCAGCCCGACAAGTTCGCGTCCGACCTGCCCGAACAGAACCATCCGGACCACGTCCATCACCTCGGGAGTTGTGACGCGGAACCCTCCGCGGAACTCTCCGGTCATGCCGAGTCTGGAGAGCATGGCAGTAATTTGTGGTCCGCCGCCGTGCACCACAACCGGATGCAGACCGACGGTGCGCAAGAACACCATGTCGGCGGCGAAAGCGCGTTTGAGTTCGTCGTCGATCATGGCGTTACCGCCGTACTTCACGACGACGATCTTGTCGTTGAATCTCTGCAGCCACGGCAGGGCGCCGGCGAGCGTGTGTGCCTTCTGCGTCGCAGTCAGCTCGAGACTGCCTGTCATGACGAATACGCAGAATTCTCTTCGACGTATCCGTGCGAGAGATCCGTTGTTCTGATCGACGCGGACGCATCACCGACACCGAGGTCGATGGTGACAGAGATGTCCTCACCTGAGAGGTCGACATCACGGGCGCCGGGTGCGCCGACGCCGTCGACACACACCGGCCTACCGTTGAACGAGACGGTAATTCGATCCGGATCCAGCTCGATGGGTGCGATACCGATAGCGGCCATCACACGACCCCAGTTGGGGTCGGAACCGAACAATGCAGTCTTGACGAGGCTGTCGCGCGCAACGGTTCTGGCGCCCAGCAGCGCGTCGTCTTCGGAAACAGCCCCGGTGACGGTGACGCGCACACGCTTGGTGGCGCCTTCGGCATCGGCCATCATTTGATCCGCGAGATCGTCGCAGACCGCAAAAACTGCTGCGTTCAGATCGTCCTGGCTCGGCGTCACGCCGCTGGCTCCAGAGGACAGCAAGAGCACGGTGTCGTTGGTCGAGGTCGCGCCATCGACGTCGAGGCGATCGTAGGACAACCGGGTTGCAGCGCGGAGCGCAGTATCGAGCTGCTCGGCGGTAGCAACAGCATCGGTCGTGAGCACGCTGAGCATCGTCGCGAGCGACGGCGCAAGCATGCCTGCGCCCTTCGCCATTCCGCCGACATTCCACTTGTCCGAGTGATGGAAGGCAGCTTGCTTCGGCACAGTATCAGTCGTCATGATTGCGACTGCAGCATCGGTGCCGCCGGAAATTCCGCCCGCAAGTTCATGTACCAGCTCGGTGACTCCGGGGAGCAACTTGTCCATCGGCAGCCGGTCGCCGATCAGCCCGGTCGAGCACACAGCCACCTCGACGGCTCCGGTCTCGGTGCCCCAGTTGCTGAGCGCGCTCGCGACTTCCTCAGCGGTCCGGTGCGTGTCCTGAAACCCATCGGCGCCTGTACAAGCATTTGCGCCGCCGGAATTGAGGACGACAGCACGCAGTATCCCCGTGCTCAGAACCTGCTGAGACCACAGCACCGGCGCAGCCTTCACCTTGTTTCTGGTGAATACACCTGCGGCTGCCGTATCCGGTCCCTCGTTGAACACGAGAGCGAGGTCAGACTTACCGCCCGCCTTGATTCCCGCCGCAATCCCCGCCCCGCGGAAGCCGGCCGGCGCCGTGACCCCCTGTGTCCGAACCAACTTGCCCGACGCCGTCTGGGATTCGGTGGTGCTGCTCACGGTGCCACTCCTACTGTCGAAAGACCATCGGTCTCTTGGATACCCAGGGCAAGATTCATGGACTGGACGGCACCGCCCGCAGTTCCCTTGGTCAGGTTGTCCATAGCGGCGATGACGACAAGCAGACCCGCGTCCACATCGACCGACACGCTGAGCTGCACCGCATTCGATCCAACTACCGCGCCCGTCTGCGGCAACCGGCCGGATCCGAGAACATGAATGAACGGCTCTGCTGCATAAGCCTTTTCGTACACTTCGGTTGCTTGCTCCTGCGTCGCCGTCGTCACCGCCGTGCAGGTTGCCAAGATGCCGCGCGGCATGGGAGCGAGGACCGGGGTGAAAGACACCACCACTGGCACCGGCGAGAGCGCAGAAAGATTCTGCGCTATTTCGGGAGTATGGCGATGCGCGCCCGCCACCCCATAAGCGCGAACCGATCCCATGATTTCGGCGCCGAGGAGATCCGGTCGCGGCGCACGGCCGGCCCCGGATGCGCCAGTGACAGCAACGATATTGACAAGGGGTTCGATGATGCCCGCGGCAACAGCAGGTGCAAGCGCGAGACTGGACACCGTCGGATAGCACCCGGGGACAGCGATACGCGTCGCACCGACCAGCTTCTCGCGATGGCCAGGAAGCTCGGGCAAACCGTAAGGCCACGTCCCCGCGTGGGGCGACTTGTAATACTTTTCCCAGGCTTGGCCGTCGGATAGCCGGAAATCGGCGCCGCAGTCGATCATGACCACGGACTCTGGAAGCTGGTCAGCGATCTCGGCGGACTTACCGTGTGGAAGCCCGAGGAAGACGACATCGTGTCCTGTCAGCTCGTCGAGATTCGTCTCGGCAAGGACGCGATCGGCCAGCGGCAACAGATGGGGGTGAAACTCACCGAGTGTGGCGCCGGCATTGCCGCCCGCGGTAAGCGATCCGATAATTAATCGACCAGATTGCACACCCGGGTGCCCGAGCAGCAATCGGAGAATTTCCCCACCTGCATATCCACTTGCCCCCGCGACCGCGATCCGCAACGGAGAAGATCCCTCGTCATCTTTCAGAGCATTCATACGTTTGATTATGCATCATCATGCAAGCTCATTCATTGAGGGGTCGTCCAGGCAGCAGTCAGCGATCCTTCATCGACCGTCGAATTTCGTCGAGTTTGTTACGGCCGGCAGCTTCACGTTCGTTCCACTGCTCATCGAGTGAGCGGCTGGCGGGCGTGCCGTGGTCGAGCTCCTCCGCACCCACAGCAGTGCCGGCTCGGGTCTCGACCCTCTCGCGCACGCTGTCCCATGTCGGGACGCCCTGGTCGGTGAAACCTGTGGGCGATTCTTGATGTGAAAACCCCGCATCGACTCCCCCACCGACCGACTGATCGATGCTGCTCTCGCCAACGAGCTCCGCTTCGACAATCCCCGAATACGGATCGCCCGGCACGCCCGGGAAAAGCGGATCGCCCATCTCCTTACTCGGGGGTGAATCTCCCAGTGGCTGATCGATACGTGGATGCGTTGTATGTGGCACGTCGACGTCAGGGATATCGCCGGGAGGTACTGCAGTGACAGTGTGCCCGGTGTCCAATTCGGCCAACAACGCCGACGCAGCAGCCTGAACCGAAGCGAGCGCGACGCGTCCACCCACCGACGCCAGCACCGCACGAAGGACGTCGACGTCTGATCTATCAGCTGTACTCATAAATCCTCCCGAGATCTTCTCAAGCCGTAGCTACCACGCTACGGCTTCGAACGATCAGCCGCGGAGCTCTGCGCCTACCGCCTCCGATGCCGCGGCGAGAGCAGCATCACGCGCCTCACCTGCCTGCGCATCCGTGAGAGTTCCTTCCGCGCCGCGAAAGACGAGCGCGAACGCCAACGACTTGCGGTTCTCGCCGACCTGCTCCCCCTCGAACACGTCGAACAGGCGAATGCTTTCCAGCAAAACGCCTGCACCCGACCTCAGGGCAGCTTCGACGGCCGATGCCGGCACCGATCGGTCTACAACGACGGCAATATCCTGCAAAACAGCGGGGAAGGGCGAGATCACGGGCGCCGGCAGCGCCTCCACGATGGGCAACGCGCTCAGGCTCAATTCGAGTGCGCAGGTGCGCGGCGGAAGCTCGGCCCGCTCCAGCACAGCGGGATGCAGCTCACCTGCATGACCCACCACGACACCGTCCACAAGCAGTTCCGCGCACCGACCTGGATGCCACGGCAAATACTGGGCGGCACGCAATTCGACATCTACCCCGGCTGCAGTAGCGATCGTTCTGGCCGCTGCAAATGCGTCCGACGCCTCGGCTGGGCGACCCTTGCCCCATGGCCCCGGCGGCTCCCGATGGCCGGTGAGAACGACACCGACATGGACCGGCTGGGCAGGCAGGGAATTACGGAGCCGCTCGATCTCGAGCTCCGACGGCCGCTGGTGCACTGCGATGGCCTCGACTGCGACAGTGTCGTCGCCGGGTAGCACCACCTGAGCGACCCCGAACAGCGACAGGTCGCGATGCCCCCGAGAGATATTTCTGGCAAGGATCTCGAGCAGGCCCGGAAGTACCGTAGTAGCGAGCTCAGGCCGATCAGTTTCCAGCGGATTGAGTACCGACGTCGTGCGGCGGCGCGCATCATCGGCAGGCAGACCCCAGGTATCGAAGACTCCGGTCGGCAAGAAGATAGTCGGCAGGACCTCGACGTAGCCGGCGAAAGCCAAGGACTTACCGACTGCCCTCTTACGATTCTGCGCCGGAGTCAATCCGCGTCCAGCGGGAGCAGTGGGCAGGACTGACGGAATCTGCTCGAGGCCTTCGAGCCGCAGGACTTCTTCGACGAGATCAGCAGGCTGCTGCAGGTCCGGACGCCACGTCGGCGGAGTGACGACCAACTCGCCGTGACCGGACTCGCTGACACCGACCTCGACCTCGCAACCGATCTGGGTGAGTCGACGAGCGGCAGCACCATTGGCGTACGAGACACCGGCAACTCGATCCGGCAGATCGATATCCATCCGGACAGCCGGGAACGACTGCGCTTGGCCGACATCGGTGAGCAGCGGCTCCACTCGCCCGCCTGCGATCTCGACGAGCAACTGAGCAGCCCGGCCCAAGGCAGCGACAGGCAATGCCGAATCGACCGTGCGCTCGAAACGCTTGCTTGCTTCGCTGGACAACTTGTGGCGACGGCCCGTGCGGAAGACAGCAAGTGGATCGAAAGAAGCAGCCTCCAAAATCACGTCGACTGTGTCGTCGTCGACCTCAGTGGCTGCGCCGCCCATGACCCCGGCCAGCGAGATTGCACCCGACTCGTCGGCGATGACCACGTCTTCCGCGTCGAGAGTGCGGTCGACACCGTCGAGTGTCTTCAGCTTCTCCCCCGCCTTCGCGCGCCGAACGACGATGTCTCCGGCCAGCTTGCTCGCATCGAAGGCGTGCAGCGGCTGCCCCAACTCGTGCAACACATAGTTGGTGACATCCACAGCAGCGGAGATAGGACGGACTCCGGCGAGAAGCAGACGTCGCTGCATCCACCACGGGGTGACAGCCTTGGGGTCGATGCCACTCACCTTGCGAAGCGCAAAGCGAGAAGCGTCCGATTCGGGCTCGATCGAGGCAGGCCACGCGGCACCCTCGTTGTTCTGCAGCGGGTGGACAGCAGGATCCGCGTACTCCAGGTCGAAGCTGCTCGCGAGCTCACGCGCGAGACCGCGAACCGAAAAGGCATATCCACGATCCGGCGTCACGTTCAGTTCGATCACCGAATCATGGAGTCCAAGAACAACCTTCGCGTCGTCGCCGGGCTCTGCCGTTCCCTCTGGAAGCACCAGAATACCGGAGTGATCGCGGCCGAGTCCGAGTTCTTGCGTCGAGCAGATCATGCCGTTCGACGTTTTGCCGTACGTCTCGCGGGCAGCAATCGCGAAACCACCTGGCAGCACACTGCCCGGTAGCGCCGCCGCGATGAGATCACCTTCGACGAAGTTTGTTGCACCGCAGACAATCTCTTGTGGTTCCTCGTTGCCGACATCGACAAGACAGAACCGAATCGGCTTCTTGAACTCTGTCAGCTCGGTAATCGTCGTGACCCGACCGACGACGAGTGGACCGGTCACGTTATCGAGGCAGTCGAGCTCCTCGACCTCGAAACCGACTCGGACGAAACCCTCGTCGAGCTCCTCGGGTGTCACCTTCCACTCCGGCGCGGTGCGCTGCAGAACTTCGGTCAGCCAGGATTGTGGAACTCGCACGTCTGTTCAGCTCTCTCTGCAAATCAAAAGTCAGTGGGAAGGTCAGGCGCCGACGCCGAAGGGCAGCGTGAAGCGGATGTCGCCCTCCACGATGTCCCTCATGTCCGGAATATCGTTGCGGAACTGCAGGGTTCGCTCGAGGCCCATGCCGAACGCAAAACCCGAGTAGACCTCGGGGTCGATGCCGCTTGCCCGCAGCACCTTTGGATTGACCATGCCGCAGCCGCCCCACTCGACCCAGCCCGCCCCGCCCTTCTTCTTCGGGAACCAGACATCGACCTCGGCTGAGGGCTCGGTGAACGGGAAATAGTTGGGGCGCATACGCGTACGAGTCTCGTCGCCGAACAGGGCCCGCGCGAACGCGTCGAGCGTCCCCCGAAGGTTCGCCATTGTCAGGCCTTTGTCGATCGCGAGTCCTTCGACCTGATGGAAAACAGGGGTATGCGTCGAGTCGAGCTCGTCGGTTCGGAAAGTGCGCCCTGGGCACACGATGTAGACAGGAACCTCACGGGAGAGCATCGACCGCACCTGGACTGGTGAGGTATGCGTACGCAGAACCTGGCGAGAACCCTCCGGTGCGACGTGGAAGGTGTCCTGCATCGTGCGCGCAGGGTGATCCGGCAAGAAATTGAGAGCGTCGAAGTTGAAGTGCTCGGTCTCGACCTCGGGACCCTCCTCGATCTCCCAGCCCATTGCCACGAACACATCTGCAACCTGGTCCGCGATAATCGTGATCGGGTGACGCGCACCCACCGGCCGACGATTCGACGGCAATGTCACATCGATCGTCTCGGCCACGAGGATTGCCGCATCGCGCTCGGCCAACAGGACCTCGCGACGGCCATCGAACGCTTTCTGAACGCGGTCTCGCGCACTCTTGACCCGCTTGCCCGCGTCGGCTTTCTGATCCCCTGGAATCGACCCGAGGGCGCGCTGCGCTAACGCAAGCGGAGCCTTGTTCCCGATGTGCTCGATCTTCACCGTCGATAGATCATCCAGATCGTGTGCATCGGCGAACGCTTTCTCCGCGCCATCTACCGCTGCGCCGAGAGCCGTAGGCTCGAGGACGCTCGGATCGACAGGCTGGGCGTTGTCGCCATCTTTCTTGGCCACGAGAGGTGCAACTCCTTGATGGTGGTTGATGTCGCATACAGACAATCGTTCGGGAACAGTGCGATTCTAAGCGACGCGCAAAATCATTTCGGGTACGACCTGCGCTGGACCCGCGCGCTGGCATACAGGCAGATCGCCGCAGCGCTCGCAAGATTGAGACTCTCGGCGCGTCCGTGAATGGGAACTCGTACGCGAAAATCAGCAGCTGCGGCGACAGCAGACGAGAGTCCGTGCGCCTCGTTGCCGAACAGCCAAGCCGTCGGCCCGGCAAGGATGCCGTCGGCATCGTCGAGATCGACTTCGCCGTCTGCCGCTGTCGCGAGAATGGTCAACCCTGCCAAACGAAGTGAGGCGATCCCGGCCTCGATCGACCGCTGACGCGCAATCGAAAGATGGAACAGGCTTCCTGCCGAGGCACGAACACATTTGCCGTTGTGCGGGTCGACAGCATCGCCGAGCAACACCACAGCATCAGCACCCACCGCATCAGCAACACGCATGACTGTCCCCGCGTTGCCCGGTTCGGACACCTCCACCGGGGCAGCTACAAGTCGCGGGTCAGCGCCGAGCGCAGTGGTGAGATCCACATCGACAACTCGACATACTGCGACGATCCCAGGCGGTGTGACGGTATCGGAGAGGCCTTTGGCTGCGCGCTCGGTAATGGCATGCGCGCGAACACCTGCGGTGCGGGCGATATCAAGTACGGCAGCGTTGCGTTCGGCAGAGTCCTCACGGTAGAACAACTCCTCGACGACACCGGTATGCAGCGCCGCTGTAATCGAGTTGGAGCCCTCTGCCAGAAAGAGGCCAGTCTTGCGACGTTCAGCCGCACGCAGAAGCTTGACAGCAGAAACGACCCGTGGAGTGCGCTCGGTGAGCGTGTCCACGGGTCGTTTCGGATCGAGATCGTCGTGCGTCAGCTTGCTCAGGCTGCTTCTTCGGCAGGAGCGTTGACGTCGGCGGGAAGTGCTGCCTTGGCGATAGCTACCAAGCCAGCAAATGCCTCGATATCCGACACAGCGAGCTCGGCGAGAATCTTTCGGTCGACCTCTACACCAGCGATCTTCAGACCCTGGACGAAGCGGTTGTAAGTGATGTCGTTGGCGCGAGCAGCAGCATTGATACGTGTGATCCACAGCTTGCGGAAGTCACCTTTGCGTGCCTTGCGGTCGCGGTATGCGTACGCGAGCGAGTGAAGCTGCTGCTCTTTGGCCTTGGTGTACAGACGTGAGCGCTGTCCGCGGTAGCCCTTGGACGCTTCGAGTATCGAACGACGCTTCTTCTGGGCGTTGACCGCCCTTTTTACGCGTGCCACTGGTAAATCCTGTCGATCTGGGGGCTTCTAAAAACCCCGAATGGTAATGGGATGATGCCGACCGATTTCATCGGCTATGAAGTCCAGATCAGATGCCGAGCAGGCGCTTGATCCGCGGTACGTCGGCCTTCGCGACGACTGTGACACCATCGAGACGACGGGTCACCTTGGAGGACTTGTGCTCCATCAAGTGGCGACGGCCGGCCTTCTGACGCATTATCTTGCCGGTGCCAGACACCTTGAATCGCTTCTTGGTGCCACTGTGGGTCTTCTGCTTGGGCATGGGTCCTCAGTTCTGTATTGCTCGATAAGTGTTGCTCGGCACGAACTCCGTCCGCTTACGCTTGCGGAGTTCGTCTTACTGGTCGAACGTGCTCTGTTTGCCTAGCTGGCAGGCGGTGTTACGGCCGCCGGTGCAGCGGCTGGCGGTGTTGCGGCTGGCGGTTCTGCGGCTGCAGGTGTTGCGGCTGGCGAAGCAGTTGCCGTAGGAGCGGGAGCGCGCTGTGCGGGCGGGGCCGCCGCGCTTTCCTGGGCCTTGACGCGGGTCTTTGCACCCTTGTGCGGGGCCAGGACCATCGTCATGTTGCGGCCATCCTGCTTCGCAGAAGTCTCCACGAAACCAAGGTCCGCGACGTCTGCACCGAGTCGCTGCAACAAACGAAAGCCGAGTTCGGGGCGCGACTGCTCACGTCCGCGGAACATGATGGTCACCTTGACCTTCGACCCAGCCTCGAGGAAACGAACAACATTGCGTTTCTTGGTCTCGTAGTCGTGGGCGTCGATCTTCGGTCGGAGCTTCTGCTCCTTGATGACAGTCAGAGTCTGATTCTTGCGCGATTCGCGCGCCTTCTGCGCTGCCTCGTACTTGAACTTCCCATAGTCCATGATCTTGCAGACCGGCGGACGTGCGTCGGGAGCCACTTCTACGAGATCGAGGTCTGATTCGAGTGCCAAGCGGAGTGCATCTTCAACACGCACGATGCCTACCTGTTCACCGCCTGGTCCAACTAGCCGAACCTCGGGAACACGGATGCGATCGTTGATGCGAGTCTCAGTGCTGATGGGGCCTCCTAGGTAGAACGG
>JBBSSG010000047.1:0-22585 GCA_038242295.1 Mycobacteriales bacterium | reverse complement strand
TTCGATGTACCCGCGGATCGACGAGTGGATCAAGGTCCGTCGATCTGTTGACCCCACAGGCGTTTTCGCCTCCGATATGGCCAGAAGGTTGGAACTGCTGTGACGATAGATGCCGTCGGGAACCCTCAGACGATTCTTGTGTTGGGAGGAACCAGCGAGATCGGTCTCGCTATCACCGAGGAGTACCTGTCGAAGGCGTCGGCACGCGTGATCCTCGCTGCGCTGCCAAATGATCCACTCCGTGACGGTGCCGTTGCGCAACTGACCGCCAAAGGCGCTAAGTCCGTCGACGTCATCGATTTCGATGCGCTCGACACGGCGTCGCACCCCAAGGTGATCGACGAAGCCTGGTCCAAGGGCGACGTCGACGTCGCTATTGTCGCCTTCGCGGTGGATTTTGACGCCGAGGAACTGTGGCAGGACCAGCGCAAGGCAGTGCTCGCCGCAAACATCAACTACACCGCTTCGGTCTCGGTCGGTGTTCTGCTCGGCGAGAAAATGAAGGCGCAGGCCTACGGCCGCATCATCGTCATGTCCTCGGTGGCCGGCGAGCGAGTGCGTCGTTCCAATTTCGTTTACGGATCCACCAAGGCCGGACTCGACGGTTTCTACCTCGGACTCGGCGAAGCACTGCGCGAGTTCGGACCCCGCGTGACCGTCGTCCGCCCAGGAATGGTGCGCACCAAGTTCAGCGCGCACTTCAAGGAAGCGCCGATGACGGTCGACAAGGAGGTCATCGCCAAGCTGGCGGTCTCCGCGTCGCAGAAGGGTAAAGAAATCATTTGGACGCCCGCGCCATGGCGTCTGGTGATGATGATTCTGCGCCACGTCCCGCGGCCCATTTTCCGCAAGCTCCCTATCTAGATGAAACGGGCGCTCGGGACGGCCGTCGACGGCGTACTGGCCGCTCTTGTCGCAGTACTCGTTGCGACGGTCGGGTTGTACGCCTTCTCTCTCGTCGAGTGGCCGGCGTTCAACTCGTCCAATGTCACACGTGCACTCACGACGGTCGGTCAGGTCGTGTGTGCGGCGGCGTTCGCGGCGGCGATCATCTTGTACCGCCGCGGCGCTCTGGAGTGGCTGGCGAAGGTTTTGACGTGGGTTGGCCTGTCCGGCTTCGTCACGGTCACGCTCGGTATGCCGCTGGCTGCCACGAAGCTTTACCTGTTCGGCATTTCGGTGGACCAGGAGTTCCGTACCGAGTACCTCACCCGGCTCACCGACTCGGCTGCACTGCGCGACATGACATACGCAGACATTCCGCCGTTCTACCCAGCCGGATGGTTTTGGATCGGCGGACGCGTCGGAAATCTGCTGGGCATGGACGGCTGGGAAGTGTTCAAGCCGTTCGCAATCGGATTCCTCGCCGTCACCGCAGTTCTCGCGTTCACATTGTGGAAGCAGCTGATCCGAACCGACTGGGCCGTCGCCGTCAGTGCTGTGACGACGGCACTCGTCCTCGCCTACGCCTCCCCCGAGGCTTATAGCGCCGTCATCGCGCTGCTCATCGCGCCGGCGTTCCTGCTGGCGTGGGGTGCGCTGAACCGGCCGATTTCCGCCTACACGGCCGCCGGTTCCCTCCGCATGAATGGGCCATCGCAACGGCTAGCCGGCATCAATGGGCCATTGATGCCGAAGGGCAAGCACATCAATGGGCCATTGCAACGGCTAGACGGTCACGATGGCCCATTGATGCCGGAGGTGCCGACGGTGCCGGAAGTGTCGGAAGTGCCGACGGTAGGGCGATCCTGGGGTTGGGGAGCCGTCGTCGGCACCGGATTGTTCCTGGGCTTAGCAGCGACGTTCTACACCCTCTATCTAGGTCTCGCGGCATTCGCGGTAACCCTCATGGCAATCGTCTCGGCATTTTTGGGCGTCCGGGCCCAGAAGACTTGGCGCGCCGCGATTCCCATTGCGCTCAGACTCTTCGTCATCGCCGCCATCGCCGGACTCGTCGCGTTGACGGTGTGGCTGCCGTATGTGGTCGGCGCGCTCACCGGTACGCCGTCGACCTCGGGTACTGCTTTGCATTATCTTCCCGAAGCCGGCGCGACACTGCCGTTCCCGATGTTCGAGTTCTCACTGCTCGGCGCGCTGTGCATGGCCGGTACCTTGTGGCTCGCAGTGCGTGGCGCGACGTCGAGGAGGGCGCAGGCTCTCGGAATCGGCGTCGTCGCGGTGTATCTGTGGACGCTACTGTCGATGGCTGCTGCGATTGTCGGCACGACTCTGCTGTCGTTCCGCCTCGAAACGGTATTGATCGTATTACTCGGTGCCGCAGGAGTTTTCGGGTTCCTCGAGGGCGCCAAGGCCATTTACCAGGCGGTCAACGAACCGCCGCGGTTCAAGATCGCTGCCGTCGTCGTCGCTGCCATCGGCGCGATGGCATTCGCGCAGAACATTCCGCAGGTGTTGCACTCGGAGATCACCGTTGCGTACTCGGACACCGACGGCGACGGGGTACGCGCGGACATGCGCCCGCCGAGTGCAGTCTCGTATTACAGCGAGATCGACACCGCGATCGGCGAACAGGTGGGCAAGCCTCGCGACGAAACGATCGTATTGACAGCGGACACCTCGCTACTGAGCTACTACCCGTATTTCGGGTTCCAAGGGTTGACGTCCCATTACGCGAATCCCCTCGCCCAGTTCGATCAACGGGCAGCGGCGATCGAGGACTGGGCAAAGCTGGAGACTCCCGACGAGCTTGTCGACGCACTCGATAGCAGTCAATGGCGGGCGCCCGACGTCTTCCTGTTCCGCCGGGGCGCCGACGGTTACACACTCAGGCTTGCCGAGGATGTGTATCCGAACGACCCGAACGTGCGTCGATACACGGTCACCTTCGACGAGTCACTGTTCGGCGATCCGCGCTTCGAAGTCACCGATATCGGTCCTTTTGCCCTGGTGGTACGAAACTCTTAACCAATCCGCATAACGGTCACGTAACGTTCACCGCGATGATAAATACCGACCAGGTCGATCTGGAGCAGCCGCGGACGGCTCCGTCGTCGAAAATTGGGGCGCTGTCCACTCGCGTTCGATCTGTCGTTCCTCCGCGCCTCAACCCCGTCGACGTCTCGGCCGCCGCGATCTTCACCGCCGTTGCCCTCTTCGTCATGCAGGGGCAATGGCGAAATCTCGGCAACGGTTACTTGTACAACAGTGGCCAGGACCAGGCGATGTGGGAGTGGTTCTTCTCCGTCGCTGCTCATTCGGTGGCGAACTTCGAGAACCCGATGTGGAGTGACCTACAGAATTTTCCGCTCGGTGTGAATTTGATGGCCAACACGGCCATGTTCGGGGTGTCGATTCCGCTTGCGCCGGTCACGCTGCTGTTCGGCCCGACTGTCACCTGGGCTATCGCGTTGACGGTGGGTCTGGCCGGCACTGCATATGCCTGGTATTGGCTGTTTTCGCGGACCGTCGGGGCATCTCGCGGCGCCTCCATGCTGGGCGGGGCACTGTGCGGTTTCGCCCCCGGCATGGTCTCGCACGCCAACGGTCATCCCAATTTTGTCGTACTTTTCCTTCTTCCGGTCATTGCTGCGCTGGTCATCCGCATCTCGCAGGGTGAAGGCACCAAAAGGACGACCGTCGCGCTCGGACTCGTGGTTGCACTTCAGATCATGTTGGGCGAGGAGCCGCTGCTGATCTTCGCGATCGCATTCGGGGTGTTCGCTCTCGTGTATTACGCCGGGAAGCCGCGCGAATTGTGGCCTGCAATCAAGCGGGTCGCGGTCCCTCTTCCGCTCGCGGCGATACTCGCAATTCTGCTGGTTGCCTACCCGCTGCACTGGCAGTTCTTCGGTCCGCAGAGCTACTCGTTCCTCGAACACGGCGCCATGGGCAACGATGCCAAAGCGCTGTTCCAGTTCCCATCGCAGTCCATCGGCGGCATCACCACCCCCGGGCAGTTCGTCCGCATCAATGCCACCGAAGAGAACGCGTACTTCGGGTGGCCGGTTCTGGTCCTCGCCCTCGTCGCTGCGTGCTGGCTGTGGCGCGAGTCGCGCGCACGTGCCGCCGCAGTGACCGTAGTGGCCATGAGTGTCCTCTCCTTGGGGTCCGCGCTGATTGTCGGAAAGAAAGACACCGGCATCGATTTGCCGTGGGAATCGGTCGCTGAGGCGCCCCTCATCGAGTCGATACTCGAGACACGCTTCGCACTCGCGGCTGTCCCGGTGATCGCCCTGCTGCTCGTGCTTGCCACCGACAAGGCCTTCGACAAGGGCCTTCGCCCAGTGCCAGCACTGTGGTGCGCGGCATTGGCACTAGCGCTGGTCCCACTGATCCCGACGCCCCTCACTGCGGTCCAGAGAACCGAAACCCCCGCATTCTTCTCGAGCGGCGAGTGGAAGAACTACGTCGACGACGGATCTGTCGTCACGGTCCCGCTTCCGCGCCCTGAGGACGCTCGTCCGCTGCACTGGCAGATCGACGCCGACATGGGTTTCCCGCTGGCCGGGGGTTATTTCGTCGGACCGAGCGACACTGTGGAGAAGAAAGCCAAGTACGGCGCCGTCGACCGCCCAACCGCACTGCTCCTCGGGTCGGTCCGCAACTCTGGAACCGTCCCCGTTGTGACGACGGACCAAAAGGCCGACGCGCGCGCAGATCTACAGTTCTGGAACGCCGATGTCGTCGTGCTCCAGCCCGGCCGGAGCACCGCTGAGCTGCGCCGAGTCGTCGACGATCTTCTCGGATTCAGCTCCGAGTATCACGACGGAGTGTGGGTCTGGGACGTACGTGCGCTCGTGCGGTGAGCAATGCGCACCTAGCATGATCGAGTGCGCGCGAACTCCGATGTGAAGACTGCCCGTCTCATTGCCGTTCTTGCCGGGTTGATCGGTGTGATTCTCGCGCTCGCGACGCCGCTGCTTCCGGTCACCGCGACCACTACGTCGATCCAGTTCCCACAGGAGAGTTTCGGCAGCGTCGAATCGCCGTTGGTGTCCTACACCCCTCTACGCCTCGAAGCCGAAGTGCCGTGTGCAGAGGAGCCAGGCACGTTGATCTCCACGCTCCCCGGCTCGGCGCCGGATGCCGAGAGCCGCGGGCTCGTCGTCAAGGTCACCGACGAGCAGAAGCTGCAGGTCATTCTTCGTGACCAGCTACTCGCGGAGGCACCCGCTACCGGTGCATGCACGGTGAACGTGGACTCCGACTCGGCACGCACGGTGGTGACCGTGGGCGACGAGACCAAAACTGTCGACGGTGACAATCGTCCCCAGATGGTCGGAATTTTCACCGACCTCCAGCAGGACACCCCCGGACTGAGCGTCACCGCCGACATAGACTCACGCTTCTCTACGGCCCCGACGCTTCTGAAGCTGCTCGCGATGATCGTCGGCGCAATCGCTGTGGTGATCTCACTGGTCGCGCTGCACCGACTCGACGGAGTGGACGGCCGACGGGCGCGGCGGTTTCTGCCTGCCCGTTGGTGGAAGTTCACGCTCGTCGACGGCATCGTCATCGGGACGTTGCTGCTCTGGCACATCATCGGCGCGAACACCTCCGACGACGGCTACCTCCTCAACATGGCCCGCGCCTCCGAGCACGCCGGTTATATGTCCAACTATTTCCGGTGGTTCGGTGTCCCCGAGGCACCGTTCGGGATGCCCTACTACGACATGCTCGCCGCGTTCGCCAAGGTGTCGACCGCCAGCGTCTGGATGCGTCTGCCCGCTCTGATCGCCGGAATTCTGTGCTGGATGGTGATCAGCCGCGAGATCATTCCACGCCTCGGGCGGGCCGTACTGCGCAACCGAGTGGCGCTGTGGACGGCTGGGCTGGTGTTCCTCGCGTTCTGGCTGCCCTACGACAACGGTCTGCGCCCGGAGCCGGTCATTGCCCTCGGCGCCCTGCTGACGTGGTGCTCGATCGAACGCGCTATCGCCACCGGCCGCCTGTTGCCAGCCGCAGTTGCACTGCTGATTGCGGCGTTCTCATTGGCGGCTGGTCCGACGGGTCTGATCTGCATTGCGGCTCTTCTCGCCGGAGCCAGACCACTCATCCAGATCTTGATCCGGCGGGCGAAACTTGTTGGCTTCGCGGCCCTGATCGCACCGTTGCTCGCCGCGGGCAGCGCGGTGATCATGGCTGTCTTCGCCGATCAAACCGTCGCGACGGTGCTAGAAGCGACGCGGGTGCGGTCCGCAGTCGGCCCCAATGTCGCTTGGTTCGACGAGCGGGTGCGCTGGGACGCGCTGTTGACCATCGCGCCCGATGGCTCCCTCGCGCGCAGGTTCGGTGTCTTCGTGATGCTTCTCTGCGTCGCTGTGTCCATTTTGGTGATGCTGCGCAAGAACGGCCGCATCCCGGGGACCGCGATGGGGCCCTCGCGCCGCATCCTTGGAATCGTGATCGGCGCGCTGGCGCTGATGATGTTCACCCCGACCAAGTGGACCCACCACTTCGGTGTCTACGCGGGCCTGGCAGGTTCGGTCGCCGCTCTGGCTGCTGTGAGCGTCACGGCTGCCACCATCAAGTCGCCGCGCAACCGCACCCTGTTCACCGCTGCTGTGTTCTTCCTTACCGCGGTGGCCTTCACCGGTTCCAACGGCTGGTGGTACGTCTCGAGTTTCGGTGTCCCGTGGTTCGACAAGCCGCCGTCGATAGCGGGCAAGGGCTTCTCGACGGTCTTACTCGGGCTCACGCTTCTCACTCTGATGTATGCCGCGTATCAGCACATTCGGATGCCGTACGCGGCGGCTCCCGCTGTGAAGAAACGGCGATTCTCACCCTCTGCGCTGACGGTCGTCGCGGGCGGAGTGGTGTTGTTCGAGGTGCTCTCACTTCTCAAGGGCGCCGTTGCCCAATATCCGGCGTACTCGATAGCGCGATCCAACATCAACTCCCTCGCCGGCAACACCTGTGGCCTGGCGAATGATGTCCTCGTCGAAATCGACCCCAATACGTCTATGCTGCAACCTCTTTCGAACAGCAGTGATCCGCTGAGCGCGGGCGGCAACGTTGGCTTCTCCCCCAACGGCGTCGCCTCGGATCTCACTGCCGACGCTGAAGAATCCACGGAAGGCGGAGCGAACTCCGTTGCGCCGACGGATGGCAGCACCACCGTCTCGACCAACAACTCCGGCACGGCCGGCGGCACCGAGGACAATGCCGGAATCAACGGCAGCACCGTCGCCTTGCCGTTCGGACTCGACCCGGCCACAACGCCGGTCCTCGGCAGCTTCGGCGCCGATGAACCGGCGTCGCTGACAACCGACTGGTACGGACTACCCAGCGACGGAGACCTCGTCTCCATTGCCGCTGCCGGACGTATCCGAGCGGTCGACTCCGACGCCGTCGTGACCCCGGGCCAAAGCGTGGAGGTCGAGTACGGCGTCCGCGACGGCGCCGACGTGCGTCCGCTCGGAAAGCTCGTACCGTCCGACATCGGCCCGACGCCGTCGTGGCGCAACCTCCGGGTGGCATTGTCGGACCTGCCCGCCGAAGCCGATGCGATCCGCGTCGTCATCGACGATTCTGATCTGGCAGGCAACCAGTGGGTTGCCATCACCCCGCCGCGAGTGCCCCGCACCGAAACATTGAACGAGGTCGTCGGCTCCGACGCTCCAGTACTGCTCGACTGGGCAGTCGGTCTCGCCTTCCCCTGCCAGCGTCCGTTCGATCACCGATACGGCGTCGCCGAAGTTCCTGAATATCGCATCCTCCCCGACCGAACCGGGGCGGAAGCAACCAACGCCTGGCAGGACTGGATCGGCGGCGGTCCACTCGGATGGTCCGAGCAACTCCTCGGAGCTCAGACGCTGCCGTCGTATCTGAAGGACGACTACGACCGCGACTGGGGTTCGATCGAGCGATATTCCCGACGTGACCCGGGCGCTGTACCAGCTGAATTGTCTGTTTCCGAGGAAACTCGATCGGGTTTGTTCAGCCCCGGGCCGATCAAAAACAAATGATTTACCGGTTTTTATAGCTTATCCGGGCAGCCGGTCCGCACAGGCGTGTGTGCTCTTCCGAACGCGCTCGCATAACATCGACAATCGTGCCCGACGCCGTAACCGATTCATCCGCCGTGCCCTCCGCTCCTGCGCCGAAGGGTGCACCGGTCGATTTGCGTTCCCAGGTGCGCACAACTCGCCTTGTGGCCATCGTCACCGGCCTCCTGGGCGCGCTCCTGGCGCTCCTGACTCCCTTTCTACCCGTCGTGCAGACGACTTCGACCATTCAGTGGCCTGACGCGGGCGCAATCGAGGACATCGACGCCCCGCTCGTCTCGCAAGCTCCGATCGCCTTCACTGCGAGCATCCCCTGTTCCGCCGTGGCTCAGCTGCCGACGTCGGGAGGCCTCCTGCTTGCGACGGCGCCGGCGCAGGGACAGAGTGCCGCGCTCAACAGTCTGTTCGTCCGCGTCGGTGACGGCTCAGTGGATGTGCTGGACCGCAACGTCGTCGTCGCAACGGCCCCGCGCGCAGACGTCCAGAGTGGCAACTGCGGATCGATCGAGATCACCTCGAACATCGACTACACTTCGGCCGAGTTCACCGGCCTGTCCGACGAGTCAGGAAATCCGCGCAGCGGACGGCTCGACGGGGACCTACGCCCACAGGTAGTCGGCCTGTTCACCGACCTCGACGGCGCCGCTCCAGCAGGCATGTCCGTCACCATCGACGTCGACTCACGCTTCTCGTCCAGCCCGACGATCCTCAAGCTGCTGGCCATGGTCCTCGCCGTCATATGCACCATCATCGCGATGGGTGCACTCGGTCGACTCGACGGTATCGACGGCCGCAGCCATCGACGATTCCTTCCCTCACACTGGTGGAAATTCACCGGCGTCGACTTCACCGTGATCGGTGTGCTCCTCGGCTGGCATTTCGTGGGCGCAAATACCTCGGACGACGGCTACCTGCTCACGATGGCCCGCGCCGCCGAACACTCCGGCTACATGGCGAACTACTTCCGGTGGTTCGGTGTCCCCGAGGCGCCGTTCGGTTGGTACTACGACGTTTTGGCAGTGTTCGCCAAGGTCTCCACGGCCAGTCCGTGGATGAGGCTTCCGGCGCTGATCGCAGGCGTGTTGTGCTGGATGGTCATCAGCCGCGAGGTCGTACCGCGCCTGGGACGGGCAGTACGCAAATCGAACGTCGCACTGTGGACCGGCGGCCTGGTCTTCCTGGCGTTCTGGTTGCCTTACAACAACGGCCTGCGCCCCGAGCCCATCGTCGCCGTCGGCGCACTGTTGACCTTCTGCTCGATCGAGCGTGCTATCGCCACCGGGCGTTTGTTGCCTGCGGCCGCGGCGTTCTTGATCGGCGCCTTCACACTTGCAGCGGCGCCCACTGGACTCATGTGTGTCGCAGCTCTATTGGCCGGCGCCAGGCCTATCGCCCGCATCATCGTCCGGCGTCATCGTCAGGTCGGAACGCTGGCGCTGCTGGCGCCACTGGCCGCGGCAGGATTCCTCGTCCTCGTTGTGGTCTTCGCCGACCAGACATTTGCCGGCGTCATCGAGTCGACGCGGGTACGCACCGCCATCGGCCCGAGCCAGGAGTGGTACCAGGACTTCCTGCGTTACTACTACCTGTTCGTCCAGACGGTCGACGGGTCATTGGCCCGCAGATTCGCGTTCCTGACGATGCTGTTGTGCCTGTTCACGACGCTGTTCATTCTGCTTCGCCGCAGACGCGTTCCCGGCATCTCGAACGGCCCCGCCTGGCGACTGCTCGCCGTCGTCTTCGGAACCATCTTCTTCATGATGTTCAATCCGACCAAGTGGACCCACCACTTCGGCTCGTATGCGGGCATCGCCGGTAGCCTTGCAGCCCTCACCGCTGTCGCCATCTCGGCCAGTGCACTGCGATCCAGACGCAACCGGACGATATTCCTCGCCGGACTCATGTTCGTTCTCGCGTTGTCGTTTTCGGGAATCAACGGCTGGTGGTACGTCTCGAGCTACGGCGTGCCGTGGTTCGACAAGACAGTCTCCGTTGGCGGAAACCAGTCCAACACACTGTTCCTCATCCTCTTCGGACTCGTCTTGGCGCTGTCCGCCTGGCAGTACCTTCGCGAGGGATACGCGCCACCACAACCGCGCCCAACGTCCGAACGCGGAAAACGCATCAGGAAATTCGCCGCCGCACCGCTCACCGTCATCGCCGGACTCATGGTCCTGTTCGAGGTGCTGTCGCTGGTCAAGGGCGCCGTATCGCAATACCCCGCATACTCCCTGGCGCGATCGAACATCGACGCACTGGCCGGTACCTCCTGCGGGCTCGCCAACGACGTACTCGTCGAGTCCGATCCCAACGCCGGCGTACTCGAGCCCATCCCGGACGCAGTCGATCCAGCCACCGGACCACTCGGCAGCACCGGGTCATCGAACTTCACCCCCAACGGCATACCCACCGACCTCAGCGCAGACGCCGTGGAAGTCAAGCCCGGACAGGGCAATACCGACCAACAGAGCGTCGGCCCCGCCTTCGAGGAAGGCCAGAGTTCCGGCACCGGAGGTGGCGTCGGCGCCCAAGGCATCAACGGCTCCACCGCTGCCCTGCCGTTCGGCCTCGACCCGGCCACCACGCCGGTCCTCGGCTCGTACCAGCCCGGCATCCAGGAACCAGCGTCGGCGAACTCGAGTTGGTACTCGCTACCCGAGCGATCCGAAACTGCGCCGCTCATCGTCATCTCCGCTGCAGGTCGCATCCTGTCCTTCGACGACACCGGAGCTCTGACGTACGGGCAGTCTCTACTCGTGGAGTACGGCACCCGCCAGCCGGACGGAACCGTCGATGTCCAGGGCACCTACCTGCCACGCGACATCGGGCCGGCACCGTCCTGGCGCAACCTGCGAATCCCGATCGCAGACCTGCCGGATGACGCCGACGCAGTCCGCGTCATCGCCAACGACCCCAACCTCACCGGAGACCAGTGGTTCGCGTTCACACCGCCCCGAGTTCCGCAGCTCGAGTCGTTGAACTCCGTCATCGGCAGTGAGCAGCCTGTTCTACTCGACTGGGCCGTCGGTCTGCAAGTCCCGTGCCAGCGACCGTTCGACCACAGGTACGGCGTCGCTGAGGTGCCCGGTTACCGCATCCTCCCCGACCGCGCACTGGCCGTGAGCTCCACCGATACGTGGCAGTCCGGCGACAACGGTGGCCCGCTCGGATGGGCCGAACTGCTCGCGAAGCCCGTGACCATCCCGACGTATCTCGACCGAGACTGGGCCCGCGACTGGGGCTCGCTCGAGCGGTACGACCGGTACTACCCAGGCTCGGTGCCGGCCACCATCGAGACCGACGAGGCCACGAGGTCGGGCTTCTGGACACCCGGGCACCTGCGAGTGTTCGACAAGTAAGAGCGCGTCTCGTCACCCTTTTCGCCCTTTCCGCATGAATGGGCCATCGCAACCGTCTAGGCGTTGTGGTGGTCCATTCATGCGTTCACACCCTGGCATCAATGGCCCCTCGTAGCCGTCTAGCCGTTGCGATGGCCCATTCATGCGGGTGCGGGTGCGGGATGCGGGCGCCGACGCCCGCCCTACCACTCGGGTACGACACATCTGAGGGCACACAACCGATCACCACAGGACTGTCCACAGCTGGGATGGCTATCCACAGGTGTAGCGAAATCGTGCCAAATCCCGGATTGATGTCGGTGCAGATTTCGACAGTAGGTACATGAAGAAACCGACATGGGCGCGATCGTCTCAACTGCACGACCTGAGCAGTCACGGAGTTGCGACACGGGCGCAGCTCCGCGAAGCCAAGGTGTCCGACAGCACCCTCACCGCGCGTTGCTCACCCGGCGGTCCCTGGCAACGACTGCTTCCCGGTGTCTACCTACTGCACAACGGCTATCCCTCCCCGCTTCAGCGGTCCATTGCTGCGCTCGCCTACTGCGGAACGAGCGCAATCATCACCGGACGTGTTGGACTGGGCGCACACGGCTACGGCGCAGATTCGATAACGAACGAGGTGCACGTCCTCATTCCGGCCGGCCTGCGTCGAGCATCCAAGCTATTTGTTCGAGTCGAGCGTTCCTGGCGTATGCCCGACGCCATCATCAAAGGCAGCCTCCACGTGGCTCCCCTCGTCCGATCGCTCGCTGACGCAACGCGGGCGGCGAAGACCGACGAGCGCTGTGTGCAATTGATCGCTGAAGTCGTTCAACGTGGAGGTGCGACGCTCGACGATGTTGCACTCGAACTGGCGGCGGGCCCACGACGCTACGGCGCGATCAGTAAACGAGTAGTAAGTGAACTCCGCGAGGACGCACACTCTGTAGCAGAGCTCCAGGCACAGAAGCTGTATGCGGAGAGCGGACTGCCGCCAATGATGCACAATTGCGAGATCTACTCTCCGTCGAGAGAGTTCATCTGCCGGACCGACAATTGGTTGGACAGCGTCGGATTGGCTTGGGAGATCGACTCGTTCGCTCATCACTTTTCGCCGGCGGACCACGCGAAGACCATGGCCCGACGCACACATATGCAAGGGCACGGCCTGATGGTCGTGTCCCATCTTCCGAAAGACATTCGCGAACACCCCGCGAAGGTGTTGCACGACTTGCGGACCCACTACCTTCAGGCCCTGAACCGTCCGCGGCCTCCTGTCACGGTTCGTCCGCGGGTGGCGAGTTGAGTGCGATTCTTCCCCCTCCCCCCGCATCAATGGGCCACTGCAGCCGTCTAAGCGTTGCGATGGCCCATTCATGCGGAAAGGGTGGGGAGGGGTGCGAAAGGGTGGGGAGGAGCGGGACAAACGGGGATCAGATCGGGATCAGGGAGTGCTTTCGCGGATTTTTGAACACCGTCTTGTCCTTCAGGATCTTGAGTGCCTTGCGGAGTTCGAGGCGGGTTTGGGACGGCTCGATGACGGCGTCGATGTAGCCGCGCTCGGCAGCGACCCACGGCGTCGCGACGTGCTCGTTGTAGAAGTTGATGAGCTGCCGCCGGACGGCCGGGGCGTTGTCTCCGGCCGCGGCGAGCTGCTTGCGGCCGATGATGTTGACGGCCCCTTCGGCTCCCATGACGGCGATACGCGCAGTGGGCCAGGCGAAGTTGATGTCCGCACCAAGTTGCTTGCACCCCATGACGGCGTACCCGCCGCCGTAGGCCTTGCGGACGACAACGGTGATTTTGGGTACCGACGCCTCGATATACGAGAACAGGAATCGTCCGCCGCGTTTGATGACGCCGACCTTCTCCTGATCTACGCCGGGTAAGAAGCCGGGGGTATCGACGAGGAAAATCAGGGGGATGTTGTAGGCGTCGCAGATTCGGATGAAGCGCGCGGCTTTGTCGGCACCATGGGCGTCGAGCGCTCCCGAGAGGTGCATCGGCTGATTCGCCACGACGCCGACTGATTTGCCGTCGACGCGAGTAAGGCCGGTGATGACATTTGGCGCGATCCCCGTGGACAGCTCGTGGAATTGACCGTCGTCGAACAACCGAAGAATGATGTCGTGCATGTCGTAACCGGCGTTGTCGGCGTCGGGCATGACCTCGTCCAGGAGCCGATCCGAATCGCCGATCTCCGGCTCGAGACCCGGGTTGACGACCGGCGGATCTTCCTGGCAACTCGACGGCATGTAGCCGAGGTACGTCCGTACCCAGGCGAAGGCTGCTTCTTCGTCCACCGCAACGTGATGAACGTTGCCGTATTCGGCTTGCTTGCGTGCACTACCAAGTTCCTCGAGGCTGACGTCCTCCCCGGTGACGGACTTGATCACGTCGGGGCCGGTGACGAACATGTACGCCTCTTCGGTGGCGACGACCACGTCTGTGTTGATCGGCGCATAAACGGCCCCGCCCGCGCACTTTCCGAGGATCACCGAGATCTGCGGGCACAAGCCGGACAACGGCTCATGGCGTCTACCCAACTCGGCGTACCAGGCGAGGGATGTGACGGCGTCCTGGACGCGAGCACCGCCGGAGTCGTTGATGCCGACTACCGGGCAACCGACCCTGATGGCGAAATCCATGATTCCCGCGACCTTACGTCCGAACATCTCGCCGACGCTTCCACCGAACACAGTCTGATCGTGAGAGAAGACTGCGACGGGTCTTCCCTCGACGGTGCCGTGACCGGTGACAACGCCATCGCTGTACAGCGCGGTCGGATCGTTGGGAGCTTTCACCAAAGCACCGATCTCGACGAAGCTGCCGGGGTCGAGCAACATATCGATGCGCTGACGGGCGCTGGGAATGCCCCTCTTTGCACGCTTGGCAACACCGGTCTCACCTGCTGGTTCCCTGGCAAGTTCGAGGTTGGCTCGCAGGCCGGCCAATTTTTCGGCAGTGGTACCGCTCAAGGCTTAGCTCCCGGTTCTCAGCGACTCAATTTCTTCGAGCTTCTTCGTCATATGTGACGCAATTCTCCCAATGTACGGCTCGTCGACGATAGCAAGGTGGTCGCCTCCGATTTCGACAATCTCGAGATCTTTCACAACGGGGCCCCAACCACCGTGATCCTCGCGCGTGGCGTAGGCGGGTTCCAATGCGATCGCGTCGTCGTGATACTTGTCAGCGAAATACAACGTCACGTGTCCGCCGTACGGCTTCAGTTCGGCCGTTTGAATTGCACGATTGTCCAGCCAGGACGTGCGCTGATGCTCGATGATGCCGCCGGGAATCTTCGCGCCACTGAGCTTGACCAGATCGGTGATGATCCGGATCTGGCCCTCGTCGTCGGCATCGACGAGCTTCTCGTAGGGAATCGGGTAGTCGACGTCGTAGGTCTTCTTCGCGAACGACGCGTACCGCTCCCAGCGCTTACGGACTTCGGCGCGAGTGTTGGGAATTTCGGTTCCTGGCATCACAGTGTCGAGCAGGCCGACGTAGGCCACCTCGATACCCTGCTCCTCCATTTGCCGGGCAACCTCGTAGGCGAGAATGCCGCCCAGAGACCAACCCACGAAAACGTAGGGTCCCTCGGGCTGGATTGCGCGGATCAATGGAACGTACTCGGCCGCTCGGACCGAGATCGGTCCTTCGACGCGCTCGAGTCCGTACATCGGCGTCCCTGCGGGAAGCTTGCGAAGCAGCGGTTCGTAGGCCACCGTCGAGCTGCCAGCCGAATGGAATGCAAACACTGGTGTGGCCGTTGATCCTTCGGGTCGGGGACGCAGATTGCGAACCAGACCGTCGATTTCGCCGCCTTCGAGGTGCGGACGCACTTTCTCGGCGAGCTGCTCGATTGTTTCGGAGTCGAGGACGTCGTCGAAGGTGACTTCGCCGCCGGCCCGCTCGGTCAAACGGGCGGCCAGCTTCTCGGCAACCTCGTCGTCGAGGATCGGCAACGTATTGAAGATGCCCTTCGCCGATTCCTTCGTCACGACGGCCCACACCGCGAACGTCATGCGTTCGGCGTTGTCGCGGGGCGGCACATCGGAGCCCGCCGCCTCAGCAAAGCTCTCCTTACCGCCCAGATCCGACATCGAATCAGATTGCGCCACAGCAGGAGTCGACTCTTCGGCCGCCACCTCAGTAGGTTCAACCGCAGCAGGCTCAACCGCAGTGGCCTCAACCACAGGAGCGTCCGCAGCCGCTTCGGCTTCCTTCTCCGCAGACTGCTTCTCCGCCAATGCCTTGACTTCATCGCGATTGTCGAGCGCGTAACGCAGGTACTTCTCGACTTCGAGGAGGTTCGCCTCGCGGACGGCCTGCAATTGCACCGTCGGGATGTCGAACTCGTACTCGACACGATTCTTGATTCGGACGGCACTGAGCGAGTCGAGGCCCAGTTCGATCAGTGGAATCTCGGGCGGCAAATCCTCGGGGGCGTAGCCCATGGATTCTGCGACGACGATTGCGAGCCGGTCTTCGAGCGTCTGGTTGCCGTTCGGGTCCCAGCGGTCGCCGAAGGTCTCGGCCACCTCGGGTAGCTCCTCCATCGGCGACGTCGACGGTTCGGCCGCGGCAACAACAGGTTCGGGCAGGGCTTCGCCAGATGTCACGATCGCTTCGTGCAACAACGAGAACGAGGCGCCTTCGTGAGAATGCACCTGAACCGAGGCTCCACCGAGATGTGATGTCAGCGTAGTCACGATGGTTCCGGTTGCAGGCACCGCGCGGTGCGTTACCGAGACACCGAGTTCGACGCCCGAAAACACCTGCGCCGCAGCAGCATTCACCAGTGAATCCAAGGAGTCCACAGCCGAGGCCTGAACTTCCCACACGTGACGCCCGTCGGGCAGAGCGACGCGAGCACCAGGTACGCGGGAGTTACCGGACGAGTTGACCCGCGATGAGAGCCAGAATTCCTTGCGCAGGTATGCGGTGCGCGGAATCTGCGCGTAGGCACCGTCGACGAACAGTGTCGTCAGATCCAGAGCGTGACCGTGCACATACAGCTGGGCCAGCGCTGCCAGGAATGTCTCGGACTCGTCTTCCTTGCGCTTGAGAGTGGGAATCATCGTCGAATCGGCGACCCCAGCAGCCCACGCCGTCGCAGCGATCGACATGAGTGCAACAGGGTTGGGGGCAAGCTCGACGAAAGTCGTATGCCCGTCTCCCACTGCAACATTGACCGCTTGGGTGAAGTTCACTGGAT
Source organism: Mycobacteriales bacterium (assembly GCA_038242295.1). Taxonomy (GTDB): domain Bacteria; phylum Actinomycetota; class Actinomycetes; order Mycobacteriales; family Mycobacteriaceae; genus Rhodococcoides. The sequence continues at coordinate 6,062 of JBBSSG010000047.1, read as the reverse complement.
GGCGCATGCCCTTGGTCCAGTAATCGACCCCATGGATCGGCTCGTGTCCAGCGCGGTAATGCGCTTCTTTGTCCACCGATGAATAAACGCCTGCAGTGAGCTTGTCTGGCTCGATGCCCGCCAATTCAGCCGCGAGTTCACCGAGCAGCGGATCGACGGCTGCGGTATGACCGGCACCCTTGACGTCGAGGATGCGGGCCATTTTGCCGGCAGCCTCGGCCATCTCCACGAGTGCCTCGATCTGAGCCCGCGGACCGCCGACCGTCGTATGCGTCGGGGCAGCGTAGACACACGGTTCGACGTCTGGGAACTGGTCGGTCAGCGCAGTGACCTCGTCGGGGGTGTACTCGACGAGCGCCATCGCGCCCTGCGACGCAGCACCGACACCGTCCTGGCCCTCGGCCAGCAGACGTGAGCGAGCGTAGATGATTCGTACGGCGTCTTCGAGATTGAGACCGCCTGCTACGTACGCGGCAGCAACCTCACCCATGGAGTGACCGACGACTGCAGACGGCTCGGCGCCGTGCGAACGCAGAGTGGCAGCCAGTGCCACCTGGATTACGAAGATGCCGACCTGAGAGTTCTCGAACTCATAGTTCTGCGAATCGTCGAGGATCATCTCTTTGATGGAGTATCCGGCCTCGTCGACCAGGAGCTCGTCGACTTCGGCCACCTTGGAGGCGAAGACCGCATTGGTTCGGTACAGCGTCGCCGCCATCTTGCGGTGCTGGCTACCGAAGCCAGAGAACACCCACACTGCACCGTTAGATGCGGGCGAGTCGGCCGAGAACACACCTGGACCTGGCTTACCGGCAGCGATCGCGCGCAGTCCGGTGATGGCTTCTGCTCTGGTCGACGCGAGAACCACTGCGCGCGAGCGGCCGTGGTTGCGTTTGGCCAGCGCACGGCCGACGTCAGCGAGTGGCGTTGTGCTGCCTTCTTCGGATTCGAGCCAGTCGGCCAAGTCCGAGGCCGCGCGCTTGCGGCGCGAGGGCAATGCTGCGGAGACTGCTAGTACGACGGTCTGCGGATCGGCGGCACTTTCCTCGGCGACGATCTCTTCGGATTCCGCGACTGGATTGGCGGTCTCGACCTGCAGGTCTTCGTGAATGTCTTCTGCGACAGCAGCTTCCGAATCGACGGACTCGCTTGAATCCTCCACAGCGTCACCCGGGACGTACTCGCGCACGACGACGTGCGCGTTGGTACCGCCGAAGCCGAAGCCGGAAATACCAGCTACGGCCTTGCCGGTGTAGCGCGGCCACTCGGCGCCTTCGGGGATGACCTTCAGGTGGGCCTTGTCGAAGTCGATGTATGGGTTCGGTCCAGCGTAGTTCAACGAAGCCGGGAGACGATTCTGCTGCATAGCGAGGACGACCTTGATCAAACCTGCAGCGCCAGCAGCCGATTCGAGGTGTCCGAAGTTGGTTTTGGCCGACCCGAGCAACGCCGGCTTGTCGTCGTCGCGGCCACGGCCCACTACACGGCCTAGCGCATCGGCCTCGATGGGATCACCGAGAATGGTGCCCGTTCCGTGCGCCTCGATGTAGTCGACTCCCGACGGCGCGATGCCGGCGTCGCGATAGGCGAAACGCAGGGCTTCGGCCTGAGCATCGGGGCTGGGGGCGAGAAGACCGTTGGAACGCCCGTCCTGGTTGACAGCCGAGCCTGCGACGACGGCCAAGATGTTGTCACCGTCACGCTCAGCGTCTTCGAGCCGCTTGAGTATGACGAGTCCGCCACCTTCGGCGCGGATCATGCCGTCGGCGTCGGAGGAGAACGCCTTGATCTTGCCGTCGGGTGCGAGTACGCCCGTCTGCCCGAAGCCGACCGTGATCGGAGGGGCAAGCAACATGTTGACGCCGCCCGCTACGGCGAGCTCCGATTCGCCGGAGCGAAGACTACGAACCGCTTGGTGCACCGCTACCAATGACGACGAGCAGGCGGTATCGATGGCAATGGATGGACCACGAAAATCGTAGAAGTACGAAACTCGGTTCGCGACGATGGCCGTCGACGTTCCGGTCAGTGCGTACGGGTGCGCGTTGGGATCGCTGACGGCGATGAGTTGGTAGTCGTTGGATGAGCTACCGATGAAGACACCGACCTGCGATCCCTTGATCGAACTGGCCGGGATACGTGCATGTTCGAGAGCTTCCCAGGTGAGCTCGAGTACCAACCGCTGCTGCGGATCGACGTTGACGACCTCGTTGGGCGACATGGCGAAGAACTCGGCGTCGAACGTCTTGACATCGTCGAGGTAGCCGGCCTTGGTGACGGTGGCGTCGACGGTTGCCTTGATGGCCGGGTCGGAGGTGAACTCTTCCCAACGGCCCTCGGGCAGGTCGGCGATACCGTCGCGGCCCTCGCTCAACAGGGCCCACATCTCCTCGGGCGTCGACCCGGCTCCGGGGAAACGTGTGGACATACCGACGATGGCGATATCGTGCGAGTCGGTGTGCGCACCGCCGCGCAGGTAGAAAGCGTCGTCTTCGGCGTCCTCCGGTACATCCGGCTCGCCTTCGATGATGCGGGTGGCGAGCGAGCCGATGGTCGGATGCTGGTAAGCGACGGTCGCGGTCAGCGTGACACCGACCAGCTCCTCGATCTCACCGCTCAATGCCACGGCATCACGCGAGGACAAACCGAACTCTTCCATCGGCCTGTCGTCGGTGATCAACGAAGCTGACTGACCGGTGGCTTCGGCCACCCAGTTGCGCAGCCAGTCACGCAGCTGGGCAACGGTCATCTCACTCCCGGCCCCTGCACCAGAAGCGATTGTCACTTTGTCAGCGTCGATCTCATGGTCTGCCATCAACTCACCAAGCTACCTGTCCATAGGGATACGGGTCGGGTTTTTCGAGGGGGGTGAAGAGGTCAGTCCGGCAGTTCTGCGTCTGGGAACGCTTGCTGCTGGTACCCACCGCGCAGGGTGCCCTCGATGTAGGCCGCCTTGCACGCACGTCGAGCGATCTTGCCACTGGACGTACGCGGAATCGAGCCGGCCGGGACAAGAAGGACGTCGCGGACGGTGACGCCGTGACGGGCCGAAATAGCGGTGCGCACCTCGTCGGCGATCGGTTGCGGATCTGCCTTGCCGGCACCCGGCGCACGCTCGGCGACGATAACCAGCTGCTCCGCACTGTCCTCCGGATCTTTGTTCAAGGCTGAGCCACTGAACTCGAACACCACCTCGGGGAGCTGGTTGAGCGGAACCGCGAACGCTGCCACAAAACCAGGGCGCAGTGACTTGCTCGACTCCTGCGCCGAGAACTCGAGGTCCTGCGGGTAATGATTGCGACCGTCGACGATCACCAGGTCCTTCACGCGCCCGGTGATGTAAAGCTCCCGGTCGTGGTAAACGCCGTAGTCTCCGGTGCGCATCCAGTTCGCGGTGTCGAGCGTGCCTTCGGCGTGCGATCCCTCTGCGTTCCGGCTGACAAGCTTGTTGTGGAATGTTTCGTTGGTTTCGTCCTCGCGGCCCCAATAACCACGGCCGATATTCTTGCCGTGCAGCCAGATCTCCCCGACATGGTCGTCGGGAACCTCGGTCGCTGTGCTCGAGTCGACGATGGCAGCCCACTGACTCCGAGCTACCTTGCCAGTCGATACCTGTGGGATGGCGCCCACCGCGCCGGGGTCGACCACGACGAATCGGCCTTCGTTGAGTTCGGTGCGATCGACGTAAACGACCTTTGCCTCGTCGACGTGCTTGGTCGTCGAGACGAACAGCGTCGCCTCGGCCATGCCGTACGAGGGCTTGATGGCGGTCTTCGGCAGACCGTACGGACCGAACGCGTCGTTGAACTTCTTCATCGACGTGGTGGTGACCGGCTCGCTGCCGTTGATCAGCCCGATCACGTTGGACAGGTCCAACGACTCACCGTTCTTGGGCAGACCACGCTGGGCGGCGTGCTCGAACGCGAAGTTCGGTGCCGCCGCGAACGTGCCGGCACCGTCGGAGACAGCGGCAAGCTCTTTGATCCATCGCCACGGCCGCTGCACGAATGCGCGCGGGGACATGATGGTGATGTATTTGCCGCCGAGCGCAGGCACGATGACCGTGAGCAAGCCCATGTCGTGAAACATCGGCAGCCACGTCACGCCCCGCGAATCCTCGGTGATCTCCATGCTGTCGACCATCTGCAGCGCGTTGGTTCCGACTGCGCGGTGCGTGATCTCGACGCCGGCGGGGGTACGCGTGGAGCCCGATGTGTACTGCAGGTACGCGATATCGTCCAGCTTCGCGTCGTGCTCCACCCATGCCTCACCGACACTGTCGGGAATGGCGTCGACTGCGATCACCCGGGGGCGCTCGGCGGCGGGACGTGCACGAAAGAAGCTGCGAACACCGGCGGCGGAGTTGGTGGCGGTAAGGATGGCCGCCGGCTTGCAATCGCCGAGTACGGCATGAAGGCGGTCGGAATGGCCGGGCTCATCGGGATCGAAGAGCGGGACCGCGATGGTTCCCGCGTAAATGGCCGCAAAAAATGCGATCACGTATTCGAGTCCCTGCGGCGCCAGGATCGCGACCCGGTCACCGGGCTTCGTCACCTGCTGCAGACGTCCAGCAACCGCACGCAACCTGATGCCGAACTGCGACCAGGTCAGCTCGTGTGCTTCGCCGTCGCGTTCGCGCGAGTAATCCATGAACCGGTATGCCAAAGTATCGGCATTCTCGGCTACGTTCACCTCGACATGGCGGACAAGTGTCTTGCCCTCAGCGATGACGATGTGCCCATTCTCATCGATGTAGTCATCGAATTTATGGCTCATTGTGTTCAATCTCCTCCGGCAGGAATCCGCTGCTGCTGCACTTGGGGCACCGGCCCCGACTCATATTGGCGCCAGACAGCATGAATATTATTAGCTGGTACCTATCTGGATAATCAATTACTTTCGTCTCCATCACAGGCATTCTTTACAGAATGCACCGAGATGGAGACGTCGTTGGTCACTCGCCTTTCAGCAGCTCGATGACCGGTGCAAATGCTTCCATTTGCGTGGGGAAAACCCCGACATACGACATCGTCGTGTTTTCGCGAACGTTACGAATCTGATCGGCAATCTCTTCGTAAGTGCCGAATGCGAGATAGGGAGACGCGAGGATGTCCTCGACGCTCAGCTTCACGTCCACATCGACATTCGGCGGATAGCCGTTGTCCAGTGCGGCCAATGCCATCTCCGCCATCTGCTCACGATCGTCGGTGACAACGATGGTGGTGATGGCCCAATTCAATTCGATCTCGTCGAACCTGTCACCCGCGGCTTTACGAATGAGTTCGACTCGCTCCATCGTCTTTTCCAGCGTCATGCCGGAAAGTAGAAGCTTTCCCTCTTTGGTGGTGCTCGGCACAACAGAAATGATGTCGGCGTATTTCGCAGCCAGCGCGAGCATCCGTGGGCCACCTCCACCGACACAGATCGGCGGACGCGGACCCTGCCTGGGCCGAGGACTGCCCTTGAGGCCCGTAATCTTGAAGTGCTTGCCTTCGAAATTACATTCCTTGCCACGCAGCAGCGTGTCGAGAATTTGCAAGGTTTCGTCGAGCTTCTCGATACGAACACCCGGACGATCGAAAGCGATGCCGGCCTTGTCGTACTCCTCGCGCATCCAGCCCGCGCCGAGTCCGAGCTCCAATCGCCCACCGGAGAGGACGTCGATGGTCGCCGCATCCTTGGCCAAGATCGCCGGATGCCGAAAACCGTTGGCGAGGACTGCAGTGCCGAGCCGGATCTTGTCGGTAGCCACTGCCAGAGCTCCCAATGCGGCAATCGGACCCACCTGATTGCCCAAGTGATCTGGGATCATGAAGCTGTCGTAACCGAGCTCTTCGGCTAGCTGCGCCAACTTGATGAACTTGCGCGCTCCACCTTCATCCGCATTGCCCTCTCCGCCCGCGGCGAAACGGAACTTGCGCAGCGCCGTGGCGTGCCCTTCGACGGGCAGGTCCGGGGCCTGGGCAGAGCACATGTATAGATCTCCTCGGTACGGGCTCGATGTTCGTTTTCAACGCCTCGTCGAGGCTGGGCCAAAGGGTCACTATATCTGCACGCCACAT